>JBBQCC010000095.1:0-13534 GCA_038318285.1 Planctomycetota bacterium | reverse complement strand
CCGCCGGCCGCGTCTTCGTCGAATAGAACGAGAAGCTGCCCTGCGTCCCCTGCAAGTCGGGCACGCACATTCCGCTCAAGAGCACGCCGTTCTTGAACGGCTGCGGCGGAAACGTGATCGGCACGCGGATGATCGACGACCACACGCGCGTGTCACCGAGCAACTTCCAGAACGGCTGGCTCTTCTGGAGCGAGCGGTAGACGAACTTCGTGCCCAGCGGGATCTCGGCCAGCCCCAGATTCAGGGTCTTCGGGACCGCCCGGATGTCGCTCGAGCTGAGCATCGGCGCGTAGCTGCACGGATCACGCGTGAGGAAGTCGTAGATGTTGTGGCGCGATGCGTCGGTGCCCGTCGCGAACGTGGACCACGCGACCGGCGAGATCGACGGGCACGCCGTGTCGAGGTTGGAGAACGTGCCGCGCTCGGCCAGCTTCGCGAGGTTCGGCAGCCGCCCCGCCTCCATCAGCTTGCGCGCCATGCGCGGGTCGAACCCGTCGAGGCCGATGACGACGACGCGGTCGTACTTCGAGGGGCCGCGCTTCTTGCCGATCACGGCACGGATCACGACCTTGAACGGCCAGATCGCGATGATCCCGAACGCCAGGAAAAACGTTCCGACCAGCACCAGAAGCGACCCCGCCGCCGCGAAACCCGCCCCCGGGCCGATGTAGGCCCAGGCGGGAGTCGCCAGGGCGACGAGAACGAGGCCGGCGGTGAGCCGGCGTTGCATGGGGCTGAGGGACGACACGCTGCGGGAGAGGCCGAACGGCGCGGTACGGGCGCGTGAGCGGGCCGGTTGGCGCGGAATTCGAGTCGAGCAGTCTATCGTCCCCGCGACGGGGCGTCGGCAAGCCTGCAATCGAGGTCCGTGCGGATTCGCCCGCGAATTCCAGGGCGGAGTCCTGCTCGCTTCGGCCGCGCTCCCTCGACTCGCGGACCTGTTCCGCGGACCAGTTCCCTCGCGCGCCGCGGGAGAACGGCGGAGGCGAGCCAGACTCCCTACGAACTTTGCGCCTCCGCAGCTGCCGACCTCGGCGCATGTCCCTGGGTACGCTCTGCGAACAGGATCACGACATGTCTGTCGTGACCCTCAGCCGCATTCTTGCGAGGGAACTGACCTCGCAGCGCGTTCACGGCGGCGGGCCAAGGCTCGGGTGCTCGAATCGGCGATCGGTGTCTTCATGACCCATCCCAGAAGGACTTCCATGAACCGCACAGCGCTTGCTCTCGCATGGATCACTTGCCTCGGAACTGCGGAAGCTCAAACGGTGCACTCCCGGCCGCCGGGCGTCGTGTGGACTCAGCAGATTCCGTACGGAACCGACAACTTCGCCAAACTGGCGCAGCACGGCACGTTCGTCTGGGGCTCCGTGATTGCGGGGCAGAGTCGGCTCCTCTCGCGCTTCGACTCGGACCCTCCCACGACGTTGTGGACGACGAGTTCGCTCGGTGAGGTCCTGTCCTCCGATGCGGCGCTCGAGGGAGATGTGTGCGCCTCGATCGGCCGGAGAAGTGTCGGCGGTCCGAACGAGTACCTCTATTCCGTGAAGGTCGGCGACTCGCAGGGGTTCCGCTGGAGCTACGAGCATCCCGTCATCACGGCCGGCTGGTCCTATGTCAGCGTGTCACGGGACGGAAGCCGGATCGTGGCTTGGTTCCCCGGCAACGCGGTCACGCCGCTCGAGATCCTGGTTTTCACGAGAGATTCGGCCGTCCCGCTCCACATCTGGCCGAGCCCTTCGGGAGCGCTGTGGGGCTTGGACATTTCGGACGACGCCACGCGCGCAGCGATCAGCTACGAAACGAGCATCGCCGTACTCGATCTGACGAACGGCAACACGCTGTTCACCTTCGACACGGCCTCCTACCTCTCGAATCGTCCCGTCGCCTTGTCAGGCGATGGACGCACGCTCGCATTCCCCGAAGCCGGAGTGCAGATCTACCGCTGGGATGGCACGAGCTATCAGCACCACGACACCGTGCCGATCGCAGGCAGCATCCAGCACCTCGCATTGTCGCGCGACGGCGACACCTGTGCCTGGGGCGTCTCCTTCTTCACGTATCCCCTCCCTTCCACCGAGGTCTGGACGCAATGCCTGGACGTCCCGAGCCGGATGCTCACCATGACCGAGATCATTTCGAGTTCGGGCGGACTCCAGAACTTCTGCGAGAACATCGAGGTGTCGGACGACGGCGGGATCATCGCGGTGGCGCAAGCCGGTGACGAGCCCGACCTCCTGGCCGAAGTGCGCGTCTTCCGGCGCGATCAGAACGTTCCGATCTACACGCTGAATCTGCCCGGTTCCGCGGTCGACATCGACGTGTCGGGCGATGGGCGCTGGGTGGTCGCGACGAGCGTGGCACCACAGGCAGGTCCGACGGGCGGGCGGCAACTGGACCTGATCCACCTCGGCGGCGACGAACTCGAGGTGCGCGGCGTCCCCTTCTCGGGGCAGAGTGTGCAGCTCGTCGTCTACGGCGAACCCGGAGAGAACGCGAGCGTGCTGCTGAGCGGGCGCGTGCTCGAAACACCCGCATTCCTCGACACATCGGAAGCGCTCTGGCTGCCGAGACACAGCCTGCGTCGCATCGCAGTCGGAACCGTCGGAGCGCTGGGTACTGCCGCTGCGGACTTCCAGGTTCCCGCTTCGTCGGCGGCGCTCGGTCGCACGTATTACCTGCAAGGGCTCGTACGTTCGTCGCTGCACCTCACCTCGAACTGGGTACCGATGACGATCCTGCCCTGATCCGAAGGCCGTTCGAGTACGGAGCCAGGTAACTTCGGACGGGGTTTCTGCAGCGCCGCCGCTCTCGGCCACGCCGTACGAGAAACCCCGTCCGAAGTTACCTGGCTCCGTACGGGGTTTCGGGTTCACAGGATCAGAAGCACGCCTGCGAGAACGTGTCGCGATACCACGCGCCGAGACGCAGGAACTCGACGCGCGGCAGGCGCACGAACTCGAACGGCTGCGTGGTCACGAAAAGCACATTGCAGTTCTGACCGGGCGCGACCTCGAGCGTGCGCACGTCGAGCGTCGCGACCGACAGGTCGAGGTTCGTCACTTGCATCGAGTAGCCACTCGTCGGCCGCCAGCCGCCGAACACGCCCACCACGACGTCCTGCGTGAAGTCGACGAAAGGCGCGGGGGCTTGTGCCGGATCGTGCGCCGCCCACAGCGCGTTCCAGCGCGTCGAGTCCTGCACGAGCACGATCCCGCCGCCGATCGCCCAGCCCAGGGGATGCAAGGAGAAGTTGCCGCTCGCGATCGACGACGCACCGATGACGGGCTCCGGCGGACCGAACACGACCTGCGCGGCGTCGGTCGAGTCGAAGCTGCCGCCCGCGCGGAACCAGAACTGGAACGTCCACGCCGAACCGGGCGTGATCAAGTTCGACGCGTTCGTCAGCGCCAAGTAATCGAGCGTGTGCGACACGCTCGTCGCGCCCGGCGCAGCGCTGACCGCGCGCAAGCGGTACACGGGCCCCGCGACGCAGCGATATCCCAGTCCGAACGGGAAGCCTTGCGTGATGCCCGACCCCATCAAGAAAACGCCCGTCGTGCTGGCGGGCAAGTTCGATGCGTGCAGAGTGAAGTCGCCTGAGCCGCCGTTCGCGGCAAAGCTCGCGCTGCCCGACACGGCGAGCCACGCGCCCGATGCACCGGGTTGGCAGTAGTGCACGACACCTCCTTGCGCGGCGGATGAGGGCGCCAACGAGGACTGAGCGGCACAAACGAGCGAGATGAGAGCTACCAGCGATCGAATCGACAAGACGGAAACCTCGGAAGATGGACCGTGCGCGTCGCGTCTGCCGTGCGCGCGCGAGCGCCATCGTGGCATCGGCGTGCGCGCTCAGGGTGCTCGACGTGTTGCGCCGGCGTCAGTCTCTCCGCATCGCAGAGGTGCTCTTCAGCGCGGTCGCCAGCCTCTCGATTCAGCTGTCGAGGCGGTCCGCATGATCCACTCAGCGCGCTCTCGCTGGGATCAAGCCGCAGTCACGGACCGTCGGCCACGTACTGCTCGTCCCTGCGCGAATCCTGCGACGGGACCACCAGGAAAGTCGGCGGACGCGCAGATCCTTCCGCCGGCGGATGCCCGCCCCAGATCACGACATCGGGGCACAGGTCGCCGCCGTTGGGCCAGCTGACCGATCCGCCCTCGACGCGCACTCGCGCGAACTCAGTCGGGTTCGTTCGTAGCGATTCGAGGATTGGTCCCGTCAGGATGCAGCGCAGTTCACGCTCGACGATGACGCCGTCCGTCAAGACGAGACGGAGTGCTGAATCCCCGATCGCGGTCGCGGAACGAATGCGCAGCAGAGTCATGGTTTTGAACCTAGCTCAAGGGCTCGATGGGCGCCAATGGCCGTCCACATCGAGCGAGCTCCCAGTCGACGTAGAGCTCGTTTCGATGCTCTGCGGCCCATTCCAGGACCAAGCTCCTCACCCGACGCGGTAGGGAGCCCGACTCGAGTTCGAGCGTCGCGATCGTGATCGACGCCTCGTGCTCGCCGTAGATCGCGTGGAAGTGCGCGGGGCTGTGATCGTTGTGGTACATGCGAATCACGATTCCGAAGAAGCGACTGATCTCGGGCATGGCGGCTCCGAGATCGAGGACGCGCGGAATGGCTTCGGGGATCAGGCGCGGACACGATCCAGTGCTCAGCGAGCGAGCATGCCGGCACTAGAAGTGAGGAATCGCGTCCAGAGAAGGTCAGCGCCGAGCCGGGGAGTTGAGCCTGGTGCGACCAGGGACATGGGTGACACCCTCGCGGGACGTGGATGCACGCGTGGAACCGCGCACCACCAGCCCGAGTCGGTCGGCGCACGCCGACAGGGGTCCGATTTCCGCGAGAATGCCTACCGGCGGAGCAATCGGGCTCCGTCTTGTACACAGAGATGGAATCCGTTCGACCTGACGACTTCGATGCCGATCTGGCCGCGAACCTCGCGTGGGTGCGCAGGCTGGCGCTGGCGATCGTGCGCGACGACACGCTGGCCGACGACCTCGCGCAGGAAGTGGTGTGGAGGGCGTTGCGTCGCGCGTCGCATGACCGCCTGAGTTCGCTGACGAAGCTGCACGCGTGGCTGGCCACCACCGCGCGCCGGTTGGCGATCGATCGTGCACGCGCAGAGACCGCGCGCCGCGCTCGCGAATTCGCGGCTTCGCGCCCGGAGGCCCAACTAGGTTCGACGGATGCGGTCGAGCGGGGCGAGCGCTCGCGATGCGTCGTCGACGCGGTGATGCGCCTCGCCGAGCCGTACCGCTCGACCATCTTGCTGCGCTACTTGGACCAGCTGCCGATCGCTGAAGTCGCTGAACGACTAGGCGCGAGCGAGACGACGGTGCGCAAGCGACTGTTGACGGGTCTCGCGATGCTGCGCACGCGACTCGACGGCGAGTTCGGCGAGGACTCGAGCAGCTGGGCCGTCGCCCTGCTGGGCATCGAAGGTCAGAAGGCCGCCGCGGTCTCCGTTCCGGTGGTCGGACTCGCGACGATCGCGCAGGGAATACTGCTGATGAAGGCCAAGTGGATCGCAGGGGGAGTTGGCGTCGTGATGCTCGGGCTCGCAACGTGGTACGCCACGTCCGAGCTCCGCGACGTGCGGAGCGAAAGTGTGAGTGCGCGATCGACGAGCGTCGAGTCGAGCGAGCTCGCGAACCCTGCGACGCGTGACGAGCACCGCAATGCGAACGAGGCTGCCGAAGGCGCCAAGCTGCAATCCGAAGCGACCGCGATCGTCGAACCTTTCGTCGTCGTGCGATCCGCAGTCGGCCTGCCCTTGCCGTTCGTCGACGTGCAGGACGCGCAGGGAGACTGGAAGCGAGCCGAACTCGATCACGATCGTTGCGCGCTCGATCCCTCGATTCCGTTGCCACGCCTTCTGCGCGCACCGGGACACATTCCGCAGGCCGTTACGCATTTCGGCGAAGATCTGGCGCTCGAACCGGATGCGCTCTTGACGCTCGAAGCGAAGGGCCTGCGCACGCGGACGCGTTCCATTCGCGTGTCGGACTACGGTCCCAGCGACCGTCCGATGCGACCCCAGATGCGCCAATCCGTGGCGTTCGGATTCCTGTCGGACGACACGTGGTGCATCGCGGTTTCGCACGACCTCGTGCGCGCGGCCGTTCACAAGGACGAGCTGGACGTCGAAATCCTGTGGCCCGACCACCAACGCGCCGACGTGCACTTGCGAGTTCTGCCGGGAGCGCGCGGCGCGTGGACGGTGCCGGTCGACCGCGGAGCCGTCGGTTCGCCGCTGCATTTACACGTCCAGCGTCCGGCGGATCAACCCCAAGGTGACGTCGTGTTCCGGTTGGGCATCGCGCACGACACCTACCACGAACCGGTCGCCGTCGAGCAATTCGTCTGGGGAACTGTCGTCATCTACGACCCACGCAGTTTGTGGATGGACGCGCAGAGACTCCCCGCCGGAAGCTCGGACTACACGCTCGATTTCGTGCCGACCGGTGTGCCGTTGATGCTGGGAGCGCGCGACGAAACGACGTGCGCCTACAACCGACTGACTTTCGTGCACGACGGGTCGGATCGCAACGTGGAGTTGCAGCCCGCGTTCGTGATGCGCGGTTGCCTGTTGGCCGCCGACGACAAGAGTCCGGTCACGGCGGCGACCTTCATCTGGGAGTTCCGCGACCAGGAACAGACAAGAGTCTATTGGCGCTGCGAGAACTTCCCGCTCGTCACGGAACCCACGGGCTGTTTCGAAGCGCGTGGGCCGATGCACGTCGCGTTGACGGATGAGATGGTGCTCGCTCGGCCTTCGAAGTTGTTCGTCGAGGTCAAGGCGGCCGGATTCGACACGTTCGAGCGTGAGTTCGAGACCGCCGGCGCGCGCAGCTTCGACTGCGGCGAGATCCTCCTCGAACGTCGGTCGGCAGAGATCACGCTCGCGCCGGGACACGGCGTGTCGCCCGATTTTCTGCGCTGGATGGACCTGCGGATCTCCGCGATGCCCGACGTGTTCTGGCAGATCCGTGGCGGTGTGGTGAACAGCGATGGATCGATGTCGATCTCTCTCGAGAACGCCGAGAACAGCTCGAAGGACCGACATCTCCTCGCAGCGAAGTCCGATGCGGGTGACGACCCGCGCCCGTGGCCCGCCGATCCCGGACGTTGGCTGACGATCGGATTGCTCCTCGGTGACCACGACGAGAGCTGGTTGTTCGAGCGTCAGGACGGCAGCAGCTACGTCGTCGCCCCGCGACGCGAGGTGGAGTTCGACCTCCGCTGCGGCACGGCGCCTCCGGAAGGCAAGTACTGGAGGCTCGGCTGGCAACTGCACGAGCAGTGGGGCGGGCTCGGTGTCGACACTCCAAGCCTCGTCGGCGAGACGACGCATGTCCGGTTCTCGATGCCCGTCGGAGCGGAACTCTGGTGGTCCACGGGCTTCAAGCCGCCGGGCATGCAGGGCGCCCCGGCGAACTTCGGTGGATCGGTTTCGATCGAATCGCTGCAAGGCCGGCTCGTGCTGCGCTGACGTAGACGCAGGCGCTCATTCCCCGCTCGAGAGCCCCCGTAGAGGAACTGCGCCCGATCCGCGTCTCTTCGAGTGAATCCGCTCGACATGCGTCGTGGGTCCGCCTTCCGCGGCTTGCACGTGCAGCATGGCGCCCACGACCCGTCGTGACAGCGTGAACGTCCAACCCGCGCTCCCCTGCTCGTCCGCGATCGCCACTCCACCCACGCCAAACCGGATCGATCTTGGGAATCCGCACGGGATCGTACGTAGCTCCCGCAATTCCGGGAGACCGAGCGGCGGACAGGGAGGCCGCTTCCGCCAGAAGAAATGCGAGGCGCGCGCTTTCTGACCGCTCGCAATCGAGTCACCGACTCGAGCGCGCGGCCTCAGAAGGCGCCACCACGAGGCGCCGGAACTGCTCTTCTTCCTGCTCCGCGCTCCCGGGATCCAATCATGTCGGCCAAACGACCTCCCAAGTCGAAACTCCTCCTCCTCTCCTGTTTGGCGATCGCGGCGTGGTGCAACACTGCGCACGCCCAGTCCACGGCGCCCTTCGACATCCTCGACAGCGTCGAGGGTGACTTCGTCAACCTGAACGCGCCCCCGGTTCGTCCGATGGCGATGACTGCGGACAACTCGACGCTGTTCGCCCTGAACACGCACGCCAGTCGCATCCTGCGGTTCGACTTGGCCACCGGCGCGAACACGCAGGTCATCCACACCGCGAAATCGCCCGTTTCGATCGGCCTGTGGACCGAATCGGGCACGACTCCGGGCGACCGGCTCGTCGTCGCGTGCCGGGACACGTACGCGCTCCTGATCCACGACCGCGTTTCGGGCGACGTGCGCAAGGTTCTCGAACTGCGCGATTCGGCCGGTCTCATCCTGGGCGAACCCGGCGACCTCTTGATCGACCAAGCCACGAACCGGGCCTTCGTCTCGTGCCAGGCCGCGGACGCCGTCGCCGAGATCGACTTGACGGTGCCGAGCGTCGTTCGCGTGTTCCGCATGCCGTGCAAGAACCCGCTCTTCATGTGCTTCGACGCCAACAAGAACGTGCTCGTCGCGCCGCTGATCTCGGGCAACAACTCGGGCGCGCGGCGCCGCTTCACCTTGGGTATCAACCCGATGCACGACGGACCGACCGTCGTCGACTTCGAGACCGCGGCGCAGAACGGGACACAGCTCCCGGACGAGGACCTGTTCCGCCTCATTCGTTCGAGCGGAGCGGTCCAACCCATCACCACGGACGTGGGCACGATCCAGTTCGCCGTCGGGGTCAACCCCGTGACGGGTCAGGTCTGGCAACTGAACACCGACGCGAACAACAAGAATCCGGCGAAGCAGACGGAAGAGTCGATCCGCGGCGACATCGTCAAGAATCAGCTGTCGATCAGCACCCTGCCCGCGATCGGTGCGCCGAAGACCACGCCACTCGCGCAGATCGACCTGGACACCGTCACGGGCGGCTACGACCCGACGAAGTCCGTCGGTCAGCCGTACGCGCTCGCATTCGGGCAATTCGGCTACGCGGTCATCGCCGGGCTCCTGACGGACAACGTCATGCTGGTCGACCCCGCAGGTGGATTCGTCAGCGAGTTCGACCTGACCGCGGGGAGCATTCCGCGAGCGTTGCTCTACTCGCCGGTCGCCGATCGCGTGATGGTGTACTGCTGGGGCACGAACACGATCGACGTGCGTCAAGTCGGACTGGCCTGGACGCAGGTGCACAACCTCTCGCTCGGCCTCGACCCCACGCCGACGAAGATCAAGGCGGGACGCACCATCGCCTACAGCGCTTCGCACTCGGCGAAGAACAACGCCTCGTGCCTCAGCTGCCACGTCGACGGACGCACGGACATGGTCGCGTGGAACCTGGGCAGCGAAAAGGACGACAAGGGCCCGATGGTCACCCAGACCCTGGACGGGATTTCCAAATCGGTGCCGTTCCACTGGCGCGGTGAACAGCGGAACAACCTGGCCGATTTCAACGGGGCATTCGTGAGCTTGCTCGGTGCGAGTGCGCAGCTGACGCCGACCCAGTTCTCGGATTTCGAGGCGTACGTGCTGTCGCTGCAGACGCCGCCGAATCCCTTCGAGGACGAGACGCGGGTCGTCAGCAGCACGCTGCAACCCGTCCTGCCTCCGGGCGCGCCCGTGGCGAACGCGGTCAGCGGCAAGACGCTCTTCGCACAAGGCGCGTTCTGCGAGAGCTGCCACAACGGGCCGATCGCCACGAGCAACGACACCGTTCCCGATGGCACCAATTTCGGAGACCTGAACCCGCGCCGGAAATTCATCAAGGTCGCGCCCTTCAACGAGCTCTACAGGAAGGATCAGGACGCTGACACCACGACGGCAGGCATGCAGCTGCACACCGTGCAGCTGGTTCCGCTGAGCGGATCGGGCCCACTCGAGAGCCTGCAGTACTCGCTGCTGGGAACCGGCCTGACACACGCCGGTCTGGCACCGAGCATCCACGATTTCGTGGGGTTCTTCACGGCCGGCCTGCCTCAGCTCCAGAGCGACATCACCGCGTTCGTGCGTCAGTACGACCAGGGCATCGCGCCTGCGGCCTACCGTGCCGTTCTCCTCGACCAAGCCAACATCACCGCGGCGACGGCCGCGATGAAGAACTACTTCGTGCCCCAGGCGATCGTGCGCAACTGCGACATCGTGCTGTTCGGGAAGTTCACGCGGGGCGGCTCGCTCGTGCCGATGCGCTGGTGGTTCGATCGCCGACGCACTCCGGCACAGGGTCGATTCGTTCCCGAGGACGGCGGCACGCCCCAGGAGCTCCCGTTCTTCCTCACGCAGGCACGCAACGGACAAGCGAGCTTGGCCTGCGTCGGACTTCCGGTCGGAACCGGCGAGGGCTTCGGGATCGACTTCGACCGTGACCAGTTCGTGAACCTCAAGGAAGTGTCGAACGGGACGAACCCCGACGTCAGCGACACGGACGGCGATGGTTGGCCCGATGGGCACGAGCAACGGAACGGTGGCAATCCGACGAACCCAGCGATCGGTTCGAACGACGTCACGGACCCGATCATCGTCCGCGCGGCGACGCAGCTCGTCGCGGGCAAGGTTGCGCGCATCAACGTCGAGACGAACGAGCCGTGTGTGATCCAGGCGAGTTATTCGTTCAGCGGCGGTCCACTGCAGTCCGCTGCCACGCAATTCCCCTCCTTGACGCACACACTGGTCCTGAACGATCTGCACTCGACGGCAGCGACCAGCCTGAACTACGCGGGAACTCTGACCGCGATCGATCTCGCCGGCCGTCCATCTGCTGCGACGGCTCTACCCCAGATGCCCGCGTACAACCCGGGCCCCGGCCCCATTACGACGCGGCCGTTCAACGACGTCGCTGGTGTCGCCATCGTGGGCAGCCTCGGCTGGACCACCGTGACCAAAGTCGCGGGGACGATGACCGCCACCGCGACGATCCGTGTCGACGAGAAGGTGAGCGGACCGCCGGAGACGCCTTTGGCCAACCGGCGAGTCGTCGCACGAATCTTCAAGAACGACGTGCTGCAGAGCACCTGGACGCCGGGAGGGACGTCGATCCAACTCACCGGGTTCAACGTGACGAACTTCACCACGCTGTTGCCGTTCGACGCCTTCGGCGGCCCGTTCCTCGTGTCGCCGCTGACGAATGCAAGTGGCGTCACGACCCTGAGCTTCGCGTTGGGCGGTCTGACCACGGGTGACGAGATCACGATCAACATCGAACTCATCGGAGTCGACGCCGCGTCACAACCGTTCCTGACTCTTGACCAGGGCAGCCAATGGAACATGCCGAGCACGCCGGCACCGAACCGGATCCTGAGCAAGGTGTACTGATCGGGGCGCGCCGCCCCGGCGACGCGACCTCGTGATTCCATTCGGGCCGGCTCTGAAAGGGTCGGCCCGATGTCGTCATGCACGATCCGGGTTACGCTCGGGTGGTCGGTGCGCGCACGTTGCCGACGCGCGTCCAACTCCGCTCACGAGATCGCCCCATGTCCAGCAAGGCTTCGAAGCTCTTCTCACTCGTCGGTATCACGTTGGCGGTCGCGTTCGCCGCGTCCGGCACGGCACAAGTCGGCCTCACGACGACCCGTGTCGCCAGCGGACTCTCGTCGCCCGTGTTCGTCACCTCGCCGCCAGGCGACACGAACCGGCTGTTCATCGTCGAGCAGGGCTCGGGCGGCACAGGGCGCATCAAGGTTCTCGACCTCGGCACCGGCGTCGTCAGTCCGACGCTCTACCTGACGGTTTCGGGAATCGTCGCCGGCGGTGAGCAAGGTCTGCTCGGCCTCGCGTTCCATCCGAACTTCGCGTCGAACGGATACCTGTACGTCGACTACACGAACGGTTCGGGTGCGACGACCATCGTGCGCTACACGGCGAACGCTCCGTTCGCGACTTCGACCTCCGTCGATCCGGCCTCGGCGATGACGTTGCTCACGATTCCGCAGCCGTTCGGCAACCACAACGGCGGCTGGATCGGTTTTGGACCCGACGGCTACCTCTACATCGCGATGGGCGACGGCGGTTCCGGCGGCGATCCGATGAACAACGCGCAGACGATCACGAACAACCTGCTCGGGAAGATGCTGCGCATCGACGTGAACGGTGACGACTTCCCGACGGACGCGACGCGCAACTACGCGATCCCGCCGACGAATCCGTTCGTCGGGATCACCGGCGACGACGAGATCTGGTTCTACGGCCTGCGCAATCCGTGGCGAAACAGCTTCGATCGCCTGACCGGTCAGATGTACATCGGCGACGTTGGACAAGGCTCGATCGAGGAAGTGGACGTCGCGCCCGCGGGCGTCGGCGGCTTGAACTTCGGTTGGCGCTGCATGGAAGGGACGAGCTGCACCGGTTCCAGCGGATGCACGTGCAACTCTCCGGCCCTGACGCTCCCGGTTCACCAGTACACGCACTCGTTTGGGTGCTCGATCACGGGTGGCTACGTCTACCGCGGCACGGCGCTGTGCGGCTTGCAGGGCACGTACTTCTACTCCGACTACTGCAGCGCGATGATCACGTCGTTCCGCTACAACGGTTCGACGGTCACGAACATCACGAACCGCACGGCCGAACTCGCGCCGGGCGGCGGTCTCGCGATCAACTCGGTCTCCTCCTTCGGCGAGGATGCGGCGGGCGAGCTGTACATCTGCGACCTCGGCGGCGAGGTCTTCAAGATCGTGCTGAGCTCCGCGGCCAACACGGATTGCAACGGAAATGCGATCGCGGACGCGTGCGACATCCAGTCCGGCACCAGTCTGGACGCGAACACGAATGGCGTCCCGGACGAGTGCGAGTACTCGATCACCCCGGTCTGTTTCGGCGATGGCACGGGCACTCCCTGTCCGTGCGGCAATGTCGGAACGGCGGGCAACGGCTGTGCGAACTCCGTGAACGTCGCCGGCGCACGCCTCGACAGCTTGGGAGTGCCCACGGTCAGCAACGATTCGCTCCTGCTGCTCGGGACCGGCATGCCGAACAGCGCGGTGCTCTACTTCCAAGGCACGCAAGAAGTTGCCGCCGGCGCGGGCGCCGTCTTCGGCGACGGCAAGCGTTGCGCCAGCGGCACGGTCATCCGGCTGGGAACGAAGCAAAACTCGGGCGGATATTCCACGTACCCGGAGATCCTGGACCCGCAGATTTCCGTGCGCGGCGGGATCACCGGCGGACCGACGACGCGCGTGTACCAGTGCTGGTATCGAAACGCCGACCCGACGTTCTGCACTCCGGACACGTTCAATCTTTCGAACGGACTTCGCGTGGTGTGGGTGAACTGACCGTTCCGAAGCACTCGCACTCGCTCCAGACCTAGTCCGGAGCGACGTCATGAAGTCCATCGGCTGGCGACGGCCGAGCAACGATCCGCGGGCCGGCCGACGCACCACCCGTCTGCCCGCCCCCCAACCGGCCTGGCTTTCCCACCCGTTTGTCTGGTTGGGTGGTTTCACCCTCGTCCTAAACGGCCGGGCGCCGGCATCCGGTCGGGGCGGCGCCCCCCCCGCGGATCGTTGCTCGGCCGTCGCCAGCCG
>JBBQCC010000094.1:0-13578 GCA_038318285.1 Planctomycetota bacterium | reverse complement strand
CGTTGCCGGCGAGGTCGCGGGCTCCGGGAGCACCGGGGCCCGGCGTGCGCAGGGTCAGGTAGATCGATTCGGTGCCAGCGGCCACGTGCTGGAACGGCAGCGCCGGCATGAAGCGGAACTCGCGCAGGTCGCTGCTGGCCGAGACGCGGCCGACGACGAAGTTGCGGTAGGTCGGCGCGACCGTGGGCAACGCGTCGGGGTTCGTGTCGACCGGATCGTTCGGGGAGTCCGTGTAGCCGCGGTCGTAGCGCGTCAGGGTGAAGGTGTCGAAGGCCGAGATCGAGGACGGGTCCATCGGCTCGGAGAAGCGGACCGTGACCGTCGAGTCCGGCGAAACGCCGCGGTTCGGCGGCGAGCTGATCGTGGAGAACGTCACGAAGCAGGGCTCCGCACCCGGGTGCAGGACCGGCGTGTAGCTCACGCCGAGCTGCGCGACCTGGTTCGGCGAGAACACCGCCGTCTGGCAGTTGCCGTTCGCCGTGCCGCCCGAGCGCACGTAGCGGAAGTAGACGTCGGTCACGACGCCGTTGGCGACGTTGGCCGCGGCCGCTTGCGTCGCGGAGCAAACTTGCCCCGGCGGGCAGGCCACCACACCGAACACGGTGCAGCCGCCGACGGCCTGTTGCACGACGTCACCGGCGCGCAGGCGCAGGGCGCAGGGTGCGAACGCGAACTGCAGGTCCGTGACGAACAGGTCGGTGCCCACAACCGGCGTGATCGCGGAGAAGACGACCGGTTGGCGACCGAGGATGCTCGGCGGTTCGTCGTCCGGAAGGAAGCCGTTGTTCGGATCGCCGGTCGCGTCCCCCGTGCCGCCCGTGCGCAGCGAGCGCACGACGTCGTCGGTCAGGGACGCCGGATCCACCGTGCCGTTGCCCGAGAAGGACAGCGCGTGGTTCGTCGGGTTCGTCAGGACGCGCGTCTGGTTCGCCTCGGCGTAGATCGACGTCGGGATCCGGACCTGGAGGTTGGCCTGGCCCAACGAGAGGCTGCCCGGGAAGCCCAGTGCGTTCACGGGTAGGTTCGAGGTCTCCGCGTCGAACGTGGAGATCGTCGAGTCGATCACGACACGCGTCGAATAGAACTCGAGGCCCGGCTGACCGTCGAAGTTCGCCAGGTCCCCGTGGTTCAGGTCGGGGACGACACGGCCCAGGAACGGCGTCTCCGGCGGGTTGCCGGTGCGCAGGCGGACCGTGATGCCGTCGATCTTGTTCGGATCGAGCAGGTCGTCGAACTTGAGCAGGATGGCCGCGTTGCGCGGGATGAACGGGATCGTCACGACCGGGTTCAGACCGACGTCGGCGATGCGCGTCAGGTTCGAGTCGCTCAGCAGGAACGCGTAGGCGTCGGCGTACAGCTGCGTGCCGGCGGCGTAGCGGATCTTGGCCGTCGTCTTGTCCGTGATCGGGTTCGTGGTGAACTCGTACGCGGTGCCGTTCGCGAGGAGTTGACCGACGACGACGTCCACGGCTTGCAGAGCATCCGAGGAGTCCGTGATGTCGACTAGGCGACCCCAGTAGGCGTCGACGAGCCGCAGCGCCGTTTGCTGGCCACCGTAGTTCGAGTCGACGACGAACTGCTTTGAGAGTGCATTCGACGCCGGGTTCGCCTGTACGGAACCGACCGTGTATCCGGTCACGGACTGACGGCTCGCACCGCCGCCGCCGCCGCACCCGCCGAGTCCCGCGCCAACGAGCACGAGCGCGGCGCCCACGAGGACCTGTGTGCGGGAAAGATCGAAGTGTCGAATGCTCAGCTTGTTCATGGGGTCGGCGTTCACGAACGTCGAGACGCGTCGAGAATCGCGGACCGAAGACCCCTGCGGGGTGCGTTCCGATCCGCGCGACGCGCGGGACCAAGGGGGGACGGGGAGAGTAGCAATCCGCGCGCTGAGGTCTTCGCTCCGGCTCGCGAATTCCGCACGCCCACCGCACCGGGCGCGCCTTCGAGTTGGGCTCCGGTGAGGAGCACGCGAGCGAGGCTCGCGGATCGACGTCGGGTGGTGCGGAAACGGCTCATGCCGCCGCCCGGGTTCAAACCCCGTGCCGCCAGGGCCCCAGGCTGCCGGGCCGGGGCACGGAGAGGACGCCGGGGGCTCCGGTAGGCCTGAGAGAGGCCCTGCGGCCCCCCTCCAGGCGACGGGGTTTCCGGGCCTACGCCGGGCTTGCCCGACCCTTGGGGCCGCGCTCGACCCGTCGGCGTGCGATACCGCACAGTTCGCACCGACACACGGAGCGGGAGTGGGCGAACGCGCGCTCCGGTTCGGCCGACCGGCCGATCACGGCCAGGGGGCCGGTTCACCCCACTCATGGGCGGAGCCGGAAGTACGCAGACCGCGGCCGGCTAGCTCGGTTCGAGCGCGGCCGGCCCCGCGGCCGCGCCGCGCACGCTGGGCGCGAACCCCAAGCTCACCGCCTCGGCGGCGTCGCGCAGGAACACGAGGTGGTCGCTGCGGACCTTGCGGATCTCGACCGATTCGCGCTCGTGGTACACGCGCGTCGTCGAGCATCCGATGACCCCGAACACGAGTTCCTGGGAGCAGTACGCGCAATGCGCGCGCAGCGGCAGGCGCGAGGCCAACCGGAACATCGGCGTCACGTGGCGCGCCTCGGTGCGCGAGATGCACGTCGGGTTCGGACACGGGTTCGGTCCCAGCGCGACCGGGTGCGTGCGCGGTTCGACCGCGCGCTGCGTCGTGGCCAAGTCGACCGCACCCGTGAGCCAGCCCAGGATCGCCATGCGGATCGGAACGCCGCGCGCCGCCTGTTTGAAGTAGATGCTGCGCGGATCCGAGTCGAGGTCGGCCGCGATCTCGTCGCGCCGCGGGAGCGGGTGCATCACGACCGCGTCGCGCAGCGATTCGGCGGCCAGCGTGCGCTTCCCGAGCTGGAAGTAGTTCTCCAGCATCTGATCGCCGGCCGGATGGCGCTCGGTCTGGGGTCGCGTCATGTACACCGCGTCGACGCGCTCGATCGAGAAGCCGCGGGCGTCCGTGAACAGCGACAGTTGGTGGGGCTTCTGCGGCGTCAGGTACACGGCGTCGCTGCGCGAGGCGAGGTCGCCCAGGCGCGAGGCGTCGGCGCGCTGCGGTTCGACGCCGAACTCCTCGCGTAGGCGCTGGACGACGTACTCGGGGAGCTCGAATCCGGGCTGCGGCACGCACACGACGTTCGCGCCGAAACGCGCCAGGGCGTAGGCGAAGCTGTGGATCGTGCGGCTGTAGCGCAGGTCCCCCGCCAGGACGACGTCGAGCCCTTCGATGCGTCCGCGCTCGACCCACAGGTTGTAGAGGTCACACAACGTCTGCGTCGGATGCTCGTGGCTGCCATCCCCGGCGTTGATGACGGGCACCGCCGAGTACTGCGCGGCAAGGCGCGCGGCGCCTTCGCTCGGATGGCGCAGGATGATCACGTCGGCGTAGCCACCGCTCACCACGCGCACGGTGTCGGCCAGCGATTCGCCCTTCGACGCGCTCGTCGAGCGCATGTCCGCCGCGGTCAGGATGCCGCCGCCGAGGCGCAACATCGCCGACTCGAAAGAGAGCCGCGTGCGCGTGCTGGCCTCGTAGAAGAGGCTCGCCGCGATGCGGCCAGGGCAAATCGAGGAATGGGCGCGCAGGTCCTGGGCGAAGTTCGCGGCGTGTTGGAACAGCGCGCGGACCTCGGGCAGGGACAGGTCGTCGATCGAAACCAGGTGACGAACCTCACTCATCCCGGGCGAAGAGGGTAGGCGAACGCGAGCGGCGAAGCAATCTGATCGCGCGGGTGCACGTGGACCGGCGCGCTCGGTTTCCCCGACCGGCCGAGCTCGGCCTCAGGCCCGGTGCAGCCAGCGTTCGGCGAGGGCGCGCGCATCGCCTTCGCCGCGGGCGACGGCGTCGAGAGCGCCGACGAGTTCGCGCTCGAAGGGCACGCCCACGCCGGGCTCCCAGGGCTCCACCGGCAGGTCGAATCGCGCGCGCAGGATCGCGGTGACGTGCGCGCGCGCTCCGCGCGGGTCCGAGATCGCGCGCAGCGCATCCACGGGCGCGTGCGCGAGCCGATCCCCTTGTGTCCACACGCGTACGGCAGCCGCCGGGACCATCACGGGATTCGAACTGTCCGCGCGCGCGAGCCACAGGACAAGATCCGCCGACTCCCGGACGAGCCGCGCGCGCCGTTGCCCTTCGGCTTCGATCGCGCGTGCACCGTCCTCCGACGCCGACCGGCCGGCAGTGTCCGACGCCAGCTCGCGTTCGCCGGCCGTGTCGTACAAACGCACCGGCCAAGCGCCCAGCATCGCCTCCGCGACGAGCACGTCGCGCGTCGTTCCCGGCAGGTCGGCGACGATCGCGCGCTCGACGCCGGCCAGGACGTTGAACAGCGTCGACTTGCCGGCGTTGACCGGACCTGCGAGCACGATGCGCGCCGGTTCCAGCGCGAACCGTGCGCGGCGGCCGCGTTCGGCGAGCTCGCTCGCTGCTGCACGCAACGGCGCATCGCCGAGCGTGACGAGCCGCTCGAGGTCCTGCCGCAGCGCGCCCTCCGCCTGATCGAGGAGGATGCGCGCGGCCGCTTCGCACGGTGCGCCCGCCAAGGCGGCGAGCGCGCGATCCTCGAGCGTTGTTTCGCCACCTCTCGCGTCCGTGGTGCTCTCCGCGCAGGCGGCACGCACGAGCGCCGGACTTCCGTGCACGTGCACTTCGACGCGATCCACCGCGCGACACACGACGAGCGCGGAGTCGGCGACGTCGCCGGCCAAATGCACGCGCGCCAGGCGCACGTCCCCGACGTCGAGGCGCTCCAGGTTCGCGAGCGCGCGCACGTGCTCGCTCGCGCCCGCTCCGGAGAACTCGACGACGGAGACCGCGCCCGTCCCGCGCGGCGTCAGCTCGCGCACGGAAACTCGCGGGATCACAGGGTACGTCACGCGGCCTTCATCGCGAGATGGCGGCGCGCAGGCTCGCGCACAGTCCGCGCTGCACGAGATCGGGATCGTGCACGACCCGCGCGAACTCAGGGCCGCGGAAGAGGTCCGCGAGGAACGCGGCGGCACCGCCCGTCACGACGACCACCGGCGCGCGAAATTCAGCCGTATGCGCGATGCGCCGCGCGAGCTCGATCGCCGCGCCGCGGAAACCGACGACGACGCCGGACTGCACCGCGGACTCGGTATCGCGGCCCAACGGCACGGCGTCCACGCGCGGTTCGATGCGCGGGAGTCTCGCGGTGTGCTCGGCCAGCGCGCGCGCCAGCAGCGTCGGTCCGGGCGCGATCGCGCCGCCGAGGAAACACGCGCGGGCGTTGGACGACGCGCGCGCGCGGGCCGAGTCCTGGCTCAGCACGGCGTCCACGGTCAACGCCGTCCCCGCGTCCACGACGATGAGCTCGTGCTCGCTCGCGCCGGTGTGCGCGAGCGAGCCGCGCGCAGCGTAGAGACGATCGCGTCCGACGCGCGCCGGCTCACGAACGTCGATGTCGAGGCCGCAATCGGGCGCGACGAGGACGCGCTCGATCCCGGCGAGGCGCAGCGCGTCCATCACGGACGCATCGAGATCCGCCGCGGCGACCGACGACAGCGCAGCGGCATCGATCGGCGCGTGTTCTCGCGCGAATTCACCCACCGCACGTTCGATCTCGTCGCGACCCTGCGCGTCGAGCGTCGCGCGTGCGACGACCTCGTCGCTGGCGGTTTCCCAGACGCACAGCTTGAGACGCGAGTTCCCGAGGTCGGCCGTGAGCACGAGTGCCATGTCGAGTAGTGCGCGGGACGAGTGGAAACGAGCGCGCCGCGCAGGGACATCCTACGCGGCGCGCGGTTCGATCGTGGAGCGGTTCGGCTCAGGCTTGCGGCGACTGGTACGTGACCGTGCGCGTCTTGCCCTTGTTCTCGATCACGACCTCCCAGGTCGAATACTTGTCCTTGTTGATCTTCACGAAGTTGATCGCTTCCTGCGTGCTGTTCACGGCGTGGCCGTTGATGCTCTTGACCACGTCACCCTCGGTCGCGCCGTGACGCTCGGCGAACGAGCCCGGCGTGACCTTACTGATCTCGATGCCGTCGTACCGGCCCGTGCGCGGATCGCGGTGCTGACGCAGCGAGACGTCGTTCGAGAGAATGTCGAGGTAGTTGTCCGAGGCCTGCTGCAGGTCCTCGGTCCCGAGCAGGTAGCGATCGCGCCCCAGAGGCGTCGTCTTGCCCGGGAGGATCGCCGGCCCGCGGCGCGTCGGGATGGAACTCGCCGACGGCGGCAGCGCGACGCCGTCCGGACCGACCTTGACGATCTGCGCGCGCGCGTCGAACTCGGCCGGGTAGAGCGTCTCGTGCGCGCGCTCCGCGTCCTGGAACGCGAACGCCACGCCCTCGGTCGAGATCGACTCGATGCGGATGCCGTCGTGCGGCGCGGCGAGCGTGTCGCCGACGTGCAGGAACACACCGCCGAGGACCTTGTTCTCGACCTTGGCCTTGGGCTTGTACTTCAGGAAGACGAGGCTGCCGGCGGAGTTCCCCTGGTCGACGCGCAGCGAGGTCACGCGCACGAGGTCGCGCACGGGGACGACTTCCGGGGTCGTGGGCACGACCGGCGGCGGCGTGTTGTCTTTCACGACCCTCTTCGCGCCCGTCCAGTTCAGGTCGCTGAACAGCCGACGCACGTCGTCGTACTTGACCTGGCCGTCGCTCTTCACGGCAACCGGCTCCACACGCGAGAGGTGCGCCTGCACGACTGCGGGTGCAGGGAGCGCGCGACGATCCTCGAGCGTGCGGACGAACGACAGGACGTAGGCGCCGAGGCCCAACGTCAGGAGGCCCGCCGCAGTCCAGGAGACGATCTTGACCTGCGCGATGTTCATGCGTTCACCCTAGCCCTTTGCGGGCGATCCGCGGCCCGCGATTCGAAGATAGCCGTCCGTGCGCACCCGGTCCAAGGCGCAGGAGCCTCCGACTGCGACGCCGCCCACCTGCCGTTCTTCCCGCGCGGCGCGCTCGGATTCAAGAACGCGCGATGCGCAGGCCGTCCTGGCCCGGCGCCGGCCGCTGGTGCGCTGCGTTGTTGTCCACACGCGCCGAGCTGCCCGTGATGCCGCGCAGGGCCAGGATGAGCTCCTCGGGCCGGTCGCTGGCTGCCAGCGCATCGTTGAGCTCGACCTTGCGGTCCTGGACGAGCTTGCGCAGGCACATGTTGAACGAGATCAGGCCGCGTTCCGTGCCTTGCTCGATGACGCGCGACATCTCGCTGGTCTTGCCCTCCATGAGCAGCTCGCGGATGTGCGGCGTGGTCTGCATCAACTCGAACGCCGGCACCATGCCCTTGCTGCCCGCGCGCGGGATCAGGCGCTGGCTGAGCACGGCGGCCATGTTCTCGGCCAGGCGCAGGCGGATCTGCTGGTGCTGTTCCGGGCGGAAGAACGAGAGGATGCGCTCTACCGTCTGCGGCGCGTTGACCGTGTGCAGCGTGGACATGACCAAGTGTCCCGTCTCGGTGGCGTCCAGCGCAGCGATCACGGTCTCGGCGTCGCGCATCTCGCCGATCAGGATGACGTCGGGACTCTGGCGCAGCGCGTGGCGCAGGCCGTCCTGGAACGAGGTGCAGTCTGTGCCGACCTCGCGTTGGCTGATCACGCAGAACTGCTCCTTGAACAGCAGCTCGACCGGGTCCTCGAGCGTGACGACGTGACGTTCAACGCTCTCGTTCATGGACTGGATCATGCCCGCCAGCGTCGTGGACTTGCCCGAGCCGGCGATACCGGTCACGAGGATCAAGCCGCGCTTGCGCATGGCGAGCTTCTTGAGCGTCTCCGTCGGCAGATCGAGGTCGTCCAGGTTCGGCGCGTTCTCGTTGATGCGCCGGATGACGACCGCGGGCTCGCCCATCTGTCGGTACGCGTTGAGGCGGAAGCGACCGAGTCCGTCGAGGTGCAGTGACGCATCGGCCGAACCGCGCGTGCGCCAGTCCTCCATGCGCATCTTGCCCAGGATGCCCTCGAGCACGTCGATCAGCGGTCCGGCTTCGGGCACCCGACCGGGCAGGAACCCGATCTTGCCGTCGGTGCGGTGCGAGGGACGTCCACCGGCGCGCAGGATCAAGTCGGACGCGCCGATCTTGCTCATGACCGCGAGCCAGGCTTCGAGTTGGTGGCGCGGCGATGCGTAACTCGTCACCGAGAGGAGATCTTGCACAGCCTCCTCGATCGAGATGCGCTTGGGCTTCGAACGCGCATCGGCGCGCGAGCCCACGGCATTCGGCGGAGGCGGCGGCGGCGCGGAGGCCGCGTTCGGTACCCGTCCCGACGAGGATCCTGCACGCGGCGGCGCGGGCGGCGCGCTCTCCTGCATCGGCGGCAAGCCGCCCAGGGATGAGGCGAGGTCGCGGAAGCTGAACTCGTCTTCGGATGGGTTCTGGGATTGCACGGCGAGGACCTCCCCGCTTCTCTCGACCCACGGCAGGGCCGTGCTTGAGACGCTCACCGAACCGGGCGGAATCCGATTTCAGGCGGGCGCGGTCGCTGCGGTCTGGTGCACCACGTTCCAGGCTCCGCGCAGGAGCGGTTCGAGACCGCGCCGCTGGACGGCCGAGATGCGCCAGACCGGCACTCCGGCCGCGCGCTCCAACTCCGCAGCGCGCGCCTCAGCCGTCTCGGACTCGCACTTCGTCGCGACCAGCAGTCGCGGACGGCGTGCGAGTTCGGCGGAGTACTGTTCCAGTTCGCCCTCGATGATCCGGCGCGACGCGTCCGGGTCTTCGAGCGCCGAGTCCGAGACGTCGACGAGGTGGAGCAGCACGCGGCAGCGCTCGACGTGACGCAGGAACCGGTGGCCGAGCCCGTGACCGTCGGCTGCGCCCTCGATCAGACCAGGCAGGTCGGCCAGGACGAGCGTGTCGCTCTCGGCGAGTCGCGCGATGCCGACCTGCGGCGAGAGCGTCGTGAACGGGTAGTCGGCGATCTTGGGCGTCGCCGCGGTGACGGACGCGAGGAATGTGGACTTGCCGGCGTTCGGCAGACCGACGAGTCCCGCCTCGGCGAACAGCTTCAGTTCGAGGCGGAGCGCGCGCGTCTCGCCCTGCGTGCCGTTCGTCGCGAAGCGCGGCGTCTGGCGCACGGCGCTCGCGAAACGCGCGTTGCCCAAGCCGCCGCGTCCGCCGCGCGCGATCTGGAGGCGCATGCCTTCACGCGCCAAGTCGCGCAGCAGGTTGCCCCACTTCTTGTCGTAGACCTGCGTGCCGATCGGAACCTCGATGACGAGGTCATCGCCGCTCTTGCCCGAGCACATCTGGCCTTCGCCGGGACGACCGTCGCGCGCGTTGTAGTGGTAGTGGCCCGCGAGCGGCAGCAGCGAGTTGAGCTGCGGCGACGCGACGAAGATCACGCTGCCGCCGTCGCCGCCGTCACCACCGTCCGGACCGCCGAGCGGAACGGACTTCTCGCGGCGCATCGACACGGCGCCGTTCCCGCCCTTGCCGGCGCGCACTTCGATCTCGACTTCGTCCTTGAACATGGCAGGGTGAACTCGTGGCGGCGTGAAAACGGCTCGCGCGCACGGATCGTGCACCGCGAGCCGCGATCGGGATCCGAGCCGATTCCAGCTCGGACTGCCCGTGGGATCGTTCTCAGGCCGAGACGGCCGGATCGATGTGGACCTTGCGGTTGGGCTGGAAGCGCACCGTGCCGGGCACGAGCGCGAACAGCGTGAAATCGCTGCCCAGGCCGACGTTGCGGCCGGGGTGGAACACGGTACCGCACTGGCGCACGATGATCGTGCCGGCGGTCACGTTCTCACCGCCGTAGCGCTTGATGCCGCGGAACTGGGGATTGCTGTCGCGACCGTTCTTGGTGGAACCGCCGCCCTTTTTGTGTGCCATGTGTGTTGCTCCTCAGCCGACGATGTCGGTGATGCGGACGCGGGTGTACTGAGCGCGGAAGCCACGCTTCTTGCGCACGTTTTTGCGGCGCTTGAAGCGGAAGGCGATGACCTTCACACCCTTCTCGTGCCCGATGACCTCGGCGGTCACCGAAGCACCGGCGACGGTCGGCTTGCCGATCCGGGCTTGGCCTTCGTCACCGACGATGAGGACCTCGTCGAAGGTGATCTTGTCGCCGGCGGCGAGCTTGTCGTTCAGGTCGCAGAGGATGGTGTCACCCTTCTGAACCCGGATCTGCTGGTTGCGATCGCGGAGGACGGCGTACAAGTTGGCTTCTCCTGCTGTCCGTGGTGGAAACCCTCCCACGGGGAGCCCTCGGAGTTGGGCTCGGGTTGTTCCAGCCACCACCTGGCGACCGGAATCGGGGCGAGGAGTCTAGCGGCGACCCCGCCGGGTGGGAAGCGCATCCTGGACCGAGCCCCCAGGCTCCCGAGATCCACAGGGCCCCGGAACGAACCGCGCTCCCCCTCCTGCAGCAGACAGCTTGCAGGAGGAGGAGCGCGGCCTGCCGCCCAGGTGGGCAGCCGTGAGCGGTTCAGAGCTCCATGGACGACTTCGCGTTGTCCAGCAGATGCCGTCCCGCGGCAATGCGGGACAGCCGTGACGCATCCGAGCCGGTTTTGGCCGCCTCGAACTGTCCCCAGGCCTTCTGGAAGCGCGGGACGGCGTCGTTCAAGTGCAGACCGACTTGACTCAGTTCGTCGATCGCGTCCGTGCACTCGGCCTGCGCCAGGACGAGCAGGCGCTCGACGTCGGCCGGATCGTACCCGCCGCCCTGGATCAACTGAGCGGCGCGGTCGGCGTAGACGTCGGCCGAACGGCGGTTCTCGAGTGCGTTGATCACGCGCAGGAACCGCCCGATGTTGTCGATGTCGTTGCCCTGGAACGGGATCGGGAACCCGTCCACGGAGTTCTCGAACTCGGACGAGCGGTAGAAGCTCACCGCGCCCTCGACCGTGTCGGCAAGCGCGCCCATGTTCGTGATGTTGTTGTGGAACCCGGGCACGGTGTCCGCGAACTCGACGAGGCTGGCGGTGTTGAACGTCTTGTTGCCGAAGCTGAAGACGTCCGGATCCTCGAATTCGGGCGAAGCCACGACCGTGCCGCTCCCGCCGGCCGCGTTCGTGCCGAGTCCACCATCGGGCGGTCGCAGTTCACCCGTCCCGTCCGGGTTGTGGCGACCGAACGCCTCGACGCCGGTGTTGAAGTTGTTGTTCACCGCGACTCGGTTCGCGCCGGCGTTCTCGTGACAGCGGGTGCAACCGACTTCGTCGAAGCGGACGCGACCCTCGTCCGCGCCGGCATCGAGCAGCGTCATGTTCGCGATGTCGAGTTCCTGCTGACGACCGAGTGAGAGCTGGAACGCCTCGAACGCGTCGAGTTCAGCACTGGTCGGGAACACGAAGTCCACGTTCGGAACACGGCCCATCGTACGCGTGAAGTGTTGACGGACCGCACCGAGAGCGAACTCACGCAGGGTGCCTTGCCCCGGCGCTCCATCCCCGCTCCATCCCGTGCGTTGTTCGGGGACGACTCCCGGTCCGTCGGGTGACGTCATCGACTGCGTCATGCCCAACGTGTGCGGCACGCTGCGCATCGTGAAGCGGTAGCGCAGGTCGTCGAAACCATCGAGGTTCTCGACGATCAGGCCGAAGTCGCGCATCAGGTGCGGGTTCTCGAAACGCAGCCCGCCGTTGAGGTCGAAGTTCAAGTCGGGATTGAACTCGGCGACGAACAGTGGATCCGAATCGGGCAGCGTGGCGATGAACGCCGGCTCGATCGTGAAGTTGTTCTCGGCCGGGTGACACGTGCCGCATGTACGACCGTTGCCCGCGAACGTGCCGAAGAAGAACAGGTGTTCGCCCTCCGCGACGAGGTCGGCCGACGGACCGTACGTGGCGCCGCCACTGCCACCTCCGCCGAGCACTCCGTTGCCGATCGCGCTCCCCGTGCGCAGCACGACACCCGACGGCGTCGAAACCCCGGCCTCGAGTTCGCGGCTGTACAAGCGCTGGAACAGACCGGGCATGCCCGACAGCACGATGCTTTCGATCGGCGACGCGCCGGCGCGCGTGATCACGACGAGATCCAGGTCGAAGCCCACGAGCTCGCTCTCCGCGAGTTGCACCGCGAGGTGGGCGCGCCCGGCGGCGGGCACGAGCTCACCGAGCCGCGCGAGCCGATCCCGTGCATCGGGAGCCGCGCTCGTGCCCGCGGCGTCGTCGACGAGCCAGGCGTCGTAGTGCGCGTCCGCGGGGATCGATTCCAGATCGACGGTGATCACGCCCGCATCGGCGTCGAACACGAAGCGACCGGTCGCGCTGCTGCGCTCCGTGGAGAGCGCGCGCGAAAAGGCCAAGGGCATGCGCACGTCGCGCGACGCGTGCGTCTCCTTCCAATTCGCGTAGCGCACCTCGAGCAATCGAGGATTGCCGACGAGCGCCGTGCGTTTGGGCTTCAGAGGAGCGGACTGGTGGTCCACTGCGAGGAATCCAACCGAAGTGAGCGCGACCAAGGCCAAGGTGACAGAGGGCGAGAACTGCATGCAGCCTCCTGGACTTCGAGTCCCGTGCGAAGCGCAGCGAGGAGAACCGTCCCGACGCCATTCGCATTCGCACTGTGGGCCCGACGCATCGCAATCTACCGCTCACGCTCGCGTGGCAATGCGCGAACACGGCCGATCCGACGAAGTCCCAATGTTGCGAATCACCTTGAAATCCAGGCTTTTCGAACCGTTCTCGAGATGGACTACGGAGCGCATCCGCGATCGAAGCGGCCGCGCGCGTCACTCCGATGCGGGACGTCCGCGCGCTGCGAGCACCCACGGCGAACCGATCGGTGCGGCGGCGAGCACGAGCTTCGAGAGTGCGCGCGGCGCCCGACGTGCTCCGCATTCACGTTCACGAGCACGCCCCCTTCACGCCCTGGCGGCTCGGTGCGCATTGCAAACGAGGCCCCGGCGTCCGCTCGCTCCTTCCGCAGCTGGACCCGTGCAACCTGGGTCCTTCGAACCCGGGAGACGCGATCCGACCGGTCGCAGCCCTTGCGAGACCGGCTTCCTGCTGCGACGATAGGGGTGTCTGGCGTTCCTCGTGTGAGCGAGGCGTGCTCCGTTTCTTCCTGCAGGGTTCCGCACGAAGGTCCGGATCGTTCCCGGAGCCCTGGGATGCCCATGCATGGTGGACACATTCGAGAAGCGCGAACGCAAGCGCCGGCAGAAGCAGGACAAAGAGCGCAAGGCCGCGCGACGCAAGGAGCGCGCCCTGCTGAAGAAGCAGGGGCTGCCGACGACCCACCTCGACGAGCAGGACTTGGCCGAGAGTTACGTGGACACCGCCGCCGGCCAGGATCAGCCCACCGCCCTGGGCCTCCCCATGGGCCACGGTCAGCCCGCCAATCAGAGGCGGCCCGCTCCCCCGGAGCCGCCCGCCCGGCACCACCGTCCCGCTAGCCAGGAGCGCCCCGCTAGCCAGGATCGCCCCGCCGGGCAGGAGCGTCCCGCCGGGCAGGATCGCCCCGCCGGGCAGGATCGTCCCGCCGGGCAGGAGCGCCCCGCCGGGCAGGATCGTCCCGCCGGGCAGGATCGTCCCGCCGCGAAGGAGCGTCCCGCCGCGAAGGCCCCGCCCGCCGGGCCCCTCCCGTGAACCCGGCCCCCGCTGCCCCGCGCGCCGGCGCGGACG
>JBBQCC010000093.1:0-13637 GCA_038318285.1 Planctomycetota bacterium | reverse complement strand
GTTCCTCGGCGCGCTGATCCCGGTCGGGATCCTGTTCGGCGTGCACACCGGCCTGCGCGGTGCGCGACGCACGCTGCGCGATCTGCCCGTCCTCGCCGCGGGGTTCGCGCTCGGCGTCGCGCCGCTCTTGGGTGTGAACTTGGCGACCAGCGGGCGCGGACTCGGTTTCCTCGACGCCAAGTTCGGCGGCGAGACGAGTGGCCGCGGCGGCGACATCCTGACGCGCATCGGCGACTACCTCGGGCCGTCCCTGGCACGATCCGGCGTGTTCGAGCCGTTCGCGGGGCTCTCGCGCGAGTGGCTGACGGCCTCGTTCCTCCTCGCGTTCGCCGTCGCGTACCTCGCGTCGCTGCCGAGCACGGCCGCGAGCCTGGGTCTGTTCGTGCGCGGCCTCGTCGGCGCTCCGCCCGACGCCGCCACGGAACTCCGGCGCTTCGACCGGGCCAAGCTGATGCCGTTCGTGCTGTACGTGCCGCTCGCGGCGCTCGCCTACGGCATCTCGAACTTCCGACTCGGCGGTCACACGCCGCCGGTCGAAATCGCAGGCTACCGCTACTACCTGCCCACGATCCTGTTCGCGATCGTGCTCGTCGCGGTGTGGGCCGATCGCTGGATCGCGCGCGGCGGCGCGGCGCGCACCGGCGGCTACCTCCTCTTGACGGCGACCGCGGTCCCCTGCGCGTCGAGCGTCGGCATCGTCGATTGGAGCTTCGGAGACACCGGCGTGGGCTCGCGACTCGACGGCTACAACTTCGCGCAGGTCGCGCGCGCGCTCGTCAGCTCGCGCAACGCCGTACCGCACGAAGAGATCCTGCGCCTCGTCGAGGACCTGCCCGACGACGTGCGCCCGCGCGTCGTTCTCGCGCTCGGCTTCAACCTGGGAACGCAAGCCGGCGAGAAGACCGTGCTGCGCGGCGGCACGCTCGACCTGGCCGAGTTCCTGGCGCCCTGGCCCGACGCGTGGCACGAGACGCTCGCGACCGGCTTCGGACACGGCCTGCGCTGGCACGCGCGCATCCGCGGCGCGTCGATCGACGCGGCGTTCGACGACGCCCGTCGCGTGACGAACGCGACGGAGGCCGGTCGCACCGCGATCGAAACCGGCATCGCCTGCCCCAGCGTCAGCCTGCCCGTCCCCTGGGACACCGCGCCGATCGCGGCCTCGAACGCCGACTGGATCGCGCGCCACGGCTCGGAATCCCCGGCGTTCGTGCGCGGATCACGCGCGCTGACGCGCAGCCTGATCGAGCGCGGAATCCCGTCCGATCGCGCCGCGGTCCAGCCGCTCGTGGACGTTCTGCGCGATCTCGGCGGCGAGTAGCGCGCGAATCCTCGCAGCGTGTGAAGTACTCACATGCTCTCGCGCCGCAGAGCAGCGCCACTCACTTCGGAGATCGTGCAGGCTCGCCTTGTTTCCCACGAGCTCAGCGCGCGGGCAACCGGATCGTCACCGCGGTGCTGCTCCCGGCCGCGAGGTCCAACTCCGCGCGACCGTCGTGCTCGGGCCGTGTCGCGCCGTCGGGCCGCACGCGCACGACGACGCGGCCGGGTTCGAGCCATTCGATGCGCGCCGCGCCGCGCGCGTCCGTCGTCGAGGAAGCGATGGGCTCCGCGAGGGTCTCGAGCAGGCTCGAGGGCCGGCTGCCCTCGACGAACGGGATCACGCGCACCTCGAGGCCAGGGACCGGCGCGCCCGCAGCGTCGAAGACGACGCACTCGATGGTCGCGCGCGCCGGCAACGTGATCACCGGCAGTTCGTTCGCGCCGCGCGCGAGCTCGACTTCCATCGGCTCGACGAGTCCGTCGTCCTCGCCGATGCGCAACCCGACGCGATGCTCGCCATCGCCCAGCCCCCGCAGCTCGAAGCGACCCGCCTCATCCGTCGTCGCTGTGACCGTCTCAGGTCGTAGGCGCGGCCCGGATCCCGACAGCGGATCCGCACGCGCGAAGTTGCCCGCGACGAGCGCGCCCGTCGCATCCCGCGCGTCCGCATTGCCCAAGTCGCGCACCGCGACGAGCACGTCCGCCTGTCCCGCTCCGTCGGCGCGCACGACGCGGCCCGTCAACCACGCCTCGGGCTCGAGTTCGACCCGGCGCGGACGCGCCTCACCCGGCTCCAGATCGGCGATTTCGACGTGGGCGGTCGCGAAGCCCGCGGACGCCACGCGGAACATCGCGCTGCGACCGCGCAGGTCGAACGCGACGACGCTGCCGGGCGGCAACGCGCGACCCACGCGGCGGTCAGCTTCCTCGCCGGTCAGGAGCGTGGGTCCGGGCCGCCCGCCGCCGTCCGGATCGTCCGCGTCGGAATCCCACGTGATCTCGAGCTTCGCCGCGTCGATCGGAGCGCCGGTGATCGCATCCACGGCGCGAATTTCGAGGAACGGTGCGGACTCGAGGCGCAGGACGATCGCCGCGGCGTCGGCTTCGACGCGCACTTCTCCGCCGTCGAGGAAACCGAAGGCGTGTCCCACCGCGCGCAGCGGTCGCCCGGGCATGAGGCCGTCGATGCGGAAACGGCCATCGCTACCGCCGTGCACGCTGCGGCGCAGCGCGTCGCCCACGGCTGCGTCGCCCGCGCGCCAGTCCAGGACGTCGACGGTGACCTCAGCGCCTGCGATCGGTGCCCCGCGTGCGTCGACGACGGTCCCCTCCAGCACGCGGCCCGGCCGGAGCTCCAGCCGGATCGGCGCATTCTCGCGCGCGTCGAGCACGACGTCGGTTCGCGACGCCGACGCGCGGCCCGGCGCGCGCGCGGCGACGTCGACGCGCCCCAAGGCGAGGCCCTCGATGCGGAACGAACCGTCCGAGGCCGTACGCGCGCTGCGCGTCGCGTGCTCGTCGAACGGCGCGACGACGTGCGAGCCGCCGCCCTCCGTCGCGAGGGCACGCGGCCCGGCGACGACTTCGGCGTCAACAATGGGTCGGCCCGATTCGTCCACGACCGATCCGACGAGCGGCGCGCTCGGTACCGACGACGCCTCGGCGCTGCGCACCTCCGGGCTCGACGCGGCGCCGGTGCGACCCTGCTCGTTCGTGGTCGCGGGCCGGGCGACCTCTGTGCGCGGTCCGGGCACTTCGGGCGGCGCCTCGCCTTCGGAACCGCCGAGGAGAAGACGCGCGATCATCAGCGCGCACACGACCGCGAGCACCGCGATCGCGAGTGCGATCCGCGGCCTTCGCCCCCGCGCGTCCGTGCCGGTCCTCGCCACGACGCAGACGATACTCCGTGGGCCGACGTAACCGAGATCGGGCGCGGGGCAGATCGAGTATGCTGGCGCCTTGCCGGGAGAGAACTGCACCGAGACAGAACCAAATCGCGAGTGCCGCGAGCAAAGTACGACGGCGAGCTCTCGCCGCGCGAGCAAAGTACAGCGGCGAGCTTTCGCCGCGCGGGCAAAGAACCGCAGCGAACTCTCGCCGCGCGGGCAAAGTACAGCGGCGAACTCTCCCCGCGCGACCGAAACGCCGCGGCTCCCGCGCCCAGGACCATGACGCCCCGACCCTTCCCGATCGCGCTCGTACTCGCCCTGCTCCTCGGTCTTGGCGCGGGCGCTCACGCGGCGCAGCAGCAGGACACCTTCCCGCAGCTCGTGCAATCGGCGGACGCCGCACTGGACCGCTTCGATCTGGAGACCGCAGAGGCGCGCTACACGGAAGCCGTCGCCACCGGGGTCGCCGCCGGCATCGACCTCCGCCAGATCGCCGAGATCGAACGTCGACTCGCACGCGTCCAGGGTTTGCGCGGCGCTGCGGATGCAGCGATCGGAACGCTGCGCCGTTCCATCGAGCGCATCGAGACGGCACGGGGTCTCAAGGATCCCGCGCTCGTCGGCTGCCTCGAAGACCTCGCGCTGCGCCTGCGCGACCGCCACGAACCCAAAACCGCGCTCGACCTGCTGCGCCGCGCCTTGAACCTCGTGCCCGACGAGGAATCGACCGCGGACGCGGTGCGCTCGGTCACGCCCGAGACCGAGCCCATGGCCGCGACGGATCTCGTCCGCCTTCGGCTCCTCGACGCTTTCGTGAAGATCGCCGAGGGCTCCGGCGACGCGGCCTCCACGCTCGACGGCGCGCAGAGACGCCTCGCGATCCTGGCGCGCGTGCGCGGCGCCGACAGCCCCGACCTGACGCTGCCGCTGAAGCAGATCGCGCACGCGCTGCGTTCGCTCGGGCGCCCGAAGGAAGCGATCCCGTACATCCGATTGTGGATCGAGATCCACCAAAAGGTGCGCGGCGCCGACCATCCCAGCATCGCCGAGGCACTCGAAGACCTCGTCACATGCCAGGCGGAGAGCGGCGCTCTCGACGACGCGGATGCGACCCTCGCGCGCTGGACGCGCATCCTCCGCGGCGTCGCCGACAACCACCCGAACCTCGTCGACTGCGACGAATGGGGCGCACGCATCCTGACACTGCGCGGGAAGCACGCCGAAGCCGCCGACCGGCTCGAGAGCGCGCTGACGCTGGCGAAGCGAGCGTTCTGGGATCGACCGCAACGGCTGGGAGCGATCGCACTCGCCTTGGCGCGCGAATCGCGCACGGCCGGGAGGCTGGAGCGAGCCCGGGCCAGCCTCGAGGACGCGCGCAAGTACTTCGCGACGCTGGGCGACGATTCCGCCGAGGCGCTGCACTTGCGCCTCGAGGAAGCACGCCTCGACCTAGCTTCGGGGGAGCCGACGCGCGCCCTGGCAATGCTCGAAGCGACGGTGGTCCAGCTCGAAACGCGCCTGGGGAAGTCGCACCGCGCGCTCATCGAACCTCTCGAAATCGCAGCGCAGGCCTATCTGCAGCTGGGTCGCGGCGAAGACGCGGAGCGCGCGACGCAGCGCGCGCGCTCGATCGCGGGCGACTGATCGCAGCGGTTTGTCGCGGACAGTCGCTGGCCTCGCGCGGTCGCCGGGTTTCGCTCCCCGGGGCGCGCAGTTCGGCTGAAACAGCCGCGCGGCGCCGGCCTAAGAGCCGACGCCGCGCGTTCGAAGGCGAGAGAGCCCGCGTCAGTTGTTCGTGGTGCCGTGCGTGTTCTTGCCGAGGTCCTCGTTCGGCTCTTCCGGTGTGCGCAGCGACCGGAGCAGAGCCAAGACCTGGATCTTGCCCGCGTCCGTGAGGTTCACGAAGTTGTCACGTGCCTGCTGCGCCTCGCCGCCGTGCGCGACGATGGCGTCGGTCAAGTTCAGGGCGCGCCCGTCGTGCAGGTAGGGCGCGGTGTCCGCGACGCCCCACAGGCGCGCTGTCGTGAAGTGCGCGTCGATCGGCGCGCCGAACGACTCGGCCAGGCGCGGACCCATGTCGTGCCGCTTCAGGTCGGCGAAGCAGGGCACCGAGACGCCGCTGCCCGAGCTCGAGAACTTGAGCGGCTTCTTCTTCAGGTCGAGCGTCAGGTAGATGTTCGCCGACGGGTCCGTCTCGACGTCTGGGAAGGAGATCGTGTGGTAGCGCGAGTCCGTGACGAGCTCAGGTCGATGGCATTCCGCACAGCCGATCGCCTGGAACGTGATCAGACCGGCGGCCGAACCGGCCGTGGACTGGACGCGCGGCGGCGGATTCGTGTTCGCGAAGATGTGCAGCACGGACATCTCGCCTTCGGTCAACTCGTCCACGACACCGTCGTGGTCCCCGTCGACGCCCGCGCCGACGACTTCGACCGGTTGAATGCCGAAGTGGAACTGCATCGCGCCGCGATCGAACGCACGCGTCGTGTGGAACTCGCCCTTGCGCCCGAACGGACGCACGACGAGGTCCGGCTCGACACCGACGACACCCGTCGTGACGTAGTTCGCGCCGTCGTACGAGATCGTGCCGAAGTTCACGCCCTTCGTGACGAGCGCGACTGGAGTGTTCGGGGCGTTGAACGCCTGCTGCTTGGCCTTCTGCAGGTCGGACGTCATCTCCTTGCCGACGGCTTCGATGCCGCCCGCGCCGAAGAGGAACGGCGGGTTGATCAAGCGACCGTCGAAGGCGGCGAAGCCGCTGTTCGTCGAGTCACGCGGGTCCATGTTGCGTGTCATGAACATCGGCGAGTTCGAGATGCCGCCGACGCCGCCCACGCCGAGCGTCGCCGGGATCGTGGCGTTGCTCGTGATCGTGTGGCACTCGAGACACGTCTGCCCGTCGAGGCCGTTCACACGCAAAAACGTGCCGTTGTTCTGCAGCGTCGGACGGTTGCCGAAGCTCGTATGGTCGGGATTCGTGTGGTCGTAGGCCTCGCCGTGACCGTCGAGCTTGTTGAACGGCGTGGTGAAGATGCGCCGGCCCTCCGTGCGCAACGTCTTCAGACTCCATCCGCCGTTGAGCACCTGGGACTGCGTGATGCGTGCCCCGAGGTTCGGGGACTGGCCGGCTTGCTGCGCGGACGCGGAGGCGGAGAGTGCGGCACAGGCGAATGCGGAGGTCGCCAGGACCGTTGAGAAACACCTCATGAGATTGCTCCAAGAACGAGGGAACTCGAACACCGGGGAATCCAGAGCGGCGGACAAGGACGGGGCCGTCGATTCGCCAACGTTCTCGAAGCTAACCGCGAACCGCAGGGATCGGTCGAGTTCTCCCCGTGAAAACAAGATCCCATCGGTTCCTCCCAATTCTGAGACGGCCCGCATGCCCCCCCCCATCTGCACCCACGAAGCCTTCCCCAAACTCACGTGCGCGAGCCATCCCGTCGGACCGTGCGTTTCGAAGTGCGACCCCGCGCGCTCCGTGCCCGCGATCGCCGGGCCAGCTCCCAGACTTCGGCGTCTTCCGCGAGCTGGAGAGTGCAGCCTTTGGTCCGGGATCCTTGGGCTCTTGAAGCAGCCAGAGCCCGCCTTCACCGAGCGGCCCGTGGTGAAAGTCACTGCTGCGACCGAACACGCTCGAGCGTGCTCGGCCTCGCGACGTGACGTTCACCACGGACGGCTAGCCTGCGGGCACGCGGCAGGCTGGATATCCGACGGATCGCGGACCGCCCCTCGCGTTGGGACGAATCGCCCCCCGGGTTTCATCCTGACTCAACGCCGTGCGCGCAGCACGAGGCGCACACGCGCGCCGGGCAGGAGCCCCGCGCGCATCCCAGCGTCGAGGGTGCGGAACACGCCGCGCTGCAGACGCTGCGACAGCGTCGGCGACGGGTTCTTGAAGAGGTGCGCTGGCAGCGGCACGGAACGCTCGACGCGTTCGACGACGAATCCGGCGCGCTCGGAGATCGTGCGCAGCGCGCCGAGGTCGAACTCCAAGATGTGGTAGGGGAACCCGCTGTCCGCGCCGTCGAACTTCAAGAGCTTCAGGGTCTGCGCACCCAGCAGTCCGCGCGGGACGAGCTTCTGCGCGGACTGCATCAGGCGGAAGTAGGGCGAGTTCACGTAGCTCGGGCAGATCACGATCAGCGCGCCGCCGGGTCGCAGCAGTTCGCGCAGCTTCACGAGGACGCCGACGGGGTCCAGCGTGTGCTCGAGCACGTTGTCGGCCAGCGCCAGGTCGAAACTGCCCGGCTCGAACGGCGCCTGCTCGAGCAAACCCTGGAACACCGGCAGCTCGAACTCGCGGATCGAGTACGCGGCAGCCGGCGGCGACAGCTCGACGCCCTGCACCTGCCACCCGCGGCGGCGCGCGGCCTCCAAGAAGAATCCGCCGGCGCTGCCCAACTCGAACAGCGTTCCGGCTGCGATGCCGGTCTCGCGTTCGTACTCGGCGACGATCGTGTCGTAGTGCGCGATCAGCTCGTCACGCCGGTCGAAGTAGTTCTCGGTCTCGACGCCCAGGTTGTAGCCGTCCGTGTAGTAGTCGGCGTCGTCGTACATCGCGCCCAGCGTCGGACCGTCGGGGCGCGGATCGACGTAGACCATGCCGCACGAGCAGCGCACGAGGTCGAACGTCGTCGCGCCCATTCGGTACATCGCGGCACGGTACGGACGCGCGTCGCCCCGGCCGCAGACGACGCAGCGGACCTGCTCGGTGCGCACGGGGAAGGAACGCGGTGTGCGCGGCGCGGTCGGCGCGCCCGGATTCGGGGTCTGGCTCGCGGTCACGGGGGCGAGGAATCCTATCCCGCGGATGCACTGCGGTCGGCGCTCGAATCGCTGGAAGCGCGGGACGCCAGCGCGTAGACCATGCGGTTCGCACGCATGACACGATCCCGAAAGAGCCTCCTGTCCTTGGCGGTCGGCTGGTCGCCGTTCGGCCTCGGCGCCACGAAACCGCGTCACTTCCGCGACATGCTGCGCATCGTCTGGGAAAACCGCGACGCACTGCCCCACGCTTGGAACGTCCTCTCGAAGGGCGTGTGCGACGGCTGCGCGCTGGGTACCACGGGGCTGCGCGACTGGACGATCCCCGGGACGCACCTGTGCATGGTGCGGCTCGAGCTGCTGCGCCTGAACACGATGGGCGCGCTGGACGTCGAGCGCCTCGCAGACGTGGCGAGCCTGCGTCGGATGAGCTCGAAGGACCTGCGCGCGCTGGGCCGCATCCCCTACCCGATGCGCCGGCGCAAGGGCGAACGCGGGTTCACGCGCGTCACGTTCGACGAAGTGTGGAGCGAGGTCGGTCCGCGTTGGCGCGCGCTCGACCCCGACCGCACGGCGATGTTCGTGACCAGCCGCGGCGTCACGAACGAGGTGTACTACACGGCGCAGAAGGTCATGCGCTTCCTGGGCTCGAACCACGTCGACAACTCGGCGCGCCTGTGCCATTCCCCCAGCACCAGCGGCTTGAAGACGACGGTCGGCGTCGCGGCTACGACGTGCTCGTACACGGACTGGTTCGAGGCCGACGTCATCGTGTTCCTGGGCTCGAACCCGGCCAACGACCAACCGGTCACGACGAAGTACCTCGCCGAGGCCAAGCAACGTGGCGCGCGCATCCTGTCCGTGAACACGTACCGCGAGCCGGGGCTCGATCGCTACTGGATCCCTTCGTCGGCCGAATCGGCGCTGTTCGGCACCGAGCTGTGCGACCGGCACTACGCCGTCGGCGTCGGCGGGGACTTGGCGTTCTTGAACGCGGTCGCGAAGGTGATCGTCGCGCAGGGCTGGCACGACGAAGCGTTCATCGCGGACGCGACCACGGGTTTCGCCGAATGGAAACGCGCGCTGGATACGCACTCGATCGAGGAATTGGCGCGGCTGGCCGGCACCAGCGTCCGCGAGATCGAGGACTTCGCCGCGGAATTGCACAGCGCGGACCGCGGCGTTCTGGTGTGGTCGATGGGCATCACGCAGCACGCGCACGGCGGCGACACGGTGCGTGCGATCGCGAACTTGGCCCTCTTGCGCGAGTGGGTCGGTCGACCGGGCACCGGTTTGATGCCGATCCGCGGGCATTCGGGCGTGCAGGGCGGCGCGGAGATGGGTTGCTACTCGACCGCGTTCCCCGGCGGCGTCGCCATCGACGCGCAGAGCGCGAATCATTTCGCGAAGCTGTGGGGCTTCGACGTGCCCGCGCGTACCGGCCTGACGACCGTGGAGTACCTCGACGCCGCGCACGACGGCCGCATCGACGCGTTCTACTGCATCGGTGGCAACTTCCTCGAGACGATGCCCGACCCCGATCGTTACGCGCGGGCGATCGGCCGCATCCCGCTGCGCGTGCACTCGGACCTCGTCGTGACGTCGCAGATGCTCGTCGATCCCGACGACGTCGTGTTCCTGCTGCCCGCCCGCACGCGCTACGAACAGCGCGGCGGAGGCACGGAGACGACCACCGAGCGACGCGTGATCTTCTCGCCCGAGATCCCCGGCCACACCATCGGTGAAGCGCGCAGCGAGTGGGAGATGCTGCTCGACCTCGCGCGCGCCGTGAAACCCGAAAGCTATGCGCGCGTGCACTTCGCGGACGGCGCCGCCATCCGCATCGACATCGAGCTCGCGAATCCGGACTACCGCGGCATAGCCACGCTGGCGAAGCAAGGCGACCAGTTCCAATGGGGCGGTCCGCGCCTGTGCGAGGGCCGCGCGTTCGGGACAGACGACGGAAAGGCGCACTTCCAACCCGTCACGCCGCCGCTACCGGTGCGCCGACCGGGATCTTTCGTGCTCGCGACGCGGCGTGGCAAGCAGTTCAACTCGATGATCCAGCGCGAGAATGATCCCCTCACCGGCGCGGATCGCGACCACGTCTTCGTGTCCGCGCGTGACGCCGCGCGCCTCGACATCGCACAGGACGAGCGCATCGTCGTGCGCAACGATTCGGGTGTACTGCGCGGGCGTGCGTTCCTGGCCGACGTCACGGACGGAACGCTGCAGGCGCACTGGCCCGAGGCGAACGTGCTGCTCGCCGCAGGCCGCGTCGATCCGTTCGGCGGCGTTCCCGACTACAACGCCGAAGTGTTCCTGGAGAAGGATTCCCGCCGCTGACTCGGCCGATCATGGCCGTGCATTCGTCTCCGTCCCGAGGAGCAGCAGGACCAACTGGTCGAGGTCCAGCACGCTGGGCACGCGCGGATCGTTCGCGTTCAACGTGACACGCGACAACTTCAGATTCTCGGCTGCCCTGCGCGCCAGCAGGATGCGCCCGCCCGTGCTGTCGTACAGCTCGTTCGCCAGCGAGTCCTTCAAACCCTGCGCCTGGATCAGGACGCGATCGCCCTGCGCGACGAGCCGGTCGTACTCCGCCTCGGCTTCGACCTTGCGGCGGCGGTCGTACTCCTTCGCCTCCTGCTCCAGGGCGACGATGCGCTTGCGTCCCTCGGAGTAACGACGCTGGATGACCGCATCGCGCTCGGCACGGATCGCCTTTCCGGCCGCGTCGATACGGGCCTCCTCGACCGCGAACGTGCGTCGGTTCGCCTCCAGGTCACGCTGCGCCGCGGTCATCAGCTCCGTCTGCGCGACGAGCTGTTGCTCCTGCAACTTCATCTCGTACTGGATCGCGAACAGGAACTGCGTGACGAGCAAAGACTCGGCCTCGACGTGGTATCCGGCGAGGAGACCGTTGAGCCGCTCCAGCGTCGCCGCGCAGCGGGCGAGCCGTACGTCCGTGTCGGCGTACTCCGTGCTGGTCAGCTTGCCGAATTCCTCCAGGACGATCTTCTCGGTCGTGCTCCGCACACGCTGGGGAAACGCGCTGCGCAATCCGTCGCGCACGAGGGCCGAGGCCTCGCCGGGCCGCACGCGGTACAGCATCGAGACGCTGAGGTGACAGATGTTGCCATCCTTCGTGCGCACCTCGATCGGTGCGAAGTCGCCACCCTCGCTGTCCCAGGCGAAGTCGAGCACGTGCGTGCGCTTCTCCACGAGGTGCCACGTCACGAATCCGCGCGGTGCGAAATAGACCCCCGCCGGGTAGTCCTGCACCTGCAATCCCGCGCCGAAGTTGTCCTGGCGAACGCCGACGAAACCGGCAGGAATACGCTGAAATGCGTACCACCCGATACCCAGCGCGAGCCCGGCGAACAGGGCGGTCCACGCCGCGAAGCGCAGCAGCGACAGGATGATCGCCGCCGTGACGTGCAGCGGGCGACTGCGCACGATGCGTGTGCACGAACGGCAGACGGCGCGGAAGGTCGCGCGCACGCCGTGCGCTGAGCCGCGCCCACACGCGGCCAGGAACCGTCCGAATGCCTCGAAGATGGCTCGCATGGAAGTGACCTCGTCCCGTTTCGGGCGTCAGGGTTGGCTGCTCGGCTGCTCGTACTCGATGCGCTGCGGCGCGGGATCGCGGCTGTAGGGCACGATCTCGAACTGGATGTCAGCCAGCCGATCCACCAGCGCGGCGCGCACGGATCCCGATCCGTGCGCGGCGAGCGCATCCGCGCGCGCCCGCGCGTCCTCGGCGAGGCCGCGGTACTTCGCCGTCAGCACATCGGCTTGCAGCTCCTTCTCGGCCTTCGCGATGCGGCCCTGGCTGACGCGCTCGGCGTAGACGTTGTCCGCTTCGGCGCGCGCGCGCACGAGCTCGCGTTCGGCCGCACCTACGTCGTTCGCGAGGTTCCCCTCCAGCTTCAGGAGCTCCAGCTCCTTCTCCTTGCGCACCGTCTGCTCGCTCAGCTCTCCCTTCGACTTCAGGGAATCGGCCTGCGCGAGGAGTTGATCCGTCTCCTGGTTCGCCAGCTTTCGGCGATTGATCATGTCCTCGTACTTCTTGTCGAAGGCGGGCTTCGGCGAGCTGACCTCGAGCACCTCGATCCCGTGCGGCGCGAGTGCCGTGTTCATGCGATCGAGGCTGGCGCGCGTCGCGATCGCGACCGATTCGGGTCGCGCCGAGTCTCCGGCGGCGAAGCGACCGAACTCATCGCGCAGGATCGCCCGCGCGTGACAGCGGAGCAGCTCTTCCTTGAACGCATCGCCACCGCCGGAATCGTCCAACACGACGTCCGCGCTCTCGACGCGCAGCGCGTATTGCAGCGTCACCTCGTCGAACCAGAAGCTGGACCCGTCACGCGCACGGATCAGCAAGCGCGGGACCTCGTTCCAGCCGTTCGTCGTGTTCCCGCGGAAGACGAACGCGTTCGGACTCTTGTCGATCGTGTGGACCGACTGGAACCAGGGCAGGTAGGGCGTGTAGCCCGGCGTGTCGACGATCCTCGTCGATCTGGTCCAGGCGTCGACGAGCACGCCCACCTGGTCGTCACGGATCTTCGCGAGACCCGAGTCCTGGCACAGATGGCGCAGGCACACGACGACGACGACGGGAGCGCAGACGAGGGCGAGTACGACCTCGATCCAACGGCGCACTCGCCGCGGGTGCTTCGGTCGCGCGACGGTGGGTGCCGGCGCGAGGGGTACAGGATTCTTCGCCATGGTTTCCTCTCTGGAACCACAGCACCGACACGCGCGTCGAATCCTCGGCGAGGAACTCGGAGAAAGCGCGAAGGGACCCGGGTCGTCGCTCTGGCACCGTCGCCCTTGCACCGTCGCATGCGCGTCGCCACCCTCTGCGCTTCACCTACCACCGTCGGAGACACCCCTCATGAAATGCTTCCTCATCCCCGCTCTTTCACTCGCTGCGCTCGCGGCGACGGGCCTGACGTTGATCGCAGCCAAGGCCCCCGCGCCGGCACCCGCACACGCATGGACGCCGGCCGTCGCCGCGCCCGCCGCAGTGGCCGCGACCTACACGATCGACAAGGTCCACTCTTCCCTGATCTTCTCGCTCACGCACATGAAGACGAGCCGTTCTTACGGTCGCTTCAACGACTTCTCCGGAACGGTCAGCTTCGACGACGCCAAGCCCGAGGCCTCGAAGGTTTCGATCCAGATCCAGGTCGCCAGCGTGGACACGAACTCGAAGGATCGCGACGAACACCTGCGCGGTCCCGACTTCTTCGAAGTGAAGGAATACCCCGTCGCGAAGTTCGAGAGCAAGACGATCGAGAAGACGGGCGACAAGACGTGGTCCGTGAAGGGCACGCTCGACCTGCACGGCGTGAAGAAGGATGTGACGATCGCGATGGAACAGACCGGCTCGGGCAAGGGCTTCACCGGTGAATCGTTGATTGGTTTTCACGGCACGACCTCGATCTCGCGCAGCGATTTCGGCGTCAAGTACGGCCCCGAAGTCCTGGGCGACAAGGTCGACTTGACGATCAGCATCGAGGCCGCAGCGAAGTGACGACGCGACGACGCTGACGCATGCCCGACGTCTCCATCCTCCTGAACGGCGTCCTGATCCCGGCGGTGATCGCCGGGATCGTCCTGCTCGTTTCGGCACGACGCGCCCGTCCGCAT
>JBBQCC010000092.1:0-13694 GCA_038318285.1 Planctomycetota bacterium | reverse complement strand
CCTATTTTACCTGGCTCCGTACGGGGTTGGACGCACCTCCAGCGTGGCCTCGCCCCGGTGCCGGTCCTATCCTGCGGAGCCCCCCCGCACCTCGGCGAACCGGCACCGCAACGCTCATGCTTCGAACTCTCCTTCTCGTCCTGGCCTCGACCGTTCTCGCAGCGTCCGGATCCGCGCAGACGAAGCTGCTGCGCTTCCCCGACATCCACGGTGATCGTGTCGCGTTCAGCTACGCGGGCGACATCTGGCTGGCGCCCTCGGGCGGCGGCACGGCGACGCGGCTGACGGCGCACCCGGGACTCGAGATGTTCCCGAAGTTCTCGCCCGACGGCGCGTGGATCGCGTTCACGGGCCAGTACGACGGCGACGAGCAGGTCTACGTCGTGCCGAGTTCGGGTGGCGCGCCGAAGCAGCTCACGTTCTATCCCGCCCGCGGGCCGCTTCCGCCGCGCTGGGGCTACGACAATCAGGTGTACGGGTTCTCGCGCGATGGCCGTGCGGTGCTGTTTCGCTCCATGCGCGACGGCTTCGACCTGACGGACACGCGCCTCTACACGGTTCCGATCGCGGGTGGGCCGCCAACCGCGCTGCCGATGCCGGTGTCCGGCGGTGGCGATCTGTCGCCCGATGGCAAGCAGGCGGTGTACTCGCCGCTGACGCGCGATTTCCGCACGTGGAAGCGCTACGAGGGCGGTTGGGCGCAGGACCTCTACGTCTTCGACTTCGCGACGTCGTCGATCGAACCCGTCAGCGCCAGCAAGCGCACGGAGCGCGATCCGATGTGGATCGACCGGCGCATCTGGTTCGTGTCGGACCGCGACGGCACCCTGAACCTGTACTCGTACGACCTCGACTCGAAGAAGACCGAGCAGCACACGCGCGAGGCGCAGTACGACGTGCGTTGGGCCAGCCGCGGAGACGCCGGCGAGATCGTGTACGAGCTGAACGGCGAACTGGTCGTGTTCGACACGAAGTCGGGCACGCAGAAGAAGCTCGAGATCCGCGTGCCCGACGACGGAATTTCGTCGCGTCCGTCGCGTGTGTCGGCCGAGGGTGCGATCGAAGGTGCCGCGCTGTCGCCGAAGGGCGAGCGCGCGCTGTTCGTCGCGCGCGGCGACCTCTTCACCGTCCCGATCGAGAAAGGACCGACGCGCAACCTGACCGATTCCTCGAACGCGCACGAGCGCGCCGCCTCTTGGTCGCCGGACGGCGCGCGCATCGCGTACGTCTCCGACATCACGGGCGAGGAGGAGGTCTGGACCGTCGCGCAGGACGGCAGCGGTTCTCCCGAGCAGCTCACGACCGGATCGAACGAGCGCAAGGACGGCCTCGAGTGGTCGCCGGACGGCAAGCGCATCGCGTTCTCGACGAAGAGCGGGCGTCTGTTCGTGCTCGGCGTCGCCTCGAAGTCGGTGACCGAGGTCGCGCGCGACCGTGCCGGTGAACTCGACGACTATCGCTGGTCGCCGGACTCGGCCTGGCTCGCGTTCTCGATGGCCGAGGAAACCGGCCTGCGCTCGCTGTGGATCTGGGGCGGCGCGGACGGCGGGCTGCGCCGCATCACGAGCGAGCTGTGGAGCGAGTACCAGCCCTACTGGGACCCGAACGGCGACTTCCTCTACTACTTGTCCGACCGCGAGTTCGCGCCGCAGTTGACGAGCATGGAGTGGAACTACGCGGTGAACCGCTCGACGGGGATCTACGCGCTGGCGCTGCGCGCTGACGTCGCGCACCCGTTCCCGGCAGAGAGCGACGAAGTGACCGTGGACGGCCAGGACGCGGCGCCCGACGCCAAGGCCAAGCCCTCTGATGCGTCGAAGGATGAAGAGGCCAAGGTTGGATCCGACGAGGCGAAGCCCAAGGAGAAGCCGGAGGCAAAGCCCGTCGTGATCGAGTTCGAGGGCCTGCCGTCGCGCGTCGTGCGTGTGCCCGTCGACGCGGACAACTACAACGGCCTGTCGGCGAACAAGGAGCACCTCTTCTACGTGAAGCGTGGCGCTTCGTATTACGGGCGCGGCAGCGAGTCGGAGCCCGTGCTGATGGCGTTCTCGCGCAAGGACCGCAAGGCCAGCACGCTCGTCGAAAACTGCTCGACGTACACCCTGTGCGACGACGGTTCGAAGATCCTCGCCAGCGCCGCCGGCGGCTGGGGGCTCTACGACGCATCGGCCAAGGGCAAGGACTCGAAGAAGGCCGTGTCGACGTCCGGCATGATGTGCGAACGCGTGCCGCGCGAGGAGTGGCGCACGATCTTCGGCGAGGTGTGGCGGCGCTACCGCGACTACTTCTACGCTCCGAACATGCACGGCTACGACTGGGCGGCGTTGCGCAAGCAGTACGAGCCCCTGCTGGAGTACGTCGGACACCGCTCCGACCTCAACTACGTGATGGGCGAGATGCTGGCCGAGCTGAACGTCGGCCACGCGTACGTCACCGGCGGCGACTGGGTGCAGCCCGATCGCGTCGACGTCGCGCTCTTCGGCGGCCGGCTCGAGGTGGATACGCAGTCGAACCGCTACCGGCTCGCGCGCATCCTGCGCGGTCAGAACGAGGAGGATCGCTACCGCTCGCCATTGACGGAGATCGGCGTCGACATCGAGGTGGGCGACTACGTGCTCGCGATCGACGGCGTCGAGCTGCGCACGGACACGGATCCCTACCAACTCCTGCGCGGCAAGGCCGATCGGCCCGTCGAGTTGACCGTGAACGCGCGGCCCACTCTGGAAGGTTCGCGCAAGGTCGTGTTCCGCCCCGTGTCGACGGAGACGGAGCTCTTCTACCTGGACTGGGTCCTCGGCAACCGCGAACGCGTCGACCGCATGTCGGGCGGTCGGCTCGCGTACCTCCACGTGCCGGACATGGGCGCGGACGGCATCCGCGAGTTCATCAAGTGGTACTACGGCCAGACGCGCAGAGAAGGCTTGGTCATCGACGATCGGAACAACGGCGGTGGCAACGTCAGCCAGATGTTGATCGAGCGGCTGCGGCGCGTGTTGCTCGGCACCTCGTTCTCGCGGAACAGCGAGTTCACCGGCACCTATCCGGAAGTCGTCTTCAACGGACCGAAGGCCTGCCTGATCAACCAGAACTCCGCGTCCGACGGCGACATCTTCCCCTGGATGTTCCAGACGGCTGGTCTCGGCCCGGTCATCGGCAAGCGTTCGTGGGGCGGTGTCGTCGGCATCACGAACCACGGCCCTTTGATCGACGGCGGCACCGTGAACGTTCCCGAGTTCGGACACGCCGACAAGAACGGACAATGGGCCGTCGAGGGCTGGGGCGTCGAGCCCGACATCGAGATCGACAACGATCCCGCGTCCGTGTTGAAGGGCGGCGATCCTCAGCTCGAGCGCGCGGTGCAGGAGGTCCTCGAGGCCCTGCGCAAAAATCCGTCGAAGTTGCCCGCGCGTCCCGCGGATCCGATCAAGACCAAGTAGGTCGACGAGCAGATCCCAGAGTGCCCGAGTTCTCGGTCCATGCGTGCGATCCGTCGGATCGCGAAGCTCAAGCGCGCCTGTTCAGCGCCTGCTTCAAGAAACCGACGGACGCGCGCGGGCTCGCCTGGCGCTACGACCAGAACCCGCACGGCGCGGCGATCTCGTTCGTGCAGCGCAACGCGGCCGGCAGCGAGGTGTCGGGGTACGCGTGTTCGCCGCGCCGCGCGATTCCGAGCGGCGACGAGTCGCGCGCGGCGACGATCGGGGAAACCGGCGATGTGATGACGCATCCCGATTGGCGCAAGCGCGGCCTTTTCAGCGCACTGGACCGCGCGGCGATGGCGGAGTCCAAGCGTCTGGGCTGGCCGATCGTGTTCGGGCTACCGAACCGTCGGTCGGCGCACATCTTCCTGGAGCTGGGTTGGGAGCGCGTGGGCACGCTGCGCCCGTGGACGTTCGTCCTGCGCTCCGACGGCGCCGCGCGCGCCGAGCGGAGGAAAGAGGGGCGACTGCGCGCCCTGACCACGGGGTGCGCTGCGCGCGCGGGGCGACGAGCGCGCGCGCGGCTCGCGGCCGATGCGGAGATCCGCAGCGAACGCCTCGACGCGTTCCCGCGCGCGGTGGCGGACCTCTCGCGCGCGATCGAGCCGCGGTTCGCGCTGATGGTGCGGCGCGATTCCGATTACCTGGACTGGCGATTCTTGCGCGGACCGTCCGGACTGCACCGCGCCCACGGACTGTGGCGCGGCGCGGATTTCGTCGGCTATGTCGTCATTCAAGTGCCGCGCCCGGGCGAAGCGGTCGGATACCTCGTCGATGTGCTCGCCGCCGACGACGCGGCGCTCGACGCGGCGATCGAACTGGCCTTGCGCGAGTTGGAGGCGGCCGGCGCATCGCTCGTGCGCGCGACGGCCGTCGACGGGTCGTGGTGGAGTTCCGTGCTCGAACGGGCCGGATTCCAGCGGCCGCGCGCGGACAATCACCTCACCGTGATCGCGCACCTGCAGGATGCGGCGCATCCCCTGGCTGCGGCGGCGCGCGAACCGGCGCGCTGGTACCTCACCGACGGCGACCGCGACGACGAGACGATGGGCTGACGGTACCCGTCGATCGCAGCAACGCGCATTCGGACCGCACGGTCGTGCTTGCTAGACTCGGACCTTCGTGTCGCTCAAGCACAAGATCCGCAGCGCGGCGGGGGAGGCGTACGCGCGCGTCCTGTTCCATACGGGCCTGCACGTGCTGGTGAATCGCTTCTCGCCGCGCCGCATGCTGGTCCTGGCGGGGCATTGTGTCAGCGCGCCGACGTGCGCCACACTCCCGAAGGACATGAAGATCCAGAGCGAGGATCTCGAGCGCATCCTGCGCTGGCTCGCCGCGCGCTACGACGTCGTGACGCTGGCCGAGGGTGCGCGCCGCATCGAATCGGGCGAGGGCTCGCGCTCGGTGGCCGTTCTCACCATGGACGACGGCTACCGCGACAACCTCACGCACTTGGTGCCCGTGCTGCAGTCGGTCGGCGTCGCGGCGACCGTGTACTTGGAGAGCCGTCCGCTCGACGAACGCCGTGCGAATTGGACGCACAAGCTGTTCTGGTGCCTCGATCGCATGGGGGCCGAACCGTTCGTGCTGCGCTACACCGAGATCGCGAGCGCCGACGAGAAGGGCAGCATCGTGCTGAACCAACTCGTGCCGCACGGTCAGGCGACGACGTACCACATCAAGCGCTTGCTCAAGTACGAGGTCGATCCGATCGAGCGCGACCGCTCGTTGGACGCATTGTTCGCCGAACTGGGCGGCGACGACCGCGAGCTGACGGATGCGCTGTACATGACGTGGGACGACGTGCGCGCGCTCTCCGAAGCGGGCGTCGAGATCGGCGGCCACACCGTCAGCCATCCGATCCTCGCGAAGCTCGATTCCGAGCTGCAAGCGGCTGAGATCCAAGGCTGCGCGGACTCTCTCGCACGCGGAATGGGGCGCGCGCCGACGAGCTTCGCATACCCATTTGGGCGCAACTGGGACTACGACGAGAGTTCGATCGCGGCCGCGCGCGCCGCCGGATTCACGACGGCGACCACGACGCACGCCGGCGTGCACGTGAAGGGCGACGACCGCTACCGCATCCCGCGCGTGATGATCGACGAGGACGCTCAGCTCCATCGCATCGCGGCCGAAGCGTGCGGCGGGTACGCCCTCCTGCGCCGCTTCGGGTTCGACCTCTCGGCCTGATCGCCCGCGGGCGCGCGCATCAAAAAATGCTGTAGAAGAACCCCGACGTGGAGTCGCCGCCGAACAAGATGAGGGCGATCAGCAGCATCAGCACGAGCGCCAACGGCGCGACGATGTAGATCCAGTTTTCGCGCAGGAACTGCTTCATGGTGACGCGGAGCGGTGGAGGGCTTCCGGGCCTACAGCTCGTAGCCGCCGCTCGAGGCCGGGTCGCCCCCGAACAGAACGAGCGCCAGGACCAGCGCGGCCACGATCAGGATCGGAACGACGACGTACACCCAGTTCTCGCGGAGGAATCGCACAGATCGAGAGTATCCGATGGAGGCTGAGGTGGTGAAATCGAGTTCCGTGCGGCGCGTGGGAATCTCTTCCAAAGGCCCTGGGTGCCGCCAGATCAGAACAGCGTGTAGATGAAGGGCGCAACCAGGGGCGAGCTCGCCGCGACGACGAGGAGGCTGCCGATGGTCAGGAGGATGACGACGAGCGGCATCAGGTACCAGTGACCACGCCGCGTGAACGCGGCGAGCAGTTCGAAGATCGTCCCGAGACGCCGCCCCAGCTTCAGCAGGACGAACGTCAAGATCCCGACGACGAACACCATCAGGATCAACGAGCTCCACTGTGGCGGCACCTTGTGCTGGATCAGCCAGGAACCGCCGACCGCGATGGTGAAGACGAGCGCCAGCATCGACGCCGTGATCGCGTAGGCCTTGAGCGCAGCGACGTCCTTGTACGTGCGCGAGTAGATCGTGCCCAGGACCAGCACGAGACCGAGGTACCAGGCCATCCAGGGGCGGTACCATGACTGCGGGCGCTGCGGTTCGATCGTGGCCGTTCGTTGCGCGGCGAGCGGGCCGCCGAACACGCCGTCTGCATCGAGCGCTGCGTGGACTTCCTCGGCCAATGCGCGGTTGCCGGCCGGGTTCAGGTGCCAGTCGATACGGTGGTAGAGCAAATCCTCGTGATCGGCCGGATCCGCGGCCGCGATGCGCGCGCGGAACGCATCACGCACGTCGATGGTGCGAATCGACAGCTCGCGCGCGAGCGCGAGGAACGTCTCGACGGGTTGATCGGGCGACCAGGCGGTGTCGGGCGCGAGCGACGGGATCGTGCGCGGATCAGGCTTCCTGAGGATCCAACGGCGCAAGTTCGGGATGGGGGCGTCCCCGAGGATCGCCGCTTCGAGCTTCTCGCGCGCCTCGGGCACGATGGACGCCTTGCCCGGGATCGGCACGACGACGAGTTCGGCGCCGATCGCCGCGCACGTCTTCTGGACGTCCGCGAATCCGGCACGCGTGCGTCGGACAGCCTCGGCCATGAAATCGGGCGGCGTGTGCCAGTACGCGGCCTGCTCCGGGTCGACGGACAGCGGACTGTCCTCGGGCACCCAGCGCTTGGTTTCGGAGCGCGCGAAGAGCTTCCCGATGGCCGTGCGTTCGAACCACGGCGACTCGCCCGGGTCCTGCAGCACGACCTTCTCGCGCGGGCCGGTCACGGAGAACCGCGGCTTCGGAAAGCGCGTGTAGGCCAGCTCGCCGTTCCAGTAGAGGTCGTTCTCGTAGGGGAACAGCAGCACCACGTCGGGCTGGAACACCGCGCCGTTCTTCTCGAGCCACACGGCTTCCTGGTCCGTGGACCAGCCCTCCGTGCCCGCGTTCACGACGTCGATCGGGCGACCTTCGCTGCGCCACCAGCGCTCCAGCAGGTCGACGAACAAGTCGTCGCGATCGACGGTGTAGCCCAGCACGAACGAATCGCCGAGTGCGAGCACGCGCTGCGCTCCCGCGGGTTTCGCCGAGCTCGTCATCGGATCGTCGCGCAGGCCCAGGTGATTCGTCGCGATCGTGATGTCGAACTCGGGCGTCTTCTTGTGGATCGACGTGTCGGGCTTCTTCGACCAACCCGTATCGGCATCGAACTGGTTGATCGTCGGTTGCGGACCGAGCCCCAAGAAGCGCAGGCCGAGTTCCGCGACCAGCACGAACAGCACGATGCTGACGACGAAGCACAGGGCGACGTTGATGGCGCGCATCGCCCTTGCCTCAGCTCACCATCGCCGTGACGGAGTCGCCTTCGTGCCGCAGGTGGAAGCGCGTCTCCGCGATCTTCTTCTTGGCGGCCTTGTCGATGACGAAGTTGTTCAGGAAGAGCAGGTCCATGCCGGACAGGCTGAACGTGTTGAACGCGTGCGCCGGCGATTCGACGATCGGTTCGCCCTTCAAGTTGAAGGACGTGTTCATGATCACGGGCACGCCGGTCAGCTCGCCGAAGCGCCGGATCACGCCGTGGTACGCCGGGTTCGTCTCGCGGTAGACGGTTTGCAAACGGCCTGAGCCGTCTTCGTGCGTGATGGCCGGCAGCACGGACCGCTTCTCCTCGCGGACGGGCGCGACGTACAGCATGAAGCGCGCGGGGAAGTGCATTTCGGCATCGGGGATGTCGAAGAACTCATTCGCGCGTTCTTCGAGCACGCTCGGCGCGAACGGCCGGAACGCTTCGCGGAATTTGATCGTCGCGTTCAACTTGTCCTTCATCTCCGGACGGCGCGGATCCGCGATGATCGAGCGCGCACCCAGCGCGCGCGGCCCGAACTCGAAACGCCCGCGGAACCATCCGCACACGTTGCCGTCCACGAGCGCCTGCGCGGCGTAGTCGAAGAACTGCTCGTCGCCCTCGATGTGACGGAAGGGGATGTCGTACTTGCGCAGGAACGCCTCGATCTCCGTGTCTGAGTACTCGCTACCGAGGTACGCGTGATCGAGCGCCGGCCCGCGCGGCTGATTCAGGACATGGTTGTAGGCCCAGTACGCCGCACCGACGCAGCCGCCGTCGTCGCCCGGCGCGGGCATGATGTAGATCTCTTCGAACGGGCCCTGGCGCAGCACCTTGTAGTTGGCCACGGAGTTGAGCGCGACGCCGCCGGCCATGACGAGCTGTTTCAAGCCCGTCTCCTCGTGCAGGTGTCGCGCCATCGTCAGCACGACGTCCTCCGTCACCTTCTGGATCGAGGCAGCCATGTCGCAGTAGTACGGATCGAGCGACGTGTCGCCCAGCTTCGGATCGCGCGCCGGGCGCCCGAAGTGCTCGCCGAACGCCTTCGCGAGCGTCGTGTCGGGCGAGTAGTGGTACGCGAAGAACTTCATGTCGTGCCACAACGACCCGTCGTCCGCGATGTGGATGAGTTCCTTGATCTTGTCGACGAAGCGCGGCTTGCCGTAGGGGTGCATCCCCATCAGCTTGTACTCGCCCTCGTTGACCTCGAACCCGCAGTAGGCGGTGAACGCCGAGTACAAGAGGCCGAGCGAGTGCGGGAAGCGCAGCTCCTTCGTGATCTCGATCTTGTTGCCGCGACCGACGCCCATCGTCGACGTCGTCCACTCGCCCGCGCCGTCCACTGTCAGGATCGCGGCTTCCTCGTAGGGTGAAGTGAAGAAGCTGGCGGCCGCGTGCGACACGTGGTGCTCGGCGAAAAGCACCTTGCTGGCCGGGATGCCGAGCTTCTTCGTCATGTGGGACTTCACCCACAGCTTGTCGCTGATCCAACGCTGCATCGACTCGCGGAACACCGCGGACGAGCGTGGGAACGTCGCCATCGCCGTGAGCAGCATGCGCTCGAACTTGACGAAGGGCTTCTCGTAGAACGCGACGAAATCGACGTCGTGGATCGTGACTCCGGCGCGCGCCAGCACGAACTCGATGGCGAGCTTCGGGAAGCCCGAGTCGTGCTTCACGCGGCTGAAGCGCTCCTCTTCCGCAGCGGCGATGAGCACGCCGTCCTTGACGAGGGCCGCCGACGAGTCGTGGTAGTAGAACGAGAGTCCGAGAACGATCACGCGCGCGACTCTCCGTCAGTCCTGACGGCGCGCAGCCGGGAGCGTGTCATTGTGGGTCTGCCAAGCCGTCCAATTTCCGGCGGGTCGACGGCGCAGATGCAGCGGGTCCGCGACGAGCTGGTAGACCAGCGCGAACGGCCCGAGCACCACGTAGTACAGGGCCGTCAAGAGGATCCGGGAGAGCATGCTCCCGAACCGTTCACTGGCCTTCAGCAGGGCTTCCTTCATCGCGGCAGGGAAAAAGCTTCCAGTCGTCGCTTCCGGGCCCGTGAGCGCCAGAACATCGAGCAAAAAGCATATCGAACCGCGGCGGCCCTTACCTCTGCCGAATGGCCCGCGGAACGGCGATCACTCGAGGACGAGGCTCCCGCGGTGCTCGTCGTTGCGCGTCAGGCGCCCGTCGCCGTCCACGTCGCGCAGGATCGCGATGTCGAGCGTCGTGCCGACCGGGATCTGCTGGACGAGGCGCGCGAAAACTTCGACCGAGTCGACCTGGAACGATTGGCGCCGCGTCCCGCCCTGCACGCGCACGGCATCGAGGACGTCGCCGATCTTCAGGCCCAGCTTGGCCGCCGGGCCGTCCGGGCGCAGCTCGGTGATCAGGACTCGGTTCCCGTTCCACCCGCCGTCGCGATTGCGCGCGCGGATGCCCAGGTGCTGGTACAGCAGGCCGTCGAGGCGGCCCCACGGAGCCATCCGGACTTCGCGACTCTTCCCGGCGCGCTCGACGCGCACGTCGACTTCGCGCGACGGCGAGAGGCCGATGCGCGCGATGCGGTAGTCCTCCTGCGACGCCACGATCTGACCGGCGAGGCCCACGATGCAATCGCCGTCGCGCAGGCCGGCTGTGTACGCCGGGCTCCCCGGGACGATGTCGCGCACTTGGATGTGCTGGTCCGCGGGATCGACATCGAATCCGAGCCATGCCGACGACGCCTGCGGCGAGAACAGTTGTTCCTCGAGCACCTGCTTGACGCGATCGATCGGGATCGCGAATCCGATGTTCTGCGCCTGCACGTTCATCGCGCTGTTGATGCCGATCAATTCGCCGAACACGTTCAGCAGCGGGCCGCCGCTGTTGCCCGGGTTGATCGACGCGTCGGTCTGGATCAGGTCGTCGAACGTGAGCTGCGCGGCGGGGATCTGCACGTTCCGGTGTAGGCCCGAGATGATGCCCTGGCTGACGGTGTGCGTCTGGCCGTAGGGGTTGCCGATCGCGATGACCGACTCGCCCAGCATCAAATCGGAGCTCGTGCCGAGCGGGATCGTCGGGAAATCCTTGTCGCCGTCGATCTTGAGCAGCGCGAGGTCCTCTTCCTCGACGAACGACACGACCTGAGCCGGATACGTCCCTTCGTCGTGCTCGCGATCGAAGCTGACTGTGATTTGGGTCGCGTCCTTCACGACGTGGTAGTTCGTGATCAGGAAGCCTTCCTTGTGGATGACGACGCCCGACCCCGAGCCCGTGAACTGCTGCGTCACGAGCCGCCCGAAGATATTCATGCCGACCGGCTTCGCGCCGCCCGTCTGGATGTAGACGACGGCCGGCGACGCATCGCGCGCGACGAGCACGATCGGCGTGATCCGACCCTGCTGGTGATCCTCCTGCGCCGATGCCGGCACGGCGATCGTCGCCAGGGCAGCCAGTGCGAGGGAGCCGGCGGCCGTGCCGCCCCAGATGCGAATCGTTTGCATGGGAACCATCCTCGGGTGCAGAGCGCGCGCGACCGGACGGGTCTGCGCGCAATTCGCTCTACGCACGCCTCTCTACGCACCAACGTTGACCCCTGTGAGCCCGCGATGCACGCGGATCCTGCCCCGGCGGGGATCGAGAGGGCGGGCCGCGCACAGCGGGGGGCGTGCTGAGCGACTCCGAAACCACTCCGAAAGGACTGCGAGGCGCGGACTGGTGGGCGTTACTGGACTCGAACCAGTGACCTCCACGATGTCAACGTGGCGCTCTAACCAACTGAGCTAAACGCCCAGGCCGATCGCCTCGCCTCGAGCGTCCGAGGACGTTCGAGGGGCGGGAAGGTAGCGGATGGTCCCGGCCTTCGACAAGGGTGCGCCGACCGCTAGACTTCTCGCCCCTCAACCCGGCTCTGTCCGGGACCCAAGCCCAGGCCCGCGACGAGACACTCCCCGTGAAGATCGGCGTCCCGAAGGAAATCAAGAACAACGAGAACCGCGTCGCCCTGACCCCCGCCGGCGTGGACCGCCTGCGTGCGCAAGGGCACGAGGTGATGGTCGAGACGCGCGCGGGTCTTGGCAGCAGCCTCTCCGACGAGGCGTACCAGAAGGCCGGTGCGACCATCGCGCCCGACGCGGCGACCGTGTGGGCGAAGGCCGACCTCGTGCTGAAGGTCAAGGAGCCGCTCTCGACCGAGTGGCCGCACATGCGCAAGGGGCAGACGCTGTTCACGTACTTGCACCTCGCGGCCGATCGCAAGCTGACGGACGGCATCGTCGCGACGGGTTCGTACGGGTTCGCGTACGAGACGCTGGAGCACAACCACGGTCTGCCGCTGCTGACGCCGATGAGCGAGGTCGCCGGTCGCATGGCGATCCAAGAGGGCGCGAAGTACCTCGAAGCGCCGCTCGGTGGTTCGGGCATCCTGCTCGGCGGCGTGCCGGGCGTGAAGCCGGCCAAGGTCATGATCCTCGGGGGCGGCGTCGTCGGTACGCAAGCGGCGCGCATGGCCGCGGGCCTCGGCGCGGACGTCACGATCCTCGACGTCAACCTCGATCGCATGCGCTACCTCGACGAGGTGCTGCCGCCGAACTGCACGACGCTCTACTCGACGCCCTATGCCCTGCGTGAGCTGCTCCCCGAGACGGACCTGCTCGTCGGCGCGGTGCTGATCGCCGGCGCGGCGGCGCCCAAGCTCGTGCGGCGCGAAGATCTGAAGCTGATGCGCAAGGGCAGCGTCATCGTCGACGTCGCCGTCGACCAGGGCGGTTGCATCGAAACGGTCAAGGCCACGACGCACGCGGAACCGACGTACGTCGTCGATGGCGTCGTGCACTACTGCGTCGCGAACATGCCCGGCGCGGTGCCGCGCACGAGCACGTGGGCGCTCACGAACGCGACGCTGCCGTGGGTCGAGAAGCTGGCGCGCCTGGGCGCGCGCGGCGCGATCGAAACGAGCGTCGAGCTGCGCTCCGCGCTGAACGTGATGGACGGCAAGATCACGTGCCTGCCGGTCGCCGAAGCGTTCGGCCTGCCCTACGCCGCGCCGCTCGAGGCGCTGCGCGCGACGAGCTGACGACCCGGCGCGCGGCCTCGGCATCGGGTCCGCGCGCAGGTCGATGCGCTGCGCGCGTGCCCGCCCGCGGGCCGAACCGCAGCACGCGATCCCGCGCTCTCCTTCGCGACTCCGTTCGGTCGCGTTGTCGAGCGCTCCCGTTCCCCCGACACGCCCATGGAATTCTGGCAAGCCCTGCTGCTCGGCATCGTCGAGGGCATCACCGAGTACCTGCCGGTCAGCTCGACGGGTCACCTCGTGCTGACCAGCCGCATCCTCGGGCTGCCCAACGACGCCGCGAACCGCGCGTTCTCGATCGGCATCCAGTCGGGCGCGATCCTGGCGGTGCTGTCGCTCTACTGGCCGCGCGTGCGCCAGGCGTTCGCGGGGCTCTTCGCCGGCGATCCGATCGGCCGGCGCTTGCTCGTGCGCCTCGTCGCGGCGTTCGTGCCCGCCGCGATCGTCGGTCTCACGCTGAACGATTGGATCGACGACGTCCTGTTCGGTCTGTGGCCGATCGTGATCGCGTGGCTGCTGGGCGGCATCGTCATCCTGCTCGTGCGTCCGTTGCGGCGCGTGCACACGAGCGGCACGGACGTCGACGGCATCTCGATCGTGCAGGCGATCGTGATCGGGTGCGCGCAGTGCCTCGCGCTCGCACCGGGCACGAGCCGCAGCCTCGTCACGATCGGCGCGGGCATCTTGCTGGGGCTCTCGAGCGTCGCCGCCGTCGAGTTCAGCCTGTTGCTGGGCGTCTTGACGCTGGGCGCCGCGACCGCGCACGAAGCGGTGTCGGGCGGTCGCGAGGTGATCGCGAGCTACGGCTGGACGAACGTGGCGATCGGGTTCACCGCGTCGTTCGTGTTCGCTTGGATCGCGGTCAAGGCGCTCGTCGGTTGGCTCTCGACGCACGGGCTCGTGCCGTTCGGCGTCTACCGCATCGTGCT
>JBBQCC010000091.1:0-13988 GCA_038318285.1 Planctomycetota bacterium | reverse complement strand
GACCGTGGTGTTCCAGGCGATGACCGCGACACCGATGTCGGGATCGCTCGCGGCGAGCGTCGAGCCCGGAATCAGGCCGGTGCCGTGCAGCGAGTAGATGGCCGGCGCGCCGGCCTCGACGCGCAACGGTAGCTCGTCCGTGTTGCGGCCCAGCGCGAAGGCAGCGTCGGCCAGGACGCCGGCCGTGCCATCGCCGACGTTCGTGGAGCCCGACCCGAGCACGGTTGCACTCGCGATCTGGGTCGACTGGAAGTCCGTGACGACCGTGTGTCCGTCGCCGAGGTTGCCTTCGGAAACAGGTTGATCCAGCGGGCTGGCCCAGACCGTGTAGTCGCCGGCTTCAAGGCCCTTCAGCGCGTAGTTCCCGCTGTTGTCGGCCAGGGCGCCGGCGATCGCGCGACCGTCGGCGCCGCGCGCAACGACGTTGGCACCGGCGACGGCGCTCCCGTCGGATGCGCGCGTCACGCGACCCGTGATCGTCGAGAACGTGCCCGACGGGTACGCGTCGCGCATTCCACGCTCGTCATCGCCGGCGAGGCTGCGGTGCAGGATCACCGTCGGATCGACGTACGGATACATCGTCGCGCCGGCCCAACCGGAGTGGTCGAGACCGAGCAGGTGCCCGAGCTCGTGCGTCGCGACGTCTTGCACGTCGAACGCATTGAGCGCGCCCGACGTCGAGAACGTCCAGTCCGCTCCGTTGAAAAGCACGTCCGCGTCCGCGATGACGCCCGAGTTGTTGAACCACACCGGCGTCAACGCGACGATCCCGGTTCCGTTCGGGAAATAGCCCGACGAATCGTCCTCGTCGAACAGGATCGTGTGCAGGTCGTCGGCCTCCCAGTCGGTGCGCGCGCGGCTCGTGCCGCTCGTGTTCTCGACGAGTGTCGCCGTCGTTCCGGTGGCGTCGTTCCAGGCGCGGATCGCCATCTGCAAAGCGGGCAGATGCGAACCGTCCGTGATGTCGTCCGACCCGGTGGCATTCACGGTGATCGAGACGGCGCTGGGCGAACTCCAACGCAACGGATTGCCGTTCGACGGATGGATGAGGCGCACGTGCGCCGTCGCGTCGGAGAGAATCGCGAACGCGGCGAGGCCGATCAGCGCGGTGCGAGCGAGGCTCATCAGCGCACCTCCGTCGTTCGGGCGGCGATGCCGGACGTGATCTCGGCCAGGCCGGCCACGTAGTCGATGCCCGGCTCGGGGACCGCGGTCGGCGCTTCACCGACGAAGTCGAGGCCCGCGGCACTCCCGACGAGCCGGCGCGAACCGTCCTCCTGCACCACGATGCGCAGCGCTCCCTGCGCGAGCCCGACCGGCATGCGCGTCCCGCGCGAGCTTTCGCGCGAGAGGAACAGCATTACGTCCTGTCCGGCCGCGAGCCGCGGCATGCCCGCGATCACGAGACCACGTCCGTCGGGCAGCACGCCTCCGGGGATGCGCACGACGCGCAACGCACACTCCTCACCAGCGTAGGTCTGGTCGACGCGCAGCGTGTATTCGGTCTCGATGCGACCGCGCGTGCGCTCGACGACGCGCGCGTCGAGCACGCGCGCTTCGAAGGCGAGGTCCGCGCGCTCGGCCAGATCGGCCAACCCGAGGCGTTGCACCGTGCCGGCGTGCACATCGGAGGCGGTGAACAGGGCCGAGAGCCCGACGACGACCGCGGCGAGAGCGGTCTGCAGGAGAGTGCGCATAGAAGGTGGCTGGGGACGAAGGCGCGGCCCTGGGGCGGATCGCTGGTGTGCGCTTCGACCCCCGCCGCGGGCGCACTTGAGGGTGTGCGGGATCCCGGGCGCGCTCCCGGTGTGAGTCCCGCCTCACGTGCGGACGCGTGCTGCAGACGATCCACGGAGACCGGCCCGCCGATTCCGGACGCGCGCGCCCCGCGTCGCCGTGCGCGGCCGTCGATCGCAAAATCGAACGGAAAAAACAGCATCTCCGGCCTTCTGCCGGGCCCCTCCCGGAGGCTCGGGATAGTTTTCGACTGTCCCCGATCCCTTCTGTCCCCTGACCGTCCCCCCATGAGCGCCGAAAACCTCGTGAGCGCGCTGTGCGCGCGACACGGCCTGCCCGTCGAGGCGGGAACCCCTTACCTGCCGCTCGTGCGCAAGGCGCTCCAGTCGACCGATGGCACGCGCGAACGCGTGCTGCGACTCGTCGACGAAGCGCTCGCCGAGCGCGGCGAAGAGCTGGCGAACGGCCTGCGCAACCCCGCGGCCGACGAGAGCGTGTTGGTCGCGGTCGCCCGCGTGCTGCACCCCTGGACGCCGTCGGAAGGCATGCTCGACCTCGGTTCGAGTCTGGACCGGCATCGGGGCGAGGGCGCCTGAAAGGGAAGCGGACCCCGCCGGCCGTTCGCTCCGGACGCACAGCCGACGGGCGGTGCGCCGTCGAGCGATACGTCGGACGCGCCGCGCCGCGCGACACGCAGGGGTTCGTTTCCGGCCGGGAGTCCGATCGAGGTCCGTGGGCACGAGCCAACGCCACAGAACGTCAGCCCGAGGACTCGACGCGTCAGCCCGAGGTCACGCTCAGCACGTGCTTGGCCTTACCCGCGAGGTCGAACGACTGGCGCACGTGGACCTTGCCCTGCGGCGTCTCCTGCGCGCGCGACGAGGCGTAGACCATGTGCGCGTCGGCCTCGAACGAGTAGCCCGACAATCGGCCCGCGGCGATGTCGAAGAGGACCTCGCCCTCGTACTCGAGCCCGAGTTCGACCTCGCGCTTGCCGCCCTGGTCGTCCATGTCGGCCGCGGCGTGCGACTTCAGCTCGGCTTCGAGTGCGAACACGCTCAGCGTGCGGCCGTCCACTTCGCGCGAGCCCTGCCACGTCGCCTTGGCCTTGCCATCCAAGTTCTCGGACAACTGGGAACTGATCGAGAGGCCGGCTGCGTCGGGCGCGTCCGCGCCGACTTGCCAGCGCAGTTCGCCGAGCGGGTTGCCGACGCCGACGAAGAGCTGCGGATCGATCGAGAACTCCGCGCCCTTCTCGCGCGGCCCGCCGTCCAGCAGGGCGAGCCATTCCGAATCGGCTGCGAGCCCCGCGAGGGTCTCCTTGTCCAGCCCCTTCACGTCGCCGACCGGCTCGTATTCCTCCGCGTCGCCGTTCCAGGCGAAGCGCACCGTCTTGTCCGTCAGTGCGGTCGTGCGCTCGCGGGTCGTGGCGCGGACGTCTTCCTTGCCCGTCGGCGGCTTCACTTGAAGCGTCTCCGTCGCCGAGTTCGTGCACTCGCCGTACTTGCGCGTGAACTGGACCGGGCGGCCGTCGGTGACCTTGCCGATCGTGTCCGTGACGGCCATGCGCCGGGAATCGTCGAGCTGCAGCCGCACTTCGCCGCCCTCGGGGTCGACCACCTGGCCCTCGACGGTCGTCGTCATCGGCTCGGACGCGAGCTTCGTCGAGCTCAAGTACACGCGCTCGATCACAGTGTCGGGCGCAACCGCGTATTTCGGGAACGGGTCGGCCGACGGCGCGGCGCTGACGAGCAGACAGAGACCGATCAAGCAGGACTGCGGGGTCACGTCAGGACTTCTTCTTCTTGGGCGCCATCTGGACCGCGACCGGAGCGCACGAACCGTCGTCCTGGACGACGATCTCGACGTCCTTGCGACCCAGCTTTTCGTGCCACAACTTGGCCTTGTACGTGCCGGGCTTCAGCCCGCGGATCGAGAACGTCCCGTCCGTCGCCGTCACGGCGTGGTACGGCGTGTCGGTCACGTAGAGGATCATGCTCATCCAGGGGTGGTAGTCGCAGCGGATCTCGACGCGGTCGGATTTTTGGAAGACGACGTCTTCCTTGCCGCCGGGCGTCATGACCCAGTTGAACGAGTCGTTCTTCAGCGAGCTGGCGCGGACGTTGTGCGAGACGGTGTCGCTGTTCACGAACTCCACCTTGGACCCGGCGTGCATCACGGCGACGTGCGGTTCGAAGACGCAGCGCTTCTGATCGACGACGACCGGCTTCTCGGCCGGCTCGGCGGTGACGCCGTCGACCTCGATCGTGACGACGACGTTCGCGATGCCGCCCTTCGCGTCGACCACCAACGTGGGGTCGGTCAGCGGAACGGCGCCGCCGTCGGGGCAGCAACCCTTCTGCTGCTCGGTCGTGGCCGGCAGCGGCGGGACCTCGGGCAGCGGGCCTTCGAACGTGACGCGACCCGTGACGGCCGGACCGGTCTCGGCCTTCGGCGCGGGCGCCTGCTCGTCGGCCCGGAGGCCCCAAGGTGCGCAGGTGTGCTGGACGAGCGGCACACCGGCCGCATCCGCAGCGCGCGGGACGGGGTTTGCCGAACCCGGCACGACCGCCGGAACGAGGAGCGCGGCCAGCAAGAAGAGGGGCGTCGTCATGCGCGGCAGGATACCGCAGCGCTCGGAGCCGCTCGCGGGGATCACGGCCCCGCGGTGGATCCCGGCGCCGAGCGTCCCGCGAACGCGCGTTCGGAACCGGCCTGCGTGTGCGCCGGACGGCCGCCGACTCGCCGCTCGCGGACCCTTTCCGCAGCGAGCCGGGCGCGGCCCCGCGTCCAGTCGTGGGAAGCCGCGGCGGGAGCGCGTGCTGTATTGCGCGGTCCGAGACCGCTCCCTACACTCCGCGCCCCTTTGGTGCCCCGGTGGCGGAATTGGCAGACGCGCAGGCTTGAGGTGCCTGTGGGCTAAACACCCTTGCTGGTTCGACCCCAGTCCGGGGCACCACTTATCTCATCGCTGCCGCTGACCTCGCGGCGCACTCGACCGGCGGTCAAGCCCGCCCCGACCGGCCGCGATTCGCGCGGCGCGAGTCGACCTCGGATCGCTCACTCCGGCAGCGGAGCGAGGACGCGCAGCGAGAACTCGAGGTTTTTCGGGTTCAGTGCCAGGATCGCCATCGCGGCGGTGACCTGCTCGGCGTAGGCGAAAGTTCGCTCCTCGCGCGCCACGATCGCCGGCACCTGCTGGGTCTTCAGATCGGTCTCGATGCGCGTGATCTCGGCCTGTTCGAGTTGGTCGAGCTTTTCCTGATCCTCCGCGCCGAGCGGCGTGGACTCCCCGGCGAACTTCTCGCGCATGAGCTTCGTGCGCACGCGCTGACGCTCGGCGGCCCAGTCGACGACGATCGACTGCTCGGCGCGATCGCGCGCGGTGGCGCGTAGGATCGGCGCGATCGAGCGCGGGTTTGCCCACAGGAACACGTTGCCGTTCGGCAGCGAGCTGCGCACGAGCGCCTGAAACGTCGGCTCGTCGGACAGGCGCGGGTAGCGCTCGCCGCCCTGGGTGCTCGTCTTCAAGATGTGGCCCAGCATCCGGAAGCTGTTCGAGATGATCGTCAGCTCGTTCGCGTTGCAGGTCGCGATCATCCCCGTGCCCGGGACGAGCTGCGACCAGAACTCGCGGATCTCGAAGCCCGATTCCGTGTTGTTGAAGTAGCCCGGTTCCCCTGATTTCCGGCCCTGCAGGCCGAACAGGGCGCCCTTGCCGCCGATCGTGTCGCGCAGCTCGACGATCTTCGAGACGTCCTTCGACCACAGCACGACGGCCCAGGCCGGAACGGGCGTCGCGTCGTGCGGCGGACCCTCGGGGTCCTCGGGGTAGTCGTTCGGGCGCACGATGAGGGCCGCGCGACCTTTGAACGACGCGTCCAGATGTGCGATCAGGTTGTCGAGCGTCGGGAACTTGCCCGTGTTGCGGAACGTGTCCTCGAGGTTCGCGCGCAGCGCCGGCTCGGCGGCATCGCGCGCGAGCTTCAAGATGTCGCTGATGCCCGCGTGGAAGTACAGGAACAGTCCCGTGTCGGCCGGCGCCATCGCCGCCGCGGAACCGAGCAGTTCATCGCGCGAGAATCCGCGCGCGCGGTAGATGCGCTGCATATCCGTCGTCAGGCGTTCGGAGTTCAGGTCCGAATACAGGTCGACCGACGCGCCTTCGCCCGCCTGGACGACGCCGGCCGCGGTCTTCAGCGAGCTCACTTGCATCAGGCGACCAAGGAACGCCGGCAGGAAGTCCTGCGCGCGCGTGTTGGGCCAGGGGTCGGGCAGGTCGATCGCTTTGAGCAGCTTGGGCACGTCGAGCACGACTTCGAGTTCGTCGCGTTCGGGCGTCCGCCCGGCCGCGCGGCCGACGTGGTCGAAGTAGACGGCGCTCTGGAACACCGAGTCCGTGTAGGAGCGCGCCTTCAGTTCGTGCGCGGCCTTCGCCAGCTCGGCCGTCGTCGCGACGATCACGACATCCTGGATGCGCGTGACGTACAGCTTGCGCGGTAGCTGCCCGCCCTCGACGGATGCGACGTTGCCGTCCACCGTGACCTTCAGTCCGCGCGCTTCGAGTCCGAACCAGGATGCGCGGAACAGCGCCGCCGCCGCGAACTTGCCCATCCAGTTGGCGCGTCCGTACACGGCCCAGTCCGCGTTCTCGAGCCCGTTGCCGCGGAAGTAGCCGGCCACCGCCAGGTCGCGCCCGCCGAAGAGGTCCTGCGGTTCCTTGCCCAGCGGCACCTGACCGGCGGCCTCGCGCAGCGACGCCAGCGTCGCCTCGATCTTCATCTGCTGGTCGAGCGCGGCGTACTCGGGGCTCGCGACCCAGGCCTGCCAACCCGGGGTCTTGTCGAGTCGGTCCTGGATCTCGAGGCGCGGGAAGTCCGCGATCGCGTCCTCGAGCTGCGCCCGCGCCAGGAAGAAGTCCACGTCGCGGGGAGCCAAGGCCGCGACGTCCACGTCGAGGTCGCTCTCCATCGGGTTGAAGAAGAGCGTGGCGAACGCAAAGTACGCCGCGAACAGGAAGACACCGAGCCCGATCAGGGTGATGCGCAGAATGCGAGACTTCAGGCTCATCGTGGGCTGTCGGGGTCCGGTTCGCGGTGCGTTCGTCGGTTCGAGATGCGGGCAGCGACAGCGCGGACCGCCGCGCGGCCGCTCGGGAGCGCTACCCTACGTTCGCGGCCACGCTCGGGTCCAAGGCGAAGACTCCCGGGGGCCGGCGCGCCTCGGCTCCCGCCACGACCTTCCCTGCATCGGACCCGAAGCGCAGCGGACGACGCAGCGCCCGCGTTCTTCCGCCGCGATTCCGACGCGATTCCGACGCGATCGCCGCAAGCCCCGCCCCATTGGCTCGCCCGCCGGTCCGGGTCCCGACCCGAACCGACACGGGCTTCCCTTGAACTGGCGCGCAGGCTCCGGAGAATCGGAGCGATGCGCCCGAATGCTCGCGTCTCCTCCATCGCGCTCTCGACCACGATCGCGCTCGACACGCGGGCCAAGGACCTGATCGCGCAGGGCCGCGACGTCGTCAACATGTCCGTCGGCGAGCCCGACTACCCCGCTCCGATGGGCGCGCAGGACGCGGCAGTCGCGATGGTGCGCGGCGGCAAGGTCCGCTACACGCCGGCCTCGGGCACGAACAGCCTGCGCAAGACGATCGCCGAGCACCTCACCGCGACCCGCGGCGTCCCGTTCACCGCGGCCGAGATCACCGTCTGCCACAGCGCGAAGCACGCGCTGTCCGGCGCGATCCTGTCGCTGGTCGAACCGGGCGACGAAGTCCTGTGCCTGCTGCCCGCGTGGGTCAGCTACGTCGAGATCCTGCGCATCGCTGGCGCCGTCCCGGTGGAAGTCCCCTCGCGCAAGGACCTCTCGCCCGACTTGGCCGCCATCGCGCGCGCGATCGGTCCGAAGACGCGCGGCATCCTGATCAACTCGCCCAACAATCCGTCGGGGTACGTGATGAGCGAGGCCGAGGTGCGCGCCATCACCGCGCTGGCCGAACAGCACGACCTGTGGATCGTGACCGACGAGATCTACCGCCGCCTCGTCTACAGCGGCGCGCCGAACTTCAGCCCGGTCTCGATCTCGCCCGCCGCGCGCGCGCGCACGGTCATCATCGACGGCGCCAGCAAGGCCTTCGCGATGACCGGCTACCGCATCGGCTACCTGGCCGCGCCGCCCGACATCGCCGAAGCCGTCGGCCGGATGCAGAGCCAGCTGACCGGCTGCCCGAACGCCGTGTCGCAAGCCGCATTCGAAGCCGCGCTGAAGAGCACGCCAGAGCAGCCCGAACCGCCCGAAGTCCAGCGCATGTGCGCCGAGTTCCAACGCCGCCGCGACGTGCTGGTCGCCGGCCTGCGCGCACTGGGCCTCGCCTGCGAAAACCCGCGCGGCGCGTTCTACGCCTTCCCCGACGTGTCGGCTTACCTGGACGAGCGCGGTTCGAACGGCTTCTGCGAGGACGTGCTGGAAGAGGTCGAGTTGGCGATCGTTCCCGGTTCGGCGTTCGGCGTCGACACGCACGTGCGCCTCTCGTACGCGACGGCGATGCCCATCCTGGAGCAGGCGCTCGAACGGATGGGCCGATTCCTCGCGAAGCGCAAGCCGCGCCCCGCGGCTTTGCCGCGCTAGAGGAATCGCACCGAGCGCTCGCGCTCGACGCACCGTCTCGTTCCGACACGCAGCACGCCGAGTTGCCAAGGATCCTCCCCCGCGGAGGGAGACGGACGGCTCGCGCAGATCCCCCACATCCAGAGCGGCGTTCCCGCGCGCCGCACCGAGCTCTCTCGCGAGCCGTCCAAGCCAGAGACCGCTCGACACACGCCGCGGTCGCACTTGTTCCGACGATTTCCGCGTGCACGTACGCCAAGTCGTTGCGGCGCACCGTGCTGCGCTCATCAGAATTTCCATCGTCGTCGAACGCGCGCGCTCGAACGTACGAAGCGCGTCTCCGCGGCGACGCCAGCACGCGCAGCGTGATAGAAAGCAGTCCCCCCTGGACCTCCAGACGCAGGAAGATGCACACATGGCAGCGAAGAAGAAGACCGTGAAGGGCACACACCCGACCACCAAGACCCAGCTCGGCACGCGCGCGGGCTCGGCCAAGGATCTGGGACGCACCGAGGTCGCCGAGACCCCGCTCGATATCCACACGCAGGGCCTGAAGGTGTCGGACAAGCTGGTCGACCACGTCCACTCGAAGCTGGGCGCGCGTTTGGGCAAGTACGCGCGCAACATCGACCGCGTCAGCGTGCGCTTCTCCGACCTGAACGGCCCGCGCGGCGGCGTGGACACCGAGTGCCGCGTGCAGGTGACGATGCCGTCGCGACCGAGCCTCGTCGTGACCGAGCGCGCGACCGATGCGCGCCGCGCGTTCGACGGCGCGATCAGCAGCTTGGCACGCGCGGTGAAGCGCGACCTCGATCGCTCGGGACATTCCATCGGCAAGGGCGTCGGTCGCCAGCGCGCGGTCGAGCGCGCCGCCAAGAAGGGCGAGTCCGAGGCGGTGCCCGAGCCCAATTCGCCGCCCGAGAACGGCAGCCTGATCGGTCGTCGCGTGGGCCGTTCCGCCGCGAACCTGGCCCAGGCTGCCGCGCGTCCCGCAAAGTCGCAGCGCGACGCGTGGGTCGACACCGCGCAACCCGGCGTCAGCGCAACGGACCGCAAGTCCGGCGGCGGCTCGACCGCGCGCCGCAACACGAAGGCCAAGTCGTCCGGGTCGCGTGCGATGCTCGAGGACTCCGCGCAAGCGCGTCCCTCGCGCACGTCGACGCGCAAGAGCGCGAACCACACGAAGGCTGGTGAGGGTCTGGCTGAACGCGCCGTGAGCCGCGCGCACTCGCCCGGCCAGATCGCATCGAAGGCGAAGGCGCGCTCGAAGCGCTGATCGAAGTTCCCGCGCGGATTTCGGCCGGATTCGTGCCGAGTCCGCGCCGAGCGCGGCGGTGAGGCGTTCGCCATGCGAACGCACACCGGGATCCTGCTGCTCTCCTGCTTCCTCGCCCCGAACTCGAGCGCCGACTCGCTGAACGGACTGCGCAGCGCCGTCACCAACCTCGGCGACGTGAACAAGGACGGCGTCGCCGACCTCGCGGTCGCCAGCCGCGATCGCGATCGACCCGAGCGCGTGTGGATCCTCTCGGGCAAGGACGGCACACGCTTGCTCGAGATCGCGGGCCGCGAACCCAGCGATCGATTCGGCAGTGAAGTGGTCGCCGCCGGTGATTGGGACGGCGACGGGACGCCCGACGTGATCATCTCGTCAGGGTTGCAGACCTATTGGGCGCGCCAGCACGCGCGCGGCTATCGGCGCATTCACTCCGGCAAGGACGGCGCGCTGCTTCACGAGATCGATTCTCTCGGCGCGATCGGAGGCGGGCGCGACATCGACGGCGATGGACGCACCGAGTTGCTGCTCGTCGTGAACGGCGAGATCCGCACGTTCTCCAGCGCGGCAACGACCGACGGTACATTTCCTCCACTGCGGATCGTCAGCGGTGCCAGGGATGCCCTGACATGGACCTCGGACTTGGACGGTGACCACATCGCCGATCTGGTCGAATTCGAATACGGTGCGGAACGCATGGGCTGGGACCAGCAACCGACCGGCCGGCTGACCGCGCACTCGGGGCGCGACGGATCTACACTGTGGTCCGTTGAGGTTCGCCATCGGCAGAGCGAGACGGGCAGCGCCATGCTGCGTAGCGCGGATTTCGACGGGGATGGTGTCGAGGAAATCGTCTTGAGCTCGAGCGACGACGCGGTGCGCACCTACCGGGGACGAGATGGCGCGGTACTGCACGAATTCGTGACCGCGAACATGGGTAAGCTCTACTCATTTCCTTCGAGCATGGATGTCCTGGGTGACTTCGACGGCGACGGCATTCCCGAACTCATCCTCGGAGCGAATGAAGGGGCAGAGTGGTGCTTCGACGCCGGCCTGTGTCGCGTCCTCTCGCTGGAGGGCAGAAAGTCCGCGCTGTCCTTCGTCGACAATGAAGACTTCGGCTTCGACGTCTGCGCAATCGGCGACGTGAACTGCGACGGTGTGCCCGATTTCGCCATCGGCGCGGAACGTCAGCGCGGCTGGAAGGCCGACGCGAAATCGGAACCCACCGTGCAGGTGCGCTCCGGCAAAGACGGGACGATGCTGTGGAGACGGCAGCACGTCGATCTGCGCGAGAAGTGAGCGTCGCGCGCACAAGACGTCAGCCCATCACCCGCCTTCCGGCTTGAACTTGCTGTGCCCGGCCGACTTCATCGCGCCGAGCTTGTTCTTGATCAGCTTGTCGGCGTCCTTGTACTTGCCGTCGGCGATCGCGGCTTCGGCGTCGCACGCGGTCTTCAGCGCGTCGAGCAACGTCTTCCGGAACTCCGCGACGAACGCCGGGCGCTTCTTCTCGTCGATTTTCGCGGCCGATTCGGGCTCGTGCGATTTGGCGGCGATGATCGCGGACTCGAACTTGGACAGCTCTTCGAGCGACGCGTCCTTGTTCTCGGCCGTTACGCCGCTGCTCAACGCCTTGAGCGCGGAGTTCATGTCGTCCATCGCGTGTTTGACTGCGTCTTCGGCCGGGTTCACGGGCGACGACGACCGCGCGCTCGCCGCGGCGAAGACGGTGAGGACACACCCGGACACGAGGAGGACAATAGAGCGAACGCGCAGCATGTGGAATCTCCTGACGGCCCGCCCGTGCACGGCGGCGAACGGCCGCGGGTCCGGACAGGGTAGCGATCGGACGTCACCGCCCAGTCGCTCCTTGTTCCACCCAACTCGCATCTGGATCGATGCCTCTCACAGGGTGAGGGCATCGATCCAGATGCGAGCGAGGCCCGGAGCCGCCGCAGCGGAACCGAGCCTCGCATCGATCAGCGCACGAACCCGTCAACGGGGCTTGACAGGTTCATCCATGTCACACCCCCCAAGTCACTTCCACACCATTGGTCCCGTTGAACGTGTTCGCCGTGCAGAACCCGGGCGCAGCGTCGCGATAGAAGATCTGGTACGTGCGTGTACCAGGCGTCGTCACCAAGCCCTTCACCGAGATCGGGGGATCGGAAAGCGCAGCGTCAGGGAAATGCGAGGCGCCAGCCACGTTGATCCGCAGCGGCCAGTGCAGGCGAACCAGCGATCCACCGGCGCAACGCAGACCGTCGCCGAACGCCGTGGCCGATTGGGTCGTGCCCTGGAAGTACGCGTAGAAGCTGTTCGTCATCTGCGTGCCATCGAGACGCAGTGAAGGCGTGCCATCGCCGTCGTCGCTCAGGCTCGGGATGCCGGTCGCGCGCAGCTTGCCTCCCGACCCGAAGCTGTTGAGGCAGCCTTCGTCCGCTCCGGACCCGGAGGAGTTCGAGCAGGGACATGCCGTACCGGTCCCGTCGCCGAAGCAGAAGTCAGAGATCTGCGCTTGGGCTGCGGACGACAGGCAGAAGGCGAACAGGGCGATGCGCAGGATCGTGCGGTGCATGGCGATCTCTTGGGGTTCAGGGGCCTGAACTGCTGTTGCTGAGGGCGGGGGCCACCGGACAGAAATCCTGCGAAGTTCTGCGCCCGACAGACCGGCTCAGCGCAGCCGCAGGGGCCCGGCCAGGATCCGTGCGTCGGTCCGAGTGAAGCGGCGTACGAAGGGGCTCGCTTCCCAGCTGGCTGCAGAACCAATCCCTGTTCGCCAGCATGCACATGTTGGACAACGCGCTCGCGTCGCGCGCGCTGCTCGCATTCCTCACCGAGGGCCTGATGCACCAGGGGCTTGCACGCCTCGTACTCCAGTCCGAGGCGCCGCGACTCGCGTGTACACAAGCACCGCGCGCTGCTGAGTCGGCAGGGACGCGGCGTTACCATCGCCAGCGACAAGGCGCGTCCGCATGATCCGCGCCCACAGAAAGGAACCCGATGGCAGTCAGCGACCACGTCGATCTCGAGACCTTCATGAAGGGCGTCGAGAAGCGCAACCCCGGTCAGACCGAGTTCATCCAGGCCGTGCGCGAGGTCGCACAGGACATCTTCGAGTTCATCGCCGACCGGGAGGAGTACCACCAGGCACAGATCCTGCGCCGCATCGCCGAGCCTGACCGCGTCGTGTCGTTCCGCGTGTGCTGGGAGGACGACAAGCACAACATCCGCGTGCAGCGCGGATGGCGCGTGCAGAACAACAACGCGATCGGTCCCTACAAGGGCGGGCTGCGCTTCCATCCGACGGTGTACGAGAGCGTCCTCAAGTTCCTGGCGTTCGAGCAGACCTTCAAGAACTCGCTGACGGGGTTGCCGCTGGGCGGTGGCAAGGGCGGTGCGAACTTCAACCCCAAGGGCAAGTCGGATGCGGAGGTGATGCGCTTCTGTCAGTCGTTCATGACCGAGCTGTACCGCCACATCGGCCCCGACACGGACGTCCCCGCCGGCGACATCGGCGTGGGCGGACGCGAGATCGGCTACTTGTTCGGACAATACAAGCGCATCACCAACCGTTGGGAAGGCGTGTTGACGGGCAAGGCGCTCGAGTACGGCGGCTCACGCATGCGACCCGAAGCCACCGGCTACGGCGCGGTGATCTTCTTGGAGTGCATGCTCGAGCACGCCGGGCAGGCGATCGAGGGCAAGACCGCCGTGATCTCCGGATCGGGCAACGTCGCCACGCACGCGGCCGAGAAGTTCGTCCAGCTCGGCGGCACAGTGCTGACGCTGTCGGACAGCGACGGCTTCGTGCACGATCCGGACGGGATCGGGCAGGAGAAGATCGACTGGGTCAAGGAACTCAAGACGCGCCGACGCGGGCGGATCAGCGAGTACGCGAAGGAGTTCAAGGGGTCGACGTACCACGCGGGTCAGGCACCGTGGAGCGTGGCGTGTGACGTGGCGTTGCCGTGCGCGACGCAGAACGAGCTCGACGGCGACGACGCGAAGACGCTGGTGAAGAACGGCGTGCTGGCCGTCACCGAGGGCGCGAACATGCCGACCACGCTGAAGGGCGTCGATGTCTTCCACGCGGCGCGCATCCTCTACGCACCGGGCAAGGCCGCGAACGCCGGCGGCGTGGCAGTTTCCGGCCTGGAGATGAGCCAGAATTCCGAGCGCGTCATATGGAACACCGAGCGCTTGACCGAACTCCTGCACGACGTGATGACCGGCATCCACAAGAAGTGCGCGCAGTACGGCGCCGGCGCGGACGGCGGGCACATCGACTACGTGAAGGGCGCCAACATCGCCGGCTTCAAGAAAGTTGCGGACGCGATGTTAGCTTTCGGGGTGTTGTGAG
>JBBQCC010000090.1:0-14107 GCA_038318285.1 Planctomycetota bacterium | reverse complement strand
ACGACCTGCTCGCGCGCTGCCGGTTGGGCGGCGCGACCGAGGGGGAATGGAACGGTGCGAGCGGGTTGCCTTCGCTCGCTCGCGGTTGGCGTGGCGGCGGGGGCGAACTGCGCTTCTCGCTGTGGCTCGCGCGCGTCGCTCTGCGCCGGGGCCACTTCGGCGAGGCGCTCGTGACGCCGGCGCGCGTCGCCCGGCGCGGCTTCTTCGCGTTCGGGCACCCGCGCGTTTCGAGCGCGTTCGACCTCGCGCCCGAAATTCGACTGGAAGGCACGGCGATCGTGATCGATTCGCGCCTCGCGCACCGCGACGGATCGCGCGTCGACGCCAGCCGCGTGCGGCGCAGCTTCGAGGTCGACGGCAGCGGTCTCGTCGTGGAGGACGAGCTCGTCGCGGATGGCGGCGCGCGCGGCGTGACGTACCGTTCGCCGCACGGCGCCGAAGACGTGCGCGAGCAGGGCCGACGGATCTCGTGGAGGCTGGGGTAGTCTTTCACGATGCGGACCGCCGCTTCCCTGAAGACCCTCCCCGAATCGTTGGCGCTGGCGCTGCGCGTCGGGCTCTCCCTGGGCGGCCTGTTCGGCCTGGTCGACGGCATCGTGGCGGCGGTGCACACTTCGGCCGCGCTGCCGCCGGCGGCCCTCGCGGGCTGCCTCGCCGCGGCCGTGTTCGAATACAGCGTTCTCGCGGTCGTCGCGCTGTCCCTGTTCGCGCTCGTCTTCCATCCTGCGATCGGAGGCTGGTCGCGTCTCGCACGACTGCAGGCCCTGCTCGCGGTGGGTGTGACCGTGGGCGCGTTCGCCGAGATCTACTGGTGGACGCGGCCGTTCGTCTACTACGGCTATCCCTCCACATCGCTGCCGCGCGTCTTGGCCTCGATCGGTTTCTTGCTCGCCGCGCTGGTCGTCGCGCGCTTCGTGGCGCGGCCGATCGCGGAGCTGATCGACCGGCTCGACTGGATGCTCGTCGCACCGGTCGCGGCCGTGTTCCTGGGTGGTGGCGCGTACCTTTTCGCCCAGCGGGATGTCTTGGCGGGTAGCGGCATCCCGAACGAGCGCACACGCGACCTGCCCAACGTCGTGCTGGTCGTCGTGGACGCGTTGCGCGCCGACACACTGGGCTGCGCCGGTCACGAGCGCGTGAAGTCCCCGAACATCGACCGCCTCGCGCGCGAAGGCGTGATGTTCGAGAACGCATTCACGCAGGCGCCGTTCACCTGGACCAGCTTCGGTTCCATGCTGACGGGCAAGTACCCGCGCCGACACGGGCTCGTGCTGATGGCCGCGGGCTCGCGCATGGTCGAGAACGCGACATTGGCGTCGCACTTCGAGCATGCGCGCCGCACCGACGGCCGATCCTTGCAGGACGACGACTATCTTTCGGTTTCGTTCCACACCGGGACACTGTCGACGGGGTCGGGCCTCATCCAGGGCTTCGACCTCTACTACGAACAGCTCGCGGGTCACGGCCTGGTCGTCGCCGAGAGCGCATGGAGCGTCTACCGCAGCGACCTCTTGCTGAACATGCTGCGCGCGAAGTTGGAACAGAAGGCCGGCGGCGACGTGGCCGGCACTGCGCGCCAGTGGATGGGGGAGAACGGCCAGCGCCGTTTCCTCGCGATGGTGCACCTGTACTCGACGCACACCCCCTACGATCCGCCGGCGCAGTTTCGCGACATGTACGTCGATCCGAACTACGACGGGCCGTTGAAGGCGTTCTACGCGCAACACCGCGAGGCGATCGAGCGTGGTGATGCGGTTCCGACGCCGGGCGACGTGCAGCGCATCACGGATCTCTACTACGCCGGGGTGACGCAGGCGGACGCTGCAATCGGTGCGCTTTTGGCCGAGCTGGAGCGGCAGGGCACGTTGGACGACACGCTGTTCGTCGTGACGTCGGACCACGGCGAATCGCTCGGGGAACCCAGCCTGTTCGGGAAGCTGTGGGAACACAACCACATGGTGAACACGAACCTGCGGATCCCGCTCGTCATGCGTTGGCCCAAGGGTCTGCCCGCCGGAGAGCGGGTGACGGCGATCGTCGACGAGATCGATGTGTTGCCGACCGTGTGCGACCTGCTGCATCTGGAACTTCCCGAGCAGACGGACGAGTACTCGAAAATCGACGGGACGAGTCTCGTGCCGTTGATCCGCGGCGAAGTTGAGTCCGTACGCGAGTACTCCTTCGCCGAGAACGCGCTCTTCGCGTCGATCCAAGATGGCCGGTGGAAGTTGTTGGTGCCGTTCGATCGGATCGCTGCGGACGATTGGATGGAGACGCCCGCGGCGAACGGGTTGCGCGTCATCCTCCTGGACCTCGAACGGGACCCCGCGGAGACGCGGAACGTCCTCGATCTGGAACCGGATGCCGCGCGTCGCTTGCACGAAGCGCTGCGCGCCTGGTTCTCCGGGATGCCCAAGATCCGCATCGGGTTCTCGCCGCGCGACCAAGCCGAGATCGACCGCATGAACGGCCTGGGCTACACGAACAGCGGCATTGGCATCGGCGACACGCCGGTCGCACCGCCGCGTTGAACGAGCACGCGCGATGAGCATCCCCGAACTCGTGCTCGTCGCGAACACGCGCTTTCCCTCGCGACGCGCGCAGGGTCTTCAGGTCGCGCAGGTCTCCGCCGCGTTCGAGCGCGCGGGGACGCGCACCACCTTGCTTGCTGCCGCGCGACGTCCGCACGTCGAGCTGTCGAAGAGCGCGGATCCGTTCGCGTGGTACGGCGTGCCGCCCGGTCCGCGACCCCAGGTCGAGCGCATCGCCTGCGTCGACTGGATCGAGCGCGTGCCGCGCGTGCTGCAGTATGTGCCGGCGCGCCTGCAGGAGCTGACGTTCGCGCGCAACGCGGCCCGCCACGTCCAGCAGCATGCCCCCGATGCCTTCGTGATCTCGCGCGAGGTCGAGTGCGCGCTGCGGCTTGTTCGCTCCGGAAGTGTTCGCTCCGGAAGTGTTCGCGAAGGCCACGCGCGTACGTTCCTCGAGATCCACCGCGTTCCCGGTGGTCGCACACGCCGTCGGTGGCTGGTCGAAGCCGCGCGCGGGGTGCGCGGAACGATCGCGATCTCGGGCGGCGTGCGCGACGACCTCGTGACGCTGGGGATCGCGGCCGATTCCATCGTCGTCGAGCACGATGGTTTCGAGGCGGCACGCTTCGCGAACCTGCCCACCCGTGCGGAAGCTCGTGCACGACTTGAGTTGCCTGCCGAAGTGCCGCTCGTCGTCTACACCGGCGGGCTGCTCGCGTGGAAAGGCGTCGACGTACTCGTCGATGCAGCGCGCACGCTGCCAGACGTGTACTTCGTCATCGCCGGCGGGATGGAGGCCGACGTCGCCGTGCTGCGCGCGCGCGCCGGCGGGCTGGCGAACGTGCGCATCGACGGATTTCAGGCGCCCGAGCGCGTCGCCCAGTACCTCGCCGCTGGCGACGTCGGCGTCGTGCCGAACCGCGCGCGACCCGCGATCAGCGCGAAGTACACGTCGCCGCTCAAGGTGTTCGAGAGCATGGCTGCGGGCCTGCCGCTCGTCGTCAGCGACCTGCCCAGCCTGCGCGAGGTCCTGCGCGCCGACGAGGACGCGCTGTTCGTCGCTCCCGAGGATCCGCAGGCTCTCGCGAAAGCCCTCGAGCGCCTTCTCGCCGACGCGCCGCTGCGCACCCGACTCGCGGCAAGCTTGCGCGCGCGCGCGCCGCAGCACACGTGGGATGCGCGCGCCGCGCGCCTCGCGACGTGGATGCAGGCGCGAACCGCGCGCTGACGCCGCGAGCGCGCGCGCTCAGAACGAGAATCCGACCGACAAGTGGATCGCGCCGCCCGCCTCGCCCTCGCCCGGATCGGGGTTCAACGCTCCGTCGAGACGGATCGGGCCGATCGGCAGCAGGTAGCGCAGACCGATGCCCACGGCGAAGCCTGGGTCGCGGAAGCGGAAGATGTCCTCGTGCTGCAACTCGACCGTGCCCGCGTCGACGAAGGCGGCGATCTGGAACCGCTTCGCGAGACCTTGTCGCAGCTCGATGGTCGCGGTCGTGGAGGCCTCGCCGCCGACAGGCTTGCCGTTGTCGTCCTTCGGACCGAGCTGACTCTCGCCGAAGCTGCGGACGCTGTTCTCGCCGCCGTTGAAGAAACGCTCCTGGATCGGAATCTGGTCCGTGGATCCGATCGCGGCGATCCAGCCGGCGCGCAGCGACAGCGCGAGGGTCGTCCTCGCGCCGATCGGCAGGAAGCGCGAGTGCTCGAGCTTCAGGCGCGTGTACTCGATCTCTGATCCGAACGCGGCGAGCGACAGATCGACTCCGCCGCGTGACAACTGGCCGCGGTGCGGATCGTCGAATGCGTCGCGCGTGTCCCAAGCGGGCTCGAGGGACACCTCGGAGACGTTGATGTCATTCACGATCGCGGGTGCGTCGACCTCGACGTTGCTCGTGTCGCTGCGCCGATACTCCCACGACGTGCGGACGCTCCACGTCGAGGACAGGCGCCAGGCCGCGCCCAGCTCGAGACCGCGTTCGAGACGATCGAACGACGGCTCCTGCCGCTGGTTCCAGAACAGCGTCGCGGTCGCGGTCGCGTCGGGACCGAGTAGCCACGGGTCGATCAGCGAGAGGTCGGCGCGTTGTGCCAGCTCCGCCACGGTCACGTCGAGGTCGAGGATGCGCCCCGTGCCGAACAAGTTTTTCTGCCGCGCCCCGACGCCCAAGCGCAAACGCTCGTAGGAACCGTAGCCCGGTTCGATGTAGAACTCGCGCGAGGCGGCCTCCTCGAGCTCGACGCGCACATCGCGCGTCTCGACGCCGTCCGCGTTCGCTCCATCGGGCGACTCTTCGAGATCGATGGCTACGCGGTCGAAGATCCCCGCGCGCGACAGGTTCGCGAGGCTCGTGCGCAGCTTCGAGCGTTCGTACCACGCGCCCTCTTCGAGTTCGACGCGCGCCTCGAGGAAGTCCGTGTTGGTGATGTCCTGTCCCTCGAAGCGGATCGCGTCGATTCGCACGCGCGGACCCGGGACCACGCTGTACGACAGGATGACACCCTCGGCGCCCAACGGTCGCTCGAGATGCGTCACCTCGGCGTCGGGGTGCGCGTGCTCTCCGAAGACGCTGGCGATGCGGCCGCGCGCGACGCGCTGCACGCGCGGGGAGTAGGGCGTGTTCAAGAGGTCCGCGAGCGCGTCGTCCACGGCCTTGTGCGGGACCTCGGGAGGCCACGTGCCGCCCTCGATCTCCAAATCCACGCGCTTCAGGACGTACTTCGGTCCAGGAGTGAACACGATCGTGATGGATGCTGAACGCCCGTCGTCGGAGAACGTGACCTCGGGCTTCGTGGAAACAGCGTCGATGTTCCCGCGTTCTCCGTACCAATCCAGGACCGCGCGCTGACCCGCGTTGAGCGCGCGCTCGGCGTACCAATCGTCGAGGAACGCAGAACGTAGGATCTTGTCCACGGACTCGCGCTCCTTGTCGGGTACGCCGTTGATCTTGAGCTGCTCGACGCGCGTGCGCGTCCCGGGCCTCAACTCGAACCGTGCAATGGGCTTCGCACCGTCGCGGCGTTCCAACAGGCTCGCGACGCGCGCGTCGCGGTAGCCGCGGTCGCGCAGGAGCAGTTCGAGCTCGAACGACGCGTCGTCCAAGACCGGCGCGGGCAGCTCGATGCCAGCGAACCCTTCGAACAGGTACGCGATGCGCTCGACGGCGTCGGAACGGCTCAGTGGCCCGAGGCCCTTGAACTCCAGGACGACTTCCTTGGGCTCGAGGGATTCGCCCAGCAGGGAACAGCCGCCCGTGAAGAGGAGTAGGCACGCGGCCGCCAACGCGAGCGCCAGACGTGCGAACAGCTTCGGCGGGCGCGCATCCTGGGCGTCCCTCGTCGTGGATGTACGGGCGTTCATTTCGTCCGCAGCACGAAGCGCACGCCCATGTTCACGCGATCGTAGACGTCGCGTTCGCCGCGCATGTAGACGGCTAGCCCCGGGCCGCGCGCGGGACCCGTGAGGCGGAAGCGCACCTCGATCGTGTCCGCGCCCGATTGCGTCACGTCGCCGCCCGTGGAGAGTTCCAAGCGGTCCGCGAAGCTCTCGCCGGCGTCGCCGAACCATTCGTAGGCCAGGTCGCGCGCCAAGTACGACGCAACTTCGCCGACGACGCGGTCCTCGTCCAGCGCAAGCCCGCGCGTTCCGGGGATGCGGCCGGCGACGAGCAGCAACGCGAGGTCCTCCTGCGACGCCGGTGGGATCGAACTCAGCTCGATGACCGGATCGTCCGTCGTGCCGGTGACGCGCGCGCTGACGTCGTAGCCGCTGACGCGCCCCTCCGCGGTGAGGTCGAGGCGCGCACGGCCGGGGTCGTTCGGATCGAAGTCGATGCGGCCGCGGGTGAGATCGAGCTTGGACGCCGGCAGTGCGATGCGCCCACCCTCCAACTCGAGGGAACCGCCGAGCAGGGGATTCGCGCCCGTGCCCCGGATCGAGAGGCGCGTCACGACTTGCGCGCGTAGGAGCGGCGTGCGCACGCGAACGGGCGTCTCCGAGGTCACGTCGAGCTCCAGTCGCATGGTCGCGAACGGCGCGTCTTGGATCGACGGCAGTTCGAGGGCGCCGCCGCCGGATGCTCCCGGCTTCGACGCGAACATCGAGCGCAAGCGCTCCAGGTCGAGCCGCTGCTCGAAGCGCGCGTCGTGTAATCCAGCCTTGCCGGTGAGGGTCAGTCGGTTCCACGGGCCCTCGACGTGCACCGTCACGTCGGATCGGACGGAGATCTCGGCGCTGCGCAGGATGGGCACGCTCTGTCCCTGCAAGTCGAGTTCGAGCACGGGCTGCTCGCCCGAGATGTCGACGTTGCCGGACATGTCGACGCGGCCGCCGCCGTAGGCTCCGGTCGCGCGCACGATCGAGAAATGATCGCCGTCCAGTTCGAGGTCCACCTCGACGGCCGAGATGGCCGGCAGCGTGGCGGACATCTTGACCGCGCCCTCGCGCAGCAGGATGCGGCCCTGGGGAACCGCTGACCCGATCGTCCCTGTCACGACGAGAGTCGCCTTCAGGGAACCGCCCGTCCGGCGCAAGATCTCGAACGCGTCGCCGAGCGGTGCGAGGTCGGGCGCATCCACGTTCAGCGCGATGTCGAGCGCTGCCGCGTCGATGCGGGCGAGGGCATCCGCCTCTCCCACGCCCACCGTCAGTGCACGCAGGTCGAGCGGTGCGCCGATCGTCCCCGTGGCATCGATGCGCACCGTGCGCGGCAACTGTAGGGAGAGCGCTTCGATCGTGATCGTCTCGGCGAGTCCGGCCCGCAGATCGAGCCTCGCGCCGGAGAGCCGCGCGTTCCCATCGGCATCGCGAACCTCGAGCTCGTGCGCTTCGACAGCCAAGGTTCCGCGCGCGTCGCGCCACGTGCCGCCGATCGCGAGGTGTGCGCTCCCGCCGCCGGATGCCCGAAATCCCTGCGGCAGCTTCAGGTCGGAGAGATCGGCCACGTCGACGTCCAGGTCGAGGTCGATCGAGCCATCGACGGAGTCCGCGGCAAGCCCGTTCGCGGTGCCGGACAGTCCGACGGTCGCGCGCCCGTTCACGCGCAAGCTCGACGGCACGTCGACGCCGAACGCGCGCAGGATCTCGCCGACGCGTGCGGAATCCACGGCGGCATCGATGCACAGGTCGTCGTCCGTCACACGACCCGCCGCTCGGATCGCGCCCGCGCCGCCGGCCAGCGACAGGTCGGAGAGTTCGAATGCGTCTGGTCCGAAGCGCAGGTGCGCGGGATGGTCGAGTTCGGCGGAGCCTTCGAGCGCCGCCAATTCGAGCCGGCGAAGGTCCGCGGTCCACACGCCGTCGGATGCGTACTCAGCCCGTCCCGCCGCGTGAATCGTGCCGGCCAACGGGAGCAGGGCGCCCAGGTCGTCCACGACGATCGCGCCGCCTTCCCCGTGGGCGCGCAACTGCAGCCAGGCCGCGCGCACGTTGCCCAGGACGACGTCCTCCGCATCGAGCGTCAGCGTCCCCTCGGGCGCGGTGATCGGACCGTCGAGGCGCGCGGACGCCCGCGCGCGGCCGAAGGGCAAGGTCGCTTCGAGGCCGAGCGCCTGACCGAGTTCGTGGAGTTCGGGGACGTCGGCATCGACCTCCAAGGCAACGAAGCGCCGCTCGCGCACGTCCACGTCGCCGCGCGCCGTGATGGACGTGGAACCGGCGCGTGCGTCGAGGCGTTCGATCGAGAGCGTCCCGCGCTCGAAGCCGGCGCGCAGCGTGAGCTCGTCGACGGAGATCCCGCGCACCGATGCACTGCGCGCGATCAACGCGGCGCGGGCGCTCAGGCCCTCGGTCGTGGAGCGCAGGCGCACGGAGCCCGAGACCGCGCCGCTCAACCGGATGCTGTCCGCCACGTCGGCGGGGAGGAGCAGGCTCGCGAGTTCCGCGCTGTCCGGGGTCCGCAGCGCGACCTCGATCTCGGTCGACGGATCAAGGACGACGATGCTTGCTCCGGCGTCGAGCGGGAGCCTCAACGCCGCGAGATCGAGCACGCTGGAGCCGATCTCGGCATGCCCGCTCTCCAATTGCAGCCAACCGTCGGCGAGTTCGCCGTGGAGACGAACGCGGTGCGGCGGCGCGTCCGGCGGCAGGTGCCACGCGTCGCCCAGCACGGCTTGCACGTCGCGCAGGTCGGCTTCGAGGAGCACGGTCGCGCGCTCGAGGAACTCGCAGCCGATGTCCGCTTCGCGCGGGATGCGCACGAGATCCGCGTCGACGCTGTTCGATCCGTCGCGCACGGCGACCTGGGTCGCGCTGTAGTCGTCCGTGCTGGCCACGAAGCGACCGCTCACGACGTCCGCGGTCCGTCCGGCGATGCGCGGCGCCGTGGCCAGGATCTCGGCGTCCGCCGTCCAGCCGGCGGGGTCGTCGTAGGGCAACACGAACGAACCGCGCGCGGCCCACGCGCCGCCGAAGTCCGAACCGTCGACGCCGAGAGCCGAGAGCACACCGCGCAGGTCCACTTCGCCCAGCGCGCCGCGAACGCGCACGGCGCGCGTGTCAGACCGCGCCTGCACGTCCAGCGAACCGATGCTCGTCTCCATCTCCACTTGCGCGTCGAATCCGCCGTCCGCTTGCGTGGTCACCCGTCCGCGCCGGACCTCGGCCACGTCACCCCAGCGTGCGCGGAGCACCTCGGCCATCGCGCCGTCGAGCGTCGCGCGCAGGACGAGCGGACCTTCCAACTGGCCCGCGTCGGGTTCACGCCGAGCCACGAGCAGGGATTGTGCGTCGATGGCGAGCGACGCGGACCCGGGGCGCTGTCCCAGCGCGATGCGCCCTTCGCGCAGGACCACTCGGCCCGCTTCGGCCTCGATTTCGGCGTCCACCGTGTCGAGTTCGATCGCGGGCCAGGAGTCCGGCCATGCCAGCGCAAAGCCGGTGAAGGTGGGCGACGTCGCGTCGGCCGCGTCCGGTGCCAAGCGCAAGTCCACCCGCAGGGTCGCCGAGCGTGCGTGGATGCGCTCGACGACGACGCTGCGGCTCCACAGCGCGCTGGCGTCGATGGCGATCTCGACGTCCTCGAGAGCCGCGTAGCGCAGCACGCCGTCCTCGCCGCGCGCCGACGCGACGACACGCTGCGCGCGCGCGTTCGACAGGCCGTCGAGTTCGAGGCCCTCGAGGCGCACGTCGAGTCCGGCTTGCGATCGGGCCAGCGAGGTCGCGACGCGCTCCAGGAGGCGCGCGCGGAAGAACCACAACGCCAGCGCCGCGGCCGCGAGCAGGAGGAGGATGACGGTCCAGAGGCGCGGACGTCGCGCGCGCGGCGCTGCGGGTGTGCTCGTCGGCGAGGACATGCGGCGGCACAGCATAGGCCGCCACGTTCACGGACGTGCTTGCCGAACGGCGCTCGATCGCAATCCTCGGGACGCAGGCACGCGGCTTCCGGCGCGCGGCCTCGCGCGGGCTAGCGAGCGTCCGGCTCGATCAACTCGTCCGTCGTGGACGACACGATCAGGAGTAGGCAGCCGCCGTCCGTGAACTGGGTCGGGTGGAGCGAGCCGGCTTCGGCGCGCTGAAAGTCGCCGCCCTGCATATGGAGCGGGCCGACGTGCAGGTCGCCCTGCAGCACGAAACACTCCTCGGCGCCGCCGTGGCGGTGCGCGGGGTACGCCGTGCCGGCCGCCATGCGCACGAGCATCGTGACCTGATCCTTGGCGCGGTCCACGCCGAGGCGGCGGACTTCGATGCCCTCGATGCCCGTCGACTCGAAGGCTGCGCCCGGGCCCGAGCCGGCGACGTACTGAAGACCCGCGGCGTCCACGTCGCCGGTGGTGCTCCACTCCTTCCAGACTTGATTGGGTCGGACGGCGTCCGGGACACCCGCGGCCGTCGCCTTCGGACCGGGCTTCGGAACGCCCGGATCCCGGATACGGTCGAGCACGCGATTCCACAACTCCGGCGGCGGCGCGACCTCGGGGACGGTGGCGGTCAACTGCGCCGCCGTGTGGGCGAGCGAGTCGACCTCAGCGCGGCAGACCTCGCACCCCGGGAGGTGCAGCCGGTAGCGGCGCGCCGCGTCCGCACCGAGGGACTTGAGGACGTACAGCGCGGCGAGGTCGCGCAGGTCGTCGTCCAGGAATTCGTGCCAGTTCATGCGAGGTCTCCTTCGGCCGAACCGAGGGCAGAACGGAGTGAGCTGAGTGCGGAACGAATGCGCGTCTTGATCGTGCCGAGCGGCGCGCCCAGCGCGTCGGCGATCTCGGAGTGCGAGAGGCCACCGAAGAATGCGGCTTCCACGGCGCGCCGTTGCTCACGCGGCAGGCGATCGAGCGCGCGCCGGACGAGGCCCGCGCGGTCGGCGTCGCTGGCCACGAGCCAGGGCGAATCCGTCGGGTCGAGGATCTGGTGCACGTCGTCGGGCTCGAGCGCGGATTCACGGCGAGAGTGACGCTGCAGGCGACGCCGCACGTCGATCGCACGCGTGCGCGCCAGAGTGCCGATCCAGGCCGAGACCGTGCCTCGCGTCGCGTCGTAGCGGCCGGCTTGGCGCCAAACCTGCGAGAACACCTCGACGACGACGTCCTCGGCGACGGATGCCTCGCGCAGGATCTGGCGCGCGACGCCCAGGACGCGCGGAGCGAACTCGTCGTAGAGCTCGCGCAATGCGCATTCGTCGCGCGCGGCAACGCGATCGACGCACAGAACCCAAGCATCCGGATTCGGCGCCGAATCCGAGGTCGGGTCGGAGGGGAGGGACGGCAACATCGCTGTCTCGGCGGTACGCCCCGGACGGGCGCCTCGGATCGGAGTGTTTTGGAAATCCTGCACGGCAGGCGTCGAGGCTCGTGCTGACAGAGAGCGCCATCCGCCGCGACCCTTCGGTGCGTAGGTCGAAGTGTACCGCGGTCGGAATGGTCCGCAGCGGTGCCCCAGCCGAACATGCAGACGCAGACAATCACAATCGCCGCGGCCGTTTCGACGTGCGCGCTGGCCACTCTCGCCGTGGCGTCGAGCCACCGCGAGGCACCGAACATCACGAAGTCGCCCAAGGTCGATGCGACAGACTTCTACATGTTTCGCAGCTACGAGCCGGGCCGCGAGGGCTTCGTGACGCTCGTCGCCGACTACATTCCGCTGCAGACGCCGTACGGCGGCCCCAACTACTTCTCGATGGACCAGGACGCGCTGTACGAGATCCACATCGACAACGACGCCGACGCGGTGGAGGACATCACGTTCCAGTTCCGGTTCCGCCGCAACTCTCCCGACACCGCGCTGCAGATCGGCGCGCCGGGCCTGGAGAAGACGATCTCCGTGCCGCTGATCCAGACGGGCGGCATCGGCCCCGCGGCGACGGACGTCGACAACCTCAACGTGCGTGAGAGCTTCGTTCTCGACGTCGTCTTCGGCGACCGTCGCACGGGCACGCACGCGTCGGTCGTGAACGCCGGAACGGGCTCGCAGACCTTCGTGAAGCCCGTCGACAACATCGGCAACAAGACGATCGCGGACTACGCCGCCTACGCCGCCGATCACGTGTACGACGTCACCCTGCCGGACAACGGCTCGGGCCGCACGATGACCGGGCGCGTGTTCGTGGGGCAGCGCAAAGATCCGTTCGTCGTGAACCTGGGCGAGGTGTTCGACCTCGTGAACTTCGATCCGGTGGGGGACCCGGCCGGACGCGCCGACGACCTCGCGGACGCGAACGTCACTGCGCTGTGCCTCGAAGTCCCGATCGACTACTTGATCGTCCGCGACCCGATCGTCGGCGCGTGGACGACGGCCAGCGTGCGTCAAGTGCGACTCGCGAACCCCGCGCCGAAATCCGCCGTCGCGAACAAGGTCACGGTCGAGGGCGGAGCGTGGACGCAGGTGTCGCGGCTCGGCAACCCGCTCGTCAACGAGGTTGTCATCGGCCTGAAGGACAAGGACCGCTTCAACGCCAGCGAGCCCATGCTCGACGCGCAATTCGCCGACTACGTGACGAATCCGAGCTTGCCCGAACTGCTCCAGATCCTCTTCCCGAGCGTGCAGGCGCCGGACCTCTTCCCGCGCACGGACCTCGTCGCGGTGTTCCTCACGGGCGTGGACGGTTTGAACATGCCGATCGGCGTGCAGGGCGCGGAGATGTTGCGCCTGAACACCATGATCGCGCCGCTTTCCGCTGCGATGCAGAGCCCGTTGGGCGTGCTCGGCGCGGATCTCGCCGGTTTCCCGAACGGTCGCCGTCCCGGTGACGACGTCGTGGACATCGCACTGCGCGCGGTGATGGGCGTGCTGCTCGATCCGCGCGATGCGCCGTCCGGTGCTCTGCCGTTCACGGACGGTGCGTATGTCGACGCGACGTTCACGGACACGACGTTCCCATACCTCGCGACGCCGCTGCCGGGCTCGCCGAGCAAGGAGTGACACGATGCACGCGCGTAAGCAGAAAAGTTCCGTCGCACTGGGCCTCGTGATCGCCGCTGCGCTGTTCACGGGTTGCGGGAACGGCGGCGGCGGAAACGACGGCAACGACACGCCCTCGGGCCAAGCGTTGGCGGCGGACCTGATCCGCAACAACACGACGGATTCGGCGGAGCCGATCGAAGTCAACGACCTCGACCTCCAGTTCTCGGAGTCCGAGGGCGCGTTTTCGAGCTTCTTCCAGTAGGTACCCGTCGCGCTCGCGTCCTTCGACGCGGGGGCGGCCATTCAGGAGCGTTCCCGATGATCCAGAAGCTGTCGGCCCTCGTCCTTCTCGCAACGGTCCTGTCGAGCGCCGCGTTCGCGCACGACTTCTGGTTGCAGCCGTCGGCGTTCGATCCCGCCGTCGGTGAGCGCGTCGACGTGCAGTTGGTCGTCGGCGAGCACTTCGTCGGCGACTTCGTCGGCCGCAACGCCGACCGGATCGTGGCGTTCACCGTGCACGACGCGCGCGGCGTCGAGGCGCAGATCCTCGGAATCGGCGGCCGCGCGCCAGCAGGGATCTGGCGCGCGGAGAAGCCCGGCCTGCACGTGATCGGCTACCGCAGCACAGGGACCGAGATCGAGCTCGACGCCGCGAAGTTCGAGGCCTACCTCGTTTCGGAAGGTCTCGAATCGGTCGTGGCCGAGCGCAAGTCGCGCGGCGAGTCGGCTGCGAAGGGCCGGGAAAGCTACGCGCGCTGCGCGAAGTCGTTCGTCGTTGCACCAGGTGAGGTCGCGCTGACGGAAGCCCAGTGGTCCGGTTGGGATCGCGTACTGGGTTACCCGCTCGAGATCGTGCCCGAGGTGAATCCGTGCCGGTTGAACGCCGACGAGGTCCTGCCGGTGCGCGTGCTGTTCCAGGGCCGGCCGCTCGCCAACGCACTCGTCGGATGCATGCCGCGATCGGATCCGCCTCGCGAAGTGCGCCTGCGCACAGATGCCGACGGCCGCGTTCGTCTTCGCCCAGCACTCGGCGGCGTTCACCTCGTGCGCGTCGTGCACATGACGCGCGCCGCAGCCGGTGCGACGCACGATTGGGAATCGCAGTGGGCTTCGCTGACGTTCGCGCTCCCACAGCGTTGAAGGTGCCAGCGCGCGCAACGAAGCGGGGCCCCGCCCCACGAACATACGCCGGGGGCCCCGGCCCACCACCCGAAAAACACGTGGGGGATCAACAGCGAGTGGCCCC
>JBBQCC010000089.1:0-14262 GCA_038318285.1 Planctomycetota bacterium | reverse complement strand
GCGATCTCGAAGCATTGGCGAGAGAGTTGGCCAAATCACTCGGCGCCGGGGCGCGCGTCGAAGAGGGCACGATTGTCGTGCAGGGCGAGCAGTCGGAGCGCGTCGTCGCCCAATTGCAGCAGCGCGGATTCAGCGGCATCGTGCGCGGGAACTGAGGAGAAATGGCAACGCTTGGAAGCGAGATCGCGCGCCGGCGCACGCTGGCCATCATCAGTCACCCCGACGCGGGCAAGACGACGCTGACGGAGAAGCTGCTCCTGTACGGCGGCGCGCTGCAGATGGCGGGATCGGTGCGCGCCCGCAAGGGACAACGTTCGACGACGTCAGACTGGATGGAGCTCGAAAAGCAGCGCGGAATCTCGATCAGTTCGACCGTGCTGCAGTTCGACTACGACGGATATCGCGTCAACTTGCTCGACACGCCGGGTCACAAGGACTTCAGCGAGGACACGTACCGCGTGCTGACCGCGGTCGACGCGGCGGTGATGGTCATCGACGGCGGTAAGGGTATCGAGAGCCAGACGCGCAAGCTGTTCGAGGTGTGCGCGCGGCGCGGTATCCCGATCTTCACGTTCATGAACAAGTTCGACCGGCCGGCGAAGGATCCGCTGGAGCTGCTCGATGAGCTCGAGCGCGTGCTGGGCATCGGCGCGTGCGCGATGAATTGGCCGCTGGGCGACGGCACGGGTTTCCGCGGCGTCTACGACCGAGAGACGCGCGCGATGCACCTGTTCGAGCGCGTTCCGAGTGGGAAATACGTCACGCCGACCGAGACGGCCGGCCTCGACGACCCGCAAGTGCGCGAGAAGCTCGGCGACGCGCTGTTCGACCGCGTGAAGGGCGAGGTCGAGATGATCGAGGGCGCCGGGCACGCATTCGATCCCGAGGCCGTGCTGGCCGGGAAGCTGACGCCGGTTTTCTTCGGGTCGGGAGTGAACAACTTCGGCGTGCAGCTCCTGCTGGACAACTTTCTGCGCTTCAGCTCGCCGCCCACCGCGCGGCGCAGCGTCGATCGCGTCGTCGAGCCCGACGAGGACACGTTCTCGGCCTTCGTGTTCAAGATCCAGGCGAACATGGACCCGATGCACCGCGACCGCATCGCGTTCATGCGAATCGTCTCGGGGCGTTTCGAGCGCGACATGGGCGTCGTGCACGCGCAATCGAAGAAGAAGGTGCGCCTGTCGAGCGCGCACAAACTGTTCGGCCGCGACCGCGAGACCGTCGAGGAGGCCGTCGCTGGCGACGTCATCGGCGTCGTCGGCGGGATGGAGTACGGGATCGGCGACACGCTGACCCAGGACGCGACGATCCGGTACGCCGAGATCCCGCGCTTCGCTCCCGAGCGTTTCGCGCTGCTGCACAACGTGCAGACATCGAAGTTCAAGCAGTTCCGAGAAGGCTTGCGGCAACTGCTGCAGGAAGGCGTCGTGCAGGCGTACGAGCTGGAGAACTCGACGACGAAGACGCCGCTCTTGGCCGCGGTCGGTGAGCTGCAGTTCGAGGTCCTGCAGTACCGGTTGCAGTCGGAGTACAACGCCGAAGCGCGCTTCGAATCACGACCGTGGACGCTGGCGCGCTGGTGGCGCGTGAAGCCCGGCGAGGCCGAGAAATCGATCACGTGGCCGACGGGTTCCGCGCTGGCCGTCGATCCCGACGGCGGCCGCATCGTCCTGATCGAAGAGGCGTGGCAGCTCGCGTACTTCCAGGAACGCCATCCGCACGTCGAGCTCGGCACGGAGCCGTTCCGCGACGAGGTCGCGGCGCGCGCCAGCTGACGCCCACGTCCGTGTGACGCGTCGATGCCGCGCGCCGACGTTCAGGGTCGCCGACCAGCGCGTCGCCGACCAGCACGTCGACGTTCAGCGGAGCGCACCGACCTGGTGGTCCGCAGCTTGCGGAGCGCGCTCCGCCAGATCGCGCAGTTGCGCCTGCCACTTCGTGCGGAAGTGACCCTGCAGCGCGAACACGTTGTCCATCTCGAGCGTGTCGCTCTTGACGTCGAACATCTCGAAGCGGTCCTCGCCGGCCGTGTACACCAGCTTGTAGCGCTCGTCGCGCAGCGCCAGCACGGTGGACGATGCCTGCGGCGGGTGCACTTCGGCCAGGAGTTGGCGATTGCTCGCGTGCAGCAGCGAAGCGCCTTCCGAGCTGGGCAGGGTGTCCTCGCCGAGCATCTCGAGCAGCGTCGGCGCGAGATCGATGACACGCACGACGTCGAGGCGTCGGCTGGCCAGCTCGGCGCGCGAATCGTCGTTGAGCGGAGGCTTGATGATGAGCGGTACGCGCAGCACTGCGTCGGCCAGAGTTCCGCCGTGACCGATCTGGCCGTGTTCACCCAGCGACTCGCCGTGCGGCCCGACCAGAACGATGCACGTTCGGTCGTACTGGCCGTTGTTCTCCAGGGCCGTGATCAGGTCGCCGATCGCCGCGTCGACGGCTTCGACCTCCAGCTTGTAGCGAGCCCGGATCTCGGCCAGGTCGGGAACGTCGTGCACGAAACCCTCGAGCTCGACCTCGGCCTCGACCGGGCCGAACACCTCGAAAGTCGCGCTGAACTTGCGCAGGACCTTGTCCGTCGACCCGCGCACGGTCGCGAGGTCGAGGCGTTCGTCGCCGCGCGATGCCTCGACGCGCGTCACCACGAAGTCCTCGTCGCTCGCGAACTCCAGCATGTGCTTGCCAGGCTTGACGTGGATCGTGCGCCGCCACGTCGCGGCGTCCGACGTCCCGATGCGGTCGACCTGCTTGCCGTCGACAAGCACGCGCGCCGTCCGATCCGCTGTGTCGTGCGCACGATAGGGCGCCGTCGGATCGGCGTATTCGACGAAGGCGAACCAGGGCTTGTTCTGGTCGGCGCGTTCGATCATCGGGATGATCTCACCGTTGATCTCGGCGGCGCGCGGCGCCTCGTTCGTGTGCGTGCGTTCGATGCCGAAGCCGCGATTCAGGCCGGAGCCCGCGCCGTTCGCGCAGACATCGGGTGAGGCGAACACGCCGAAGGTCTGCCAACCGTCGTCGGCGAGGTGCTCCTGCAGCAACGTGACGCTCGGGTCGATCGCCTGGCGGTCGATGCGGACGCGGCTCGAGGACGGCGTGCGCGCCGACAAGAGCGCCGCGTTCGCGGGCAAGGTCGCCGAGCTGTGCGCGAAGCACCAGGCGAAGTCGACGCCGGCGCCCGACAGGCGCTGGATGTTCGGCGTCCGTGGCGCGCCCAGCGTCGGGCGCAGGGCGTCCAAGCGCAGGCCGTCGACGGCGATGACGAGCAAGTTCGCCGGGGGGGCCGGAGCGAAGAGCGAGCAGCTGGTCGCCCACAGACCTGCACCTGTGGCGGCCGCCGCGAGGACGAGCCAGGGACTGACACGCACGATCGGATTCCCCCTGCGATCCGGGAACGAGTTCTGGGTCGGTACAGCCTGCCGCTGCACCAGTTTTTACCTTGTCGCAATTAAGGAGCCCAAGTCTTGAGCCCGGCCGGCCAGTTCTGTCCGGGCGGTCCTGGGACGGGCGGCCGGGACCCGTCAAACTCCTCGCCCTCCCGAGGCTCTCCATGACCAATCGCGCCCATCCCCACTTCGACGACCGCGGAACTTTGGACTGGCACACGCAGTACAGCGCGGCCCTGGCGCAGGCGAAGCGCGAGCGGAAACACCTGTTCATCGAGCTTGGCCGCGAAGCCTGCGGTCAGTGCCGTGCCCTGGTCGAGTTCGTCGTCCCGCGGCCGGACGTGGGGCCGTACCTGACCGAGCACTTCGTCGCCCTGTCCGCCGATGCGGACGACACCGAGAGAGTCGTCGAGGACCTGGCGATGAACCTCGAGGACGCGATGGTCCTGCCTTTCGTGCTGTTCGTGGACGGGGACGGCAAGTTCGTCGACGGGTTCGCGGGAGCGGTGAACCCGGCCCTGTTCGCATCGACCCTGAAGCGCATCTCCGGCGCGAGCTGAAGCACGCTACTTGAATCCCACCATGAGCCACCGCATCCAACGCGCGCTGATCAGCGTCTCCGACAAGACGGGCATCGAGAACTTCGCGCGTCAGCTGGCGCAGATGGGCGTCGAGATCCTCTCGACGGGCGGGACGTACGCCGCTCTCAAGAAGGGCGGCGTGGCCGTGCGCGAGGTCAGCGACCACACCGGATTCCCGGAGATGATGGACGGCCGCGTGAAGACGCTGCACCCGAAGGTGCACGGTGGAATTCTGGCGCTGCGCGACAACCCGACGCACACGGGCGCGATGGCCGAGCACTCGATCGCCCCGATCGACCTGGTGGTCGTGAACCTCTACCCGTTCGAGGCGACGGTCGCGAAGCAGGGTGTCACGCGCGCCGAAGCGATCGAGAACATCGACATCGGCGGACCGTCGATGGTGCGGTCGGCGGCGAAAAACCACCGTTTCGTCGGAATCGTCACGGATCCCGCCGATTACGGGCGCGTCCTGGACGAGATGCAGAAGGGCGGGGGATCTTTGAGCGACGCGTTCAAGCGCGATCTGGCCGCGAAGGCCTACGCGCTGACCGCGCGTTACGACGCGGCGATCTCCAGTTGGATGTTCGAGCAGGATCGCGCGGAGTCCGTGACGGCCGCGCGCTTCCCGGAGAGCTTCTCGCTCGCCGGTGTGAAGGTTGCAGACCTGCGCTACGGCGAGAACCCGCACCAACTGGCGGCGTTCTTTCGCGTCGGCGGTTCGCGCGAAGCGTCGCTGGCGACGGCCGAGATCAAGAACGGCAAGCAGCTCTCCTACAACAACCTCGTCGATCTCGACGCGGCGTTGGCACTGGCGCGCGAGTTCACGGAACCGTTCGTCGCGGTCTGCAAGCACAACAACCCCTGCGGGGCCGCGGCGGCGCAGACGATCGCGGCCGCTCTCGAACAGGCCTGGGAAGGCGACCCTGTGTCGGCCTTCGGCTCCGTGCTGTCGTTCACGCGCACGGTAGACCTCGCCAGCGCTGAGTTCCTCGTCTCCGGCAACCGCTTCGTCGAAGCGATCGTCGCACCCGCATTCGACGAAGACGCGTTCCGCCTGCTGGTGGACAAACCGAAGTGGGGCAAGAACGTGCGCCTGCTCGCGATCGGCGACCTGGAGGCGGGTCGCGACGCGCGCGAGCTCGAGGTCAAGAAGCTCGTCGGCGGGTTTCTGCTGCAGGAGCGCGACCTGGCTGCCGTCCGTGAGTCCGATTGCAAGGTCGCGACACGCCGCAGGCCCACGGCTGACGAATTCGCCGGCCTGCTGTTCGCGGAAAAGGTCTGCAAGCACGTGAAGTCGAACGCGATCGTGATCGCGAAGGGCACGCGCGTGCTGGGCGTCGGCGCCGGGCAGATGTCACGCGTCGATTCCGTGCACATGGCCGTGCGCAAGAGCGGCGACCGCGTCGCGGGTTCCGTGCTGGCTTCCGACGCGTTTTTCCCGTTCGCCGACGGGCCCGAGCTCGCGATCGCATCCGGCGTCACCGCGCTGCTGCAACCGGGCGGATCGTTGCGCGACCCCGAAGTCATCGCGGCGTGCGACGCACACGACGCCGCGATGGTGTTCACCGGAACGCGGCACTTCCGCCACTGATCGGCCCCGCGTGCGGCGCACTACCGTCGCACGGTCTGCTTTTGCCCACCTCGCACGGAGTCCCCCATGCTCAAAAAGATCCTCACGGCTCTCGCCATTCTCATCCTCGTGTTCGTCGTCGTCGGCGCGCTCCTGCCGCGTGAGTTCAGCGTCAAGCGCACGACAGTCGTCCTGGCCGAACCTGCGAAGGTGCACGCGCTCGTTGGCGAGCTGAAGCGCTGGGACGAGTGGGCGCCGTGGAAGGAATCCGACCCGACGGTCGTGACGACGTACGGTGCGTCGACGACCGGAGTCGGTGCGAGCCAGACGTGGACGGGCAAGGACGGCGACGGTCGCCTGCAGTTCACGAAGTGCGATCCCGCGACGGGTATCGCGTACGACATGGTGTTCCTCGACGGCGACAAGGAGATGCCGGCGCAGAGCTGGATGACCTACTCGCCCGCCGCGGGCGGGACTCAGGTCGAGTGGGGGATTTCCGGCGCGATGGACTACCCCGTCGTCGGCGGGTACTTCGCGTTGTTGGCCGACTCGATGATCGGCGGGATGTTCCAGTCGGGACTCGACAAGCTGAAGCAGCGCGCCGAAGGGGCGTGACGACGGTCGCGCGTTCGCTCCGGCAGGCCTCGCTCGGTGCCTACTTGCTCGCTCCGGCAGGCCTCGCTCGGTGCCTATTTGTCCGCTCCGGCAACCGTCGCTCCCGTACGCGACGGTTCCAGCGCGGCGTAGCCGACGCGATCCAGCCAGTCGTAGACGGCAGCGAGCGGCGTCGCGAGCCCCATGTGCGGCACGACCATCGGTCGCACGGTGCCGTGCGTGTAGATCTTCGTGAACAGCGCGAGCAGCTCGTGCGTGTCCGCGTCGAAGATGCCGCCGCCCGAATTCCCGATGTACGTCGGGGCGCTGATCATCCAGTAGTGCTGCCCGTCGACGACGTGGTGGATGTCGGCGATCTCGCCGAACGTCGGGATCGGATCGTTGCCCAGCGGACAACCCACCGCGTAGATGCGCTCGAAGACGCGTGTCGCGGCCAACTTCTCGCGGCGGGCGAGCCGCGCACCGACGTCCAAGCGTTGTGTCGCTTGCAGCCGGATCAGCGCGACGTCCAGGTCCGCGTCGTGCTCGACGAGGGTGCCGAACTCGGTCCGCGGACGCTTGTCGGCCGAGTAGACCGTGATGGAGATGTTCGGCGGCGGCGCGTCAGGGTCCAGGAAGAGATCGCGCACGACGTGCCACGCCGTCAGCACATACGTGGACGGATCCGCGCCGTTCGGAGTCTGTGAGGCGGCCAGGATCACTCCCGTTCCGACCGTCTCGTCGCCCGACACCTGCACGGTCGGCCCGAGCAGGTCGTGCCACAGGCGATCGGGATCGTGCTCGATCTCGCGCTCGACCTCGCGCACGCCAACATTCGCGGCGTCGGCCATGCGCTCGGCGCGAGTGGCCAGTCCTTCGACCTCGCGCCAGCGTGCATCGGCCGACGATGCGAACTGCGCCAGCCGACCGTCGATGGCTTCGGGCCCGGCCGCGGCTTCGAGCATCTGGAGACGCGCGAGCCACGAACGCTGTTCGTCCAGGCGACAGGCGGTCGCGCGCAGGTCGGACTCGAGGTCCGAGAGTTCGCCGCCGAGTTCGTGCGTGCGCTCGGCGGCGCGTGTCAGCTCGCCGATCGCGATCAGCGACGTCTCGAGCGAATTCGAGAGGTGCTCGACGCGTCGTTCGAGTTCGGCGACGCGCGCTGGATCGTCGACGGGCTGAGACTCCAGCACTTCGACGCGGCCGCCGAGTCCCGCCAGTTCGATCGTTCCGATCGCGAGGCCCGCGCCGATGATCGCGAACGTCCAGGGCAAGATCGATCCCATCCGCATCGGGGTACCTCGTGGGTCGCGGAGGGGAGTTGGGGGGATCCTCCGTAGGCCACCGATCGCATCGGCGCGCGCGCACCCGGGTCTGAACCGAAAGTGCCGGACCGTTCAGTCGGCCCGGGCGTCCTCCGCCGGCAGCACGCGGACGTGCTCGATCACGTCGCCGACCTGGATCGCATCCAACACGTCGAAACCCGCGACGAGTTCTCCGAACAGCGTGTAGCGACCGTCCAGGTTGGGCGTGTCGCGGTGCGTGACGAAGAGTTGGCTGCCACCGCTGTCCGGGTCGTCGTTGCGCGGCATGCCCAGCGATCCGCGGCGGAACGGGCGTGGACCGAATTCGCCGCGGAGCGGAACGACGGCGGTCGCGTCGCTGCGCCACGTCGTCCCGCCGTTGCCGTCGCCGCGAACATCACCGCCCTGCACGACGAAGTCGGGCACGACACGGTGGAAGGTCGTGCCGTCGTAGTGACCGCGCTGCGCGAGCTGCAGCACGTTCTCGACGTGGAAGGGTGCCTCGTCCGCCAGCAGCATGAAGACGAGCACGCCGCGGTTCGTCTCGACCGCGATGCGCGGGTTCGAGCCGGTGCGAATCGGGGGCAGCTCGCCGTTCGCGCGCCGCGGAGGTGCGGGCGAGCGCGGCAGGCGCGCGTCGGGTCGGATCGCGAGCGAGGCCGCACGCGCCTTGCGGGACACGTATGGGTCCGGGTTCGCGATCGCGAACCGCAGGACGGCGAGTGCGCGTTCGCCGCCGACGTGCGCGACCGCGGCAACGACCGCGGCCGCGACCTCGGGCGCGATCTCGCCGCGCGTGGTCGCCAGCGCGCGCTCCAGCGCGGGCAGGTCGTCGGTCGTGGCCTCTTTCGCCAGCGCTGTCGCTGCGGCGAGGCGCACGCCGTTGTCCGACGCGGACAGCGCCGTGAGGATCCGATCGCGCGCGCGCGGATCCGCCATGTGAGCTCCCAGCGCTTCCGCCGCGGTGGTGGCGACGCGCAAATCAGCGTCGGCCATCAAGGCATCGAGTGTCGGCAGCGCGACGTCGGCGGGGACGTACGCTGCGGCCGCCGCAGCGCCGGCGCGGACAATCGCGTTCTCGTTGCGCGCCGCATTCTCCAGCGTGGCTGCGAACGCTGATCTGTACAGCCGCGCGCCGGCTTCGATCGCCGCGGCGCGCACTTCGGGGGCGGCGTCGTCGCGTGCTCCAGCCAAGGCGGCGCGCGCGGCTTCTCCTGCGCCCGGGATGCGTCCCAACGCGTCGAATGCGCAGCGGCGCACGTGATGCGCGGCGAGCGGCGGGACCGAGCGCGCGCAAGCCTCGATCAGTGCCGGAACCGCAGACACGTCAGCATGCTTGCCCAGCGCCGTCGAGGCTTCGCAGGCGACGCGCCAATCGGGATCCTGCAGCGCAGCGCGCAGGATCGAGGACGCGCGTTCGTCGGACGGAATCGCGCCGAGCCCCTGCATCGCGAACAGGCGAACGCGCGGATCGTTCGCGGGGGCCGCGAGCTCGATGTTATCGCGTGCGCCGACGCACGCTCGACGAGCGAGCGTGGACAGCGCGCGCCAGCGCAGCTCGTCGTCCACCGTCGGTGACGCACTGGGGTCATTCACGTTCGCCACGGTGATCCGTTGCACGAGCTGAGTTTCGGCGAGCGGCGATTCGGATGCGTTCGCGGGGAAGCGGTGGACGCCGATCGCGGCCATCTGCGCGACCGCGGGCAGGTCGGAGTCGATCGCGTCGATCACCTTGCGCCGCGCCCGCGGGTCGTCGATGCGCGAGAGAGCTTCGACGGCGCGCGCGCGGACTTGCGGCGTGCCTTCGTCGGCGGCCGCGATCAGCGCGCCCGTCGTGCCCGAATCCGCGCGCAGACCGAGTGCGAACGCGGCTGCCGCGCGGACGTTCTCGGCGCGGTCTTCGAGGGCCTCGGCCAACGCATCCGACACTGCCGCGCCGTACTCGTCGCGCGGCAATCGACCCAGCGCACGCACGGCGCGGACGCGCGTGCGCTCCTCGCCACGGGCTGCCAAGGCCTCCAACAATCCCTCCCCGTCGGTCCGCATGTCCTCGAGGCGTGCGATGGAGTCGAGCGGATCCTGCACAGCGACCGCCGGCGCGTTCGGGACGGCCTGCGCGCGGTGCGGGTGCTGCAACGAAGTGCATCCGATGGACGCGAACGACAGGACGGCAACAGCCCACGGTGAGAAGTTCATACCGGCATCGTGCCCCATCCGATAACCTTCCGACAACCTCCGCGCTGTCTCGGCGCAAAGATCGATCCCCATGAACAGCGCACAGAAGATTCGACGATGGAGGCACTGCCTCCGTGCGTTCGCGCTCGTGCTGCTGTTCGTCGTGGCGATCCTGCCACGTTCCGCCGGGGCGTTCGTGTTCCACTCGCACACCGGGCACGGATTGCACGTGCACCTCGTGCCGGGCATGGAGAACGGAACGCGCGGTTTCGATCGCGCCGCGTTTCACGCTCGACACCACGCGCACTCGCATGGTGACGAGCACTCGGACGACAGCTCCAACCAGGAACGCGACGTCCTGCTGGGCGTCGTACCGGAGCCGGCGGTGCGCAGCGTGATCTCCGTCACGCAGTCGATCGGAGTGGACCGGACCACCGCTTTCCTCGGTGAGGCGGTCGTGCCCGTGACTCGCTCGTATGGCGCGCTGTGCGATCGAGCGCGACCTCCGCTGGCGTTCGGACGCTCGATGCGATCCGGAACCCGCGCGTTGATCCGGACGAGTTCGGCGTTGCGGTTGTGACGCGGCGCGGGTGAACCCCGCGCCGTCTGGAGCGCGCGAGCGCTCCCGGCGGAATCGTGCCGACTCACGTCGGCTCCAGTTCCCGCGTCCGAGCCCGGTGTTTTTCATGTCTCGATTCGTCACGGCGATCTGCGTCGCCCTTCTCTTCGTCGGTTGCCATCCCGCTCACGAGCACACAACCGAACCTGCAGCTGCCGAACAAGAACACGATTCGCACGCGCTCGCCGTGTTGGGCGAGCGCTATCTCGCGCACGTCATCCACCCCGATCTCGTGGCCGGTCGTCCGGCGCCGAGCCTCGTACACGGCACGCGGCGGGACGAGGGCGGCCCCATCTCGGGCGGCACGATCACGGTGATCGCGCGCGATCCAGGCGGAGTCGAGCGGAGGTTCGATGCGAGCGAACGCAGTCCCGGCACATGGGCGGTCGACCTGGAACTTCCCACTGCGGGCGCATGGTCGGTGTCCGTAGCGGTGAAGTCCGGCGCAGGTGATGAGCTCGTCCTACTGGGCGACGTGAAGGTCCACGCCCTCGACGCACCGCACGGGAACGCGCAAGGGCAGGAATCACGGCCCGGTGTCGTCGACTTCTACTTCGAGAGTCAATGGCCGCTTGGCGTGCGCTTCGAACGCGTCGAGCGCAGCGCGATGAGCAAGTGGGACACCGTCGCAGGTCGCATCGATGCACGTCCGGGAACCGAGGCGCACGCCGTGTTCCCCGTGTCCGGTCGCCTCATCGCGCCCGAAGGCGGCCGCTTGCCGCGGCCCGGTGATCGCGTGTCGGCGAATGACGTGCTCGGCGTCGTCGAACCGCACCTTTCGACTTCCGACGTGGTCGGATTGCAGTCGCTCGAGTACCAGCAGCACCAACTGCGCCACGAATTGGATCTGCAGAGGTTGGAGGCCGACCGAGCACTCGGCTCCGCGCGTGTGCGCATCCAAGCGGGCGAACGCGAGCTCGCGCGCGCGGAGCGTCTGTTCGCGCAGACGTTGGCGACGCAGCAGGAGGTCGATCGTGCGCGCTCGGAGTTGGAGTTGGCGCGATCCGACGAGAACGCCGCGTTGGCCTCGCTCGAGTCCGTGAACCGACTGCGCAACGAGCACGCCGAGGATCCCAGGGTGGAACCGCCGCGATTGCGCATCACGGCGCCGATCTCGGGCGTGGTCGGCGAGGTCGACGCCGTGCTGGGCGAGTCCGTCGATGTCGGCGGCCTCTTGGCCGTGATCCTCGACACCCAGGTCGTGTGGGCTGTCGCCGAGGTTCCCGAGCACGCGCTGTCCGATCCACAGGACATCGTCGGCGCGCGAATCCGTCCGCTGGGATCCGCGCTGGAAGTCGAAGTCGACGCGGGGCCGACCAACGTCGCGCCGCGCGTGAGCCCCATGACGCGCTGCGTCGAAATCGCGTTCGCGGTGGAGAACGAGGGCGGCCGCATGCGCCCAGGGACGACGTGCACGATTCGATTGCGCAAGCGGGTGAGTGTCGATGCGCTGTCCGTTCCGCCGACCGCCCTGATCTATGAGCGCGGACGCCCGCACGTATTCGTGATGATCGACGGTGAGAAGTTCGAGAAGCGCCGCATCCGTTTGGGCGAGCGCGACGGCGACAGGTTCCAAGTGGTCGAAGGCCTCGCGGCGGGCGAGGTCGTCGTCGCGACGCACGCGGACGAGCTGCGGCTCGCAGCGCTATCCGGTTCCGGCGACATCGTCGAACACCACCACTAGGAGCAGCCCCATGGTCGAACGCCTCATTCGTTGGTCGCTCGAACGTCGCGCGCTGGTCGCGGCGATCTCCGCGTTGGTTCTCGTGCTGGGGGTCTGGACGGCGCTGCGCATGCCCGTCGACGTCTTCCCCGACCTGACCGCGCCCACCGTCACCATCTTGGTGGAGAGCGACGGACTTGCTCCCGACGAGATGGAGCGCCTCGTCACGTTCCCCATCGAGACCGCCGTCAACGGCGCGAACGACGTGCGACGCGTGCGCTCGGCGACGGCGCTGGGCATCGCGGTCGTGTGGGTCGAGTTCGAGTGGGGGACCGAGATCTACCGCGCGCGACAGACGATCGCGGAGCGCCTCTCGGCCGTGTCGAGCGACTTGCCGCGCGAGGCTCGCGTACCGCGCTTGGCACCGCAATCGTCGATCCTGGGCGAGATCCTGTTCGTCGCGCTGACGTCCGATCGTCATGACGGACTCGAGCTGCGCCGCGTGGCGTCGACCGTAGTGCGTCGTCGGTTGCTGTCGGAACCCGGCGTCGCCCAAGTCGTCCCGATCGGCGGCGAAGTGCGCCAGTACCAAGTCTTGCTGGACCCCGTGCTGCTGCGCGCATTCCAACTGTCCACGCCCGACGTGGTCGAGGCGCTGGAGCACACGAACGCGAACTACTCGGGCGGTGTGCTCGTGCGCGGCGCCGAGGAGTCGATGGTCCAGGGAATCGGGCGCATCGAGGACGCGGTCGACATCGAACACACGGTCGTCGCGATGCACGGTACACGCGCCATTCGCGTGCAGGACGTGGGGCAAGTGGTCATCGGTTCCGCATTGCGTCGCGGAACGGCGGCGGCTGCGCGGCGTTTGGAGGACGGAACGCCGGTGATCGAGCCCGCCGTCGTCTTCGGGATCACGAAACAGCCGGGGATGAACACCCTGGAGCTGACGGAACGACTCGACCGCACGATCGCCGCGATCCAAGACTCGCTGCCGGAGGGGATGGTGCTCAACGCACAGCTGTTCCGTCAGTCGACATTCATCGACAATGCGGTGCGGAACACGCTGACGGCGCTGCTCGAGGGTGCGGTCATGGTGATCCTGGTCGTCCTGCTGTTCCTGGCGAGCCTGCGCGCGAGCATGATCACCTTGCTGGCGATTCCGATGTCACTAGCCGTCGCGTTGCTGGCGCTGCGCGCATTGGGCGGCGACATCAACACGATGACGCTCGGCGGGATGGCGATCGCCATCGGCGCGCTGGTGGACGACGCGATCATCGACGTCGAGAACGTGGTGCGGCGATTGCGCGACAACGCTGCCGTGCCTGATGAGAGGCGGCGTTCGGCGCTGCGAGTCGTGTACGACGCCAGCGTGGAAGTGCGCGCGTCGATCGTTTTCGCGACGGCGATCATCCTGCTGGTGTTCAGCCCGATTTTCGCGCTGTCGGGCGTCGAAGGCCGTCTGCTGCAGCCGCTCGGCGTCGCGTTTTGCGTCGGACTGGCCGCATCGCTGCTGACGGCGCTGACGTTGACGCCGGCTCTGTGTTTGTGGCTGCTCCCGACCAGCTCGACGGTGCGCAACGGTCGCGATCCGCGCGTCGTGCGCTGGATCAAGTCCGCTTACTCGAAGCCGCTCGACGCGGCGCTGGCGCATCCGTGGCTGGTCACGTTGCCGGCGGCCCTACTGCTCGTGTGGTCCGCGTTCGCGCTGGGCAATGCGGGTCGGAACTTCCTGCCCGAGTTCAACGAGGGCGCGATCGTGCTCGAGGTCACGACGGCTCCGGGGACCGCGCTCGATGCCAGCGATCGCATCGCGAAGCGCGTCGAGACCGTGCTGATGCAGCACGAGGAGGTCGCCGCGATCGGGCGGCGCACCGGTCGCGCCGAGGAGGACGAGCACGTCCTCGGCGTCGAGAGCAGCGAGTTCGAGATCACGCTCGACATGGGCGCGCGCGAACGTGCCGGAAAGCCCACGCGTTCGAAGTCGGAGTTGCTCGCCGTGCTGCGCGCCGACTTGGCGCGCATCCCGGGCATCGCAGCGACCTTCGGGCAGCCGATCAGTCATCGCGTCGACCACATGCTGTCCGGAACGCGCGCAAACGTCGCCGTGAAGGTGTTCGGGCCCGATCTCGAGGTTCTTCGAAACACTGCAGCCGACGTCGAGCGCGCGATGCGCGGCGTCCGCGGCGTCGCGGACCTCTCGATCGAGCCACAGGTGGACGTGCCCGCTGTGCGCATCGAAGTCGACCGGGAGGCCTTGGCGCGTCACGGCGTCCATGTGGCCGAGGTGAACACGGCGATCGCCAGCGTCACCAAGGGCGTCGTGACCACGCAGGTCCTGGACGACACGGAGGCATACGACGTCGTCGTGCG
>JBBQCC010000088.1:0-14278 GCA_038318285.1 Planctomycetota bacterium | reverse complement strand
CGTCAGCGTCATCGTGATCGTGCAGGCGCCGGCTTCGTCGAGCGCGACGTCGTACACGAGGCCCAGGTCGACGATGTTGACCGGGATCTCCGGGTCGAACACCTGCTTCAGTTCTTTGTAGACGTCTTCGGTCGTGGGCATGGCTCGCTCGTGGTTCGGTTTCGGGGGCGAATAGTCTAGTCCCCACGGCCGGATTGGGGGAGCCCCGAGCGAAACTCACCCTGCGCGGGCCGCTTCCGACCGTAGATCGAGCAGATCGTCCGTCAGCGGCGCCTCGATCTCGATGCGCGCCCCGCCGAAAGGCGAATCGAACCCGACGCGCCACGCGTGCAGCGCGACACGACGGCTGCGCAGACGCAATTTCTGGTCGCGCATGCGGCCGTACTTGCGGTCACCGATCAGTGCGTGCCCGCCGTGCGCGAAATGGACACGGATCTGGTTGCGGCGGCCGGTGACGAGATCGATCTCCATCTCCGTTGCGACCGCATGACGTGCGATCACAGTCCAGCGCGTCTCGGCGTTCCGACCGCGCTCGTCGACGCGCACGTCTGGCCCGTTTTCGGCGATCGGCCAGCGGTATGCACCGCGCGTTTCCTGGTAGCGACCCTGCGCCATCGCCCAGTACGTCTTCCGCACCGCGCGCTCGCGGAACAACGTCTCGAGCGCGATGCGTGCTTCGTCGTCGCGCGCCAGGATCAACGCACCCGACACGTCCAGGTCGAGCCGGTGCACCGCCTGCACGGCTAGTCCCTGTTCGCCGAGCACTTCGACGATGGAACGCGCCGCGCCGCCGCGTTCCGGCGCCGACAAGAGGCCCGGCGGCTTCAGTACGACGACGATGTGCTCGTCCTGGTGCAAGATCGGAATCTGCGTCCTCACGTCGCGTCTGGACCTTGGAAACCGCCGCTGCGCAGCGTGATCACGAGCGAATCGCGGTGCCCCGGCACGTCAGGATCGACGCGCTGGATCGGCGTGCTCTCGTGCACGACGCGCGCATCGTCGAGCACCAGTGCGCTCCACGGCTCTTCCAGCGTGAAGCGCACGCCCTGCGTCCCGTGCGCGTCGAACACGCGCGTCTCGCCGCCCTTGATCGCGTGCCGCGCGACCAGGACCACCGCCACGAGATCGACGCCGTCACGGTGCGCACCCTCGGGCGTGGGACGACCAATGCCTTCGCCCGTGTCGATGCGGAATTGGTGCGCCTCGACGAACCACGGCTGTTCACTGCGCAGGTTCGAAGCGACACTCGCGAGCCCGCGCAGCAGCGCGAACCAAGCCGGATCCTCGACGAATCGTGGATCCAGCGGCTCGAACCAACGCTCGATACCGCCGTGCAACGCGTTGTATTCGACCGGCTGCCAGTGCGCACGATGCGGCACCGCGCGCACGTCGTCGCGCTCGACGACGAAGCACCCGTGCCGACGACGGCGATAACGTCCGAGGTCCAGCAGGTGCTCGTCGTGCGGCAGTTCCTCCCAGTACTTCGTCCAACGAACGAACGCAGCCGGTTCGAGATGGCCGAGCCCCGCGAACGTGTTCACGTCGAGCACGGCGAACCCGGCGCCGGCAAGGCGTGCATCGAGATCGTTCGGAAGCGTCAGCGGGGGAGCGGGGGACATGCGGTGCCGCCGCCGGCGCGTTCGCGGCGTGCGGGGCGGACACGATACGACCGAGCACCGCCGCGGAGCCCGTACTGGCTGCGCCGGAGCGGACCATCACGCGCCTCGCTGGGTGCCGCATGGATCGTCCGCTGGCCCCGACTTTCGGGCGCGGGTTCCAAAGCAAGCCATAAGACTATTACCTGAAAGAGTTTAGGTCTGCCTCACGGGCGCATGGCGCGACCCGGTCCGCTGCAGCCCCGTCTTGACACGTGCCGATGCTGTCGCCAACGGTGGATCCCTAGATGAGCAAGCCCCTCGTGATCGTCGAGTCTCCGGCCAAGGCCAAGACCATCGCCAAGTTCCTCGGCAAGAACTGGACTGTGGAGGCCTCGATCGGGCACGTCCGCGACCTGCCTTCGAACGCGGCGGAGATCCCGGCCGCCATCAAGAAGGAGACGTGGGGGCGCATGGGCGTCGACGTCACGCAGAACTTCGAGCCGCACTACATCGTCCCGGGCGAGAAGAAGAAGCGCATCGCCGAGCTGCGCGCGAAGTTGAAGGATGCGACCGAGCTCTATCTCGCGACCGACGAAGACCGCGAGGGCGAGGCGATCTCGTGGCACCTGTTGGAGCTGTTGAAGCCCAAGGTGCCCGTGAAGCGGATGGTGTTCCACGAGATCACGCAGAAGGCGATCGACGCGGCGCTGGCGAACACGCGCGAGATCGACACGGCGCTGGTCGACGCGCAGGAGTCGCGGCGCATCCTCGACCGGTTGTACGGCTACGAAGTCTCGCCGGTCATGTGGAAGAAGATCGGGCCGGGCACCTCGGCCGGTCGCGTGCAGAGCGTCGCGACGCGTCTGATCGTCGAGAAGGAGCGCGAGCGCATGGCGTTCCGCTCGGCGAGTTGGTGGGACGCGACCGTCGAATTGCAGCGCGGTTCTGCGCGATTCCCGGCGTCCGTCATCCAAGTCGACGGCAAGACGTTGGCGCAGGGACGTGACTTTGGATCGGACGGCAAGCTGGCTGCGGGGCGCAATGTGCTGGTGCTCGATGAAGCCGGCGCGACGCAGCTGGCGACCGGCTTGCGCGGCACCGATGCAACCGTGCGCCGCGTCGAGGAGAAGGAATACAAGAGCGAGCCCAAGGCACCGTTCACGACTTCGACGATGCAGCAGGAGGCCGGGCGCAAGCTGGGCATGACTGCGCGGCGCGCGATGTCGGCGGCGCAGGCGCTGTATCAGAACGGCTACATCACCTACATGCGTACCGACAGCGTCGCGCTGTCGGAGCAAGCCATCGTGGCGGCGCGCAGTCACGTCGAGCGCGAATACGGCCGCGAATACTTGCCGAATTCGCCGCGGACGTACCGCAGCAAGTCCAAGAACGCGCAGGAAGCACACGAAGCCATCCGTCCGGCGGGCGAGGTGTTCCGCACGCCCAAGGACGTCGAGGGCGAGGTCGGATCCGACGAGGCGCGCCTCTATGATCTGATCTGGAAGCGCACGGTTGCGTCGCAGATGCTCGATGCGCGCATGAAGAGCGTCGCCGCGACGTTCGATGTGACGACGAAGGACGGCCGCAAAGTCGAGCTCGTGTCGCGCGGCCGCACGGTGCTCTTCGACGGATTCTTGCGCGCCTACGTCGAGGGTCAAGACGCGGTCGAAGCGGAAGACGACAAGGCGGACGAAGCCGTCCTGCCCGCGCTGAAACAAGGCGACACGGCCCAAGTCGCGAAGGCCGATCCGGCCGGTCACTCGACGAAGCCGCCGGCGCGCTACACGGAAGCGAGCCTCGTACAGAAGATGGAGGAGCTCGGCATCGGGCGTCCGTCGACGTACGCGAGCATCATCGCGACGATCCAGGATCGCGAGTACGTCGAGAAGCGCGGCACGGCGCTCGTTCCGCGACCGCTCGCGTTCGCGATCGTGCAGTTGATGGAGACGCTCGCGCCGACGCTCGTCGACTACGGCTTCACCGCCGGGATGGAGGAGGACCTCGACCAGATCGCGCGCGGCGAACTCGGTCGTCAGAAATTCCTCGAGGCGTTCTATCGCGGCTCGCAACCGGGCCTGCACAAGATCGTCACCGAGCACATCGACGCGATCGATCCCAAGACGGTGTGCACGATTCCGCTGGGCGAGAAGGACGGCGACCGTGTCGACCTGCGCGTTGGGCGCTACGGTCCGTACCTCGAGTACCGCGGCAAGCGCGCCACGCTCCCTGACGGCATTGCGCCGGACGAGATCGACGTCGACCGCGCGATCGAGATCATCGAGACCGCGAAGGCGGCCGACGAGCCGATGGGTCACGACGCGAACGGCGTCCCCGTGTACCTGAAAACAGGGCGTTTCGGGCCGTACGTGCAGCTCGGCGACGATCCCAAGCCGCCGCCCGAGACAGCCGCGCCTGAGCCTACTGTGGAAGCCGCCGCCGCGCCGACGGACGGCAAGAAGAAGGCGAAGGCCAAGCCCAAGAAGAAGAAGAAGGCCGACCTCGGTCCCAAGCCGCGTCGCGCATCACTGCTCAAGTCGATGAGCCCGAAGACGCTGACGCTCGAGCAAGCGCTGCAACTCCTGACGTTGCCGCGCGCGCTGGGCGAGGACGTCGACGGCAATCCCATCGTCGCGGCGCTCGGCCGCTTCGGCCCGTACTTGATGAAGACGATTCCGGGCGCGGAGAAGCCCGACTATCGCAACCTCAAGACCGAGGAGCAGCTCTTCGCGGTGACGCTCGAAGAAGCGCGCGAGATCTACGCGCAGCCCAAGCGCGGTCGTGGTCGCGCCGCAGCGCCGCCGCCGCTCAAGGAAATGGGCGTCGATCCGAATTCGGGCACGCCGATCGTGATCAAGGACGGCAAGTATGGCCTGTACCTCACCGACGGCGAGACGAACGTCACGCTGCCCAAGGGCTCGGGCGTCGAAGAGGTCACGCTGGAATCCGCCGTGCGCATGCTGGCCGACAAGCGTGCCGCCGGCCCGGTGAAGAAGAAGAAGACGACGCGACGCAAGACGTCGACGCGCGGCTGAGCGCAGGAGCGCACGCGTGATCCAGTACGAGGGCAAGCTGTACCGCCCGCCGTCCGAGGGCGAGAGCCTCATCCTGCAGGCGACGATCGGCTGCTCGTACAACCGCTGCACATTCTGCGCGATGTACCGCGACAAGCGGTTTCGCGTGCGGCCGATCGACCAGTTGCGCGCCGAGATCGCGTGGGCCGCGAAGAGTCTGCCGCCCGTGCGCAAGGTGTTCCTGGCCGACGGCGACGCGCTGGTCGCGAAGCCTGCATTCCTGCTGCAAGTGCTGGCCGAGTTGCGTGCGTCGTTCCCCGACCTGCGGCGCGTGTCGTGCTACGCGTCGCCGCAAGCTCTGCAGATCCGCAGCGTCGAAGACATGCGCGCACTGCGCGAAGCTGGCCTCGACCTCTACTACCTGGGCGTCGAGAGCGGCGACGATCGCGTGCTGGCGCGCCTCGAGAAGGGCGTTGACGCGGCCGAGATGATCCGCGTCGCCGCGAAGGCGACGGAAGCCGGAGTCGCGATCTCGACGATGATCCTGCTCGGCGCTGGTGGTCGCGCAGGCTCGCCGCAGCACGCGCGCGAATCGGCGCGCGTCATCAGCGCCATCCAGCCGCGGTTCGTATCGACCCTCGTCATGACCCCGGTCGAGGGCACGCCGCTGTGGGACGAGGCCGAGCGCGGCCAGGTGGACGACCTGGACCCGCTGGAGCTGACGCGCGAACTGCGCGAGTTCGTGGCGGGGCTCGAGCTCACGGGCTCGATCTTCCGCTCGAACCACGCCAGCAACTTCCTGCCGCTGGCCGGGACGCTGCCCAAGGACAAGGGGCGCATCCTGGCCGAGCTCGACGGCGTGCTCGCGCGACCCGAACGCGCACGCTTCGTTCCCGACTGGATGCGCGGTCTGTAGCATCCCCCGGATGCTGCAAATCCTCGCGGCGACGGGCCTCGCGCTCGCCGCCTTGGCTCCGGCGGAAAAGCCGCAGCCCGTCCTCGTCCAGAACATCCGACTCACTGCGGACGCCGACGCTTCCAGCGCGACGGTTCTGATCCGCGACGGACGGATCGAGCGCGTGCATGCCGGCGCATTCGATGCGCCCGTCGACGCGCGCACGATCGACGGCGAGGGCGCGCTGCTCTTGCCCGCGTTCATCGATGCGTACTCGTTCGTCGGTTGCGCGACGCCCGAGCCGCGCGGAGAGCGCGACAAGCCAGTGTCGACTTCGACGGACGTGTCGATCGACATGCGCGAGGCGAATCGCAAGGGCATCCAGCCCGCGTTTCGTGTGGCCGACGTGTTCGACGCGGGTGATGCGCTGGAGGCGTGGCGCTCGAATGGGTTCGGCGCGCTGCTGTCGGCACCGGCGGGCCAATTGCTTGCGGGCCAGAGCGTGCTGGTCGTCACGCGCGACGTCGCGCCGCGCGACGCGGTGCTCGTCGCCAGCGTCTTCGATCAGGCGGGACTGCGCGCGTCGGGCTCGGGCTATCCGGGCACGTTGATGGGTTCGATCGCGCAGCTGCGGCAGTTCTTCCTCGACGCGCAGCGCTACGGAGTGTTGAGCGAGCGCCGCGCGGAAGGCAAATCGGGTGCGCGTCTGCCGTACGACGCGGATCTCTTGGCGGCGCAGGACCTCCTGTCGCATCGGCGCGTCGTCTGCTGCGCGGTGGACAGCGCGGACGACATCGAACGGTTCGTGAAGCTCGCCGACGCGCACGGTTTCGACCTCGCGATCGCCGGCGGGCGCGAGGCGTGGCGCCGCGCCGCGATGCTGGCCGAGCGCAAAATCCCGGTCATTTTGGTGCCGCCGGGCGGCGACGAGCCCGCGGATCCCGACGCGAAGGACGCCAAGAAGAAGGACAAGAAGCCCTCGGCCGAGGACGCGCCTTGGACGTACACCGAACCTGTCGCGGCGAAGCGCGAGAAGCGGCGTGCGTGGGTCGAGCAGCGCGACGGCGCGCGCGTCCTGGCTGAAGCCGGCGTGCACATCGCCTTCGGGACCGGGAAGGGCAAGGCGGACGAGCTCGTCGAGCACGTGCGTAAGCTCGTCGAGGCCGGGTTGCCGCGAGAGGTCGCGCTCGCTGCGCTGACCGGATCCGCGGCGGAGATCGTCGGCGCTGCGCCGTCGCTCGGCCGTATCGCTGTCGGCGCGGACGCGACGTTCGCGCTGTGGACGAAGGACCCCCTGTTGGACAAGGAAGCCGCGGTGCGTTGGTTGTTCGTCGACGGCTACCCGCAGGAGTTCGAGAAGAAGGACGCGAAGAAGGGCGGCAAGCCCGATGAAGGCGTCGACGCCGGCGGTGTGTGGACGATCGAGTTCGACGTGCCCGAGATCCCGGAAGGTCGCCTCGAGATCGAGATGGCGAAGGACGGATCGGTCGAAGGCCAGTTGAGCGGCAAGAGCCCCGGCGGTGATCCCGTGCAAGGCGACGCGACCGGCGCTGTGCGCGGCAGGTCGCTGAAAGTCAGCGCCGTGCTGACGGTGGAAGGAGCACGTCTCGAACTCGTCTTCGATGGCGAATTGGACGGCGATACGTGGACCGGAACGATGACGGGCGCGGCGCCTGAACCTGTCGGCTTCCACGCCGACCGCACGCCGAAGGAGAAAGTCCGATGATGTTCTTGCCCTGTCTGCTGGCGTTCGTCGTCGCGGCCGATCATCCGATCGAGACCGATGCGGACCGCAAACCGCGCCTGGTCCTCGACGGATCGGCGCTGATCCGCGGCGCAACGATCCACACCGCGGTCGGGCCCGCGTTCCGTGGTGACGTGCTCGTCCAGGACGGCAAGATCGCCGCGGTCGGCCGCGTCACCGCGCCGGCTGGCGTTCCCGTTGTCGACGCGAGCGGCATGCACCTCGCGCCCGGCGTCGTGGACTGTCACTCACACATCGCCATCGACGGCGGTGTGAACGAAGGTACGGTCTCGATCAGTGCGGACGTGACGATCGCCGACGTCGTCGATCCGGACGACATCGCGATCTACCGCGCGGCTGCGGGCGGCGTGACGACAGCGCGCCTGCTGCACGGTTCCGCGAACGCGATCGGCGGTCGCGACGCGGTCATCAAGCTGAAGTGGAAGCACACGGCCGACGAAATCCTTTTCCCGGACGCACAGGAGGGCATCAAGTTCGCGCTGGGCGAGAACCCCAAGCGTTCGAACGGCGGCGGCCGCAACGATCGATTCCCGTCGAGTCGGATGGGCGTGGAAGCCGTGATCACCCGCGCTTTCGAGCGCGCGCAGGTCTACCGCGACGAACGGGACGCGCATGCCGCGGCAGTAGCAGGTGGTGCGGACCTCGAGCCCCTGCGGCGCGACGTGCGCCTCGACGCGCTGGCCGGCGTGCTCGACGGAACGATCCACGTGCACAGTCACTGCTACCGCGCGGACGAGATCCTGATGCTGCTCGATACGAGCAAGCACTTTGGGTTCCAGATCGCGACGCTGCAGCACGTGCTCGAGGGCTACAAGGTTGCGCGCGAAATGGCTGCGGCCGGCGTGGGCGGTTCGACGTTCGGCGACTGGTGGGCGTACAAAATCGAGGCCTATGACGGCATCCCGCAGAACGCGGCGTTGATGGACCGAGCGGGCGTGCTGACGTCGCTGAACTCGGACTCGGACGAGATGATGCGTCGCCTCTACGGTGAGGCCGCGAAGTCCGTGCGCTACACCGGCATGGACCCGGTACGCGCGCTCGACCTCGTCACGCTCTTCCCAGCGCGCCAGTTGGGCATCGACGCGCGCGTCGGGTCCATCGAGGTCGGCAAGGACGCGGACCTCGTGCTGCTGAGCGGCGATCCGCTGTCGTCGCTGTCCGTCGTGCGTTGGACGATGATCGACGGCCGCATCGAGTTCGAGCGGCGCGACGCGTTCGAGCTGGAGACGAATCCGCCTTCGGTCCCTTCGCTGACCGAGCCCGCACAAAATGCGGAGTCGGCGGAGGGCGACGTCTTCGCGATCGTCGGTGCGACGCTGCACCCCATCACCGCACCGGACGTCGCGAACGCCGCGATCATCGTCCGCGGCGGTCGCATCGCGGCGATGGGGTCTGGCATCGCGATCCCGGCCGGCGCGCGCGTCATCGATGCGCAGGGCAAGCACGTCTATCCCGGCCTGATCCAGCCCGGAACCAACGTCGGCCTGCTCGAGATCGGCGCCATCGCTTCCACCGACGACCAGGGCGAATCCCCCGGGAACCAGCCCGATCTGCGCGTCGCCGCGTCGGTGCACTCCGAGTCGGCGCACATCGGCGTGACGCGCACGAACGGGATCACGCGCGTGCAGACGGCGCCGCAACGCGGCGGCCCGATGCGCGGCCAGTCGGCGATCCTGCGCCTCGACGGCGACACGTGGCAGTCGATGCTGCAGGTCGACCGCGACATGTTGCACGTCGCCTTCCCAGGGCGTCCGAACGTGCCTGCCAAGGATGCGAAGGACGAGCCGCGCAAGAAGCAGATCGACGAGCTCGCGCGCCTGTTCGCCGACGCGAAGGAGTTCGGTCGTGTGCAGGACGCTTCCGAGCGCGGCGAGTGCGACGCACCGCACTTCGACGTGCGCCTCGCGGCGCTCGTTCCGTACGCGCGCGGCGAGAAATCGGTCGCGCTGCATGCCGACACCGCGCAGACGATCCTCGATGCGCTGCATTTTGCGAAGGAGCACGGCTTGAAGCCGGTGCTGTTCGGCGCGGCTGAGGGCTGGAAGGTCGTCGACGAGCTCGCGCGCGAAGGCGTCCCGGTCGTCGTCGGTCCCGTGCTCGCGCTGCCGCGCGATCGGATGGATCCGTACGACGCGCCCTACGCGAACGCTGCGGTGCTGGCGCGTGCCGGCGTGCCCTTCGCGATCATGACCGACGACGGGGAGAACGCGCGCAATCAGGCGTTCCATGCGGCGATGGCTTGCGCATACGGATTGCCGCACGAGGAAGCTCTGCGCGCCATCACGTACTACCCGGCGCGGATCCTCGGGATCGAGGACGAGTTGGGCAGCCTCGCCGTCGGCAAGTTGGCCGACTTGATCGTGACGGACGGCGACGTGCTCGAAATCACTTCGCGCGTCGAGTCGATGTGGATCGAAGGCCGCCCGCAGGACCTGTCGAACCGCCAGACGAAGCTGTACGAGCGCTACTTGCCGCGTTGCACGCCGGGCAAGTGACGTACGTTCAATTCTTGGTCGGGTGCAGGCCGGAGACCCACTCGCGGAAGCTGGATTCCCAGCGCGCGACGGTGGCTTTCGGGCCGGTCAGCTTGGCGAAGTAGGGCCCCTCGGGCGTCTCGACGATCGCGGCCAGCATGCTCCAGTTCTCGCGGCGGATCGACTCGCCCTGACCGGGCACCATCTGCGCATCGAACGTGCCCGAGATCGACGCTTCGGTGACGTTCATGCCGTTCACGGTGCGCGTCGACCGCACGAGCACGTCGTGCGACGAGCGTCCGTCGGGTTGGACGAATTGATCCGCCCAGCGCTGTAGGTTGGCCTCCGTCGTGCCGCCCTCACCGCCGAAGTAGTAGAGGACGAGCTGCGCGTCCTCGGGGTCGCTCGCTTCCTTCGGCAGTTGGAACTGCGCCTTGCGCATCGACGAGGAGGGAATCTGCACGATCCAGCCTTCGGGGACGGTGAACTGTAGTGCACCGCCCGACTTGGGCGCGCCGGCCGCAGCCGCGCCGCTCATCGCTCCGCCCGTTCCGCCACCCATGGCGCCCGCGTGCGGATTCGCCGACGCGTCGGGGCGCGCGGTCGCAGCGCCCGAGCTCGGCGACATGGATCCGCGTGCGGCCGCGGCTTCGGCCGGTGTCAGCTTCACCGGCTCGTTCCCGGACGAGCAGCCCGCGCCGACGATGCCAGCGCTGATGGCTGCGAAGGCGACGAGTGAGACGCGCGCGGACGCGCGGACGTGGGACGCGGAGACGGATGCGCGGTTCATGCCCACCAAGGTAAGCACCTCAGTGGAGTGCTGCGAGGGATGTCGTGAGGCATCCCGCAGGCGCCCTCGAATCGGCGTCAGGCGCTCACGCGTGCGGCAGGGTTCCGAAGCCCTCGTCGGGTATCGAGGCGTGCATGTCGGTCGGGCTCTCGTGGGTCGACCCCGGCGTGCGTCACCGCGCGCCGAAGGTCCACAGGAGGAGGAGGAGGGCTCCCCACAGCAAGATCCCGAGGAGCCGCTGCGGCAATTCGCGGTCTCGGATCTGGTAGGCCGGCGGGAGCGGGATACCGGTTTGTTCGCGGTCGTTCATGGCGAGCTCGTTCTGCGGGTCCTAGGTCGAACCCCGGGCAGGGTTACTTCTGACACAGGCTCCGAGGGAAGAACGTCCAAAGGACGTACGATCGCGCAGCAAAGTTCCGAAAACTGTGCCGATCTCCCGGCAGGTTGCGTGAGGTTGACCTTGAGCGCGAAGCAGATCGAAGTCGTGTGTCCGTGCTGTCAAAGCCAGCTGTCCATCGACGTCCTGACGGCCAAGGTGCTGCGCCACGAGCGCACCTCGGAGTCTGGTCCGTCCGTCGATCGCTGGGCTTCCGCACAGGAACGAGTGCGCGGGCGCACGGCGAGTGGAACGGAAAAGCTCGATCAGGCGCTCGATTCCGAACGTGGGAAGCACGATCGGCTCGACGACCTGTTCCGCAAGGCGCAGGAAAAGCTGCGCGATCCCGACGAGGGCTGAGGCGCTTCCGGGCCCGCGGCCTCGCTAGGATGCCCGCCCCCGGACGGCTCCAGCCGCGAGGCGATCCAGCCGATGGTGGCCGTTCGCCGCCGGGTCCTGGATCGCCCGCGAGACGATCGCCGAGAGGACGATGACCGACAGCCGCTACCGGGCCGTGAAGGCCTACAAGAACGAGGAGTTCCTCGGGTCGAAGGATGCGCGCGCACTGCGTATCCTGTCCGAGTACATCGAGCCCGAATCGCGCTTCGAGGAACTGCGTGTCCGCGACACGATCGTGTTCTTCGGCTCAGCGCGCATTCCGTCGCGCGAGGTCGCGCAGGCCGAGCTCGAAGCCGCGAAGAAGGAAGGCGGCGACGTCACGAAGGCCGAAATGCGGCTGCACATGTCGCGCTACTACGAGGACACGCGCGAACTCGCAAAACGGCTCACGACGTGGTCGAAGGGGCTCGAAGGCACCGATCGCCGCTTCGTCGTCTGCTCCGGCGGCGGACCGGGGATCATGGAGGCCGCGAACCGCGGTGCCAGCGAAGCCAAGGGCGAGAACATCGGGCTGAACATCTCGCTGCCCTTCGAACAGGGCGAGAACCCGTACATCACGAAGCGCCTCGCGTTCGAGTTCCACTACTTCTTCATGCGCAAGTACTGGTTCACGTACTTGTCCAAGGCGCTCGTCGTCATGCCCGGCGGTTTCGGAACGCTGGACGAGTTCATGGAGGTCGTGACGCTCGTCCAGACGCTCAAGATCAAGAAGCGCTTGCCGATCGTCCTGTTCGGCACCGAGTACTGGGATCAGGTCCTGAACTTCGACCCCATGGTCAAGTTCGGGACGATCAGCGCGGAGGACTTGAACTTGTTCTTCCGGACCGACTCGGTGGACGAGGCGTACAAGTACCTCGTGACCGAGCTCGAGACGCACGCGCTGAAGAAGCCCGTGAACACGGGCTACCTGACCGGCTGAAGCGCCGGGTCAGGAGTCGACCGGAGCCCTCAGCGGTCGACCGGAGCCCTCAGCCGTCGAGACTCGTGTGGTCGTGCACGATGCGCCAGTCGTCGCCGATGCGACGTAACACCAGCGAGAAGAGGCCGCCGACGTCGGGTTTCTCGACGTAGTCCAGGTCCCAGCGTCCGCGTGCGAGCGCCGCGTCCTCGGCCAGCGGCACGATTTCGAGCTGTGTGAACGCCAGCGTGCCGCGCTCCTTGCCCGGCGCTTCGTAGTTGCGGCGGTAGCGCGCGAGCATGTCGTCGAAGCCGCGCGAGACCTCGCCGCCGGAGAAGAAGGTCAGGTCGGGCGAGTGCCAGTAGCCGAGGTCCATGAACGCGGCCAGGTCGCCGCGATTCCAGGCCGCTTCCTGCGCGCGCAGGACGGCGACGACTTCGTCCCGCGGCGCAGCGCCCACGTGAGAGCTGTCGGACGTCGCACGGCAGGCAGACAGCATCGCCGCGCCGACGAACAGCGCGCTGGCCGCGCTGAGTAACCGCGCGCTGGTCGCGCCGAGCGAGCGCCTCACGTCACTTCCCGCCGGCGTAGCCGAGGGACTTCAGCTTCTCCAGCGCGTCGGGAGTCTTGTCGCGCTCCGCCGCAGCCTGCACGGCCTGCTGCGTCGCGAGCATGCGCGGCGACTCGGGGTAGTGCTGGCTCCCCGCGTGCATCACATCGATGGCTTCCAGGGTGTAGCCGGACTGCAGGAGCCGCGAGCAGATCAGGCCGTAGTCGTCCTCGGTGACGCGCGTCGGCATCTTCGACGCCAAGTCGAGGAAGGCCTTCTTGGCCGCGGCGCCGTCGGTCTTCGCGAGCGCCTCGCAGCGACCCAAGGAGGCGCGCAAGAAGTCGGCGTTCGTCGACTCCATCCCTTCGAGCGCCGCGTCGAACTTCGAGAGCGCAGCCTTCGCGTCACCCTTCCCCAGCGCCGTGTAGCCCTCGCTCGTCAAAGCCTTCGAGTCGGCGCCGCCACACGCGGCCAGCAGGAGGAGGGGGATCGCGAAGTAGGAGCGCATGGTCGTGACGGAGGGGATCGGGAGAGGGTTCGCGGTCGGAGTCGGGTGCCCAGGACCCAGGTTACTTGCTGCTGCCGGTGTAGCCGAACGAATCGAGCTTCTGGAGTTCCGCCGGCTTGCCCTCGCGCTGTGTCGCCGCGACCACGGCCGTGCTCGTCGCCTTCATGTTCGCCGAGTCGGGGAAGCGCGTCTCGCCGGCCTTCATGACGTCCATCGCGTGCAGCCTGTCGCCGTTCTTGAGCAAGGCCCAGCAGACGCGGCTGAAGTCGGCCTCGCCGACCTTCTCCGGAACCGTCGCGGCGAGCTCGAGGAACGACCTCGTCGCGCGCGCGCCATCCAGACTCGCCAGGGCTTCACAGCGCCCTAGCGCCGCGCGGACGTAGTTCTTGTCCATCCGGTCCATGCCAGCGAGCGCCGTGTCGAACTTCGACAGCGCGGTCTGCGCGTCGCCCTTACCCAACGCGGCGAGGCCCGCGCTCGTCAGGGCCTTGGAATCGGACCCGCCACACGCGGCGACGAGCACTAGAGGGATGGCGAAGAGGCGGCGCATGGTTGGCTCGGAGGTGCCGGGACCGGGGTGTGCCCGGCAGGCAGACGGGGCCACGGGTACGCTCCGCAAGTCCTCCAGGTTGGCACCATGAAGCCCGAAGTCCTTGTCGGCCAACCACCTGTGATTCCCGCTCGCGGGGGCCGACTCGGGCTCCGGAGCACTCCTCGGGGAGTACGATTGGAGTGCTGTGGGGCCCTTGCGGACCCGCCCAAGCCCCCATGCGCGAGACCAAGGTCACGATCAAGATCCCGCGCCCGCTGTACCGCAAGGTCGAGCAGGTGGTCGAAGGGTCGGGCTTCAACTCGCCTACGGACTTCATCGTTTACGTGCTGCGCGACCTGATGGGCGACGCCGAGACGCGCGCCTCCACGGAGCTGGGCGCGGCCGAGCTCGATGCTCTGAAACAGAAGCTGAAGAAGCTCGGCTACCTCTGACCCGAACCACGAACGGAAAGGCCACGACGT
>JBBQCC010000087.1:0-14312 GCA_038318285.1 Planctomycetota bacterium | reverse complement strand
TCGCCGCGGCCGGCAATGGCACGGCGTACTTCACGACGGATCCGGACGAGCTGCCGCGTCTCTTCGCGCAGGACACGATGACGATCGCGCGCGCGACGTTCGTCGAGGAGCCGGCGGCCACGCGCACGCTGCCCGACCTGTTCGGACTCGGGCCCATCGGTGGCGGCGAGTTCGCGACGCTCGACGGCTACAACTTGACGTACTTGCGGGCGGGCGCCGTCGCGGGCGTCATCACCGCCGATGACTACGCCGCGCCTGTGTTCGCCTTCCAGCAGGCCGGTCTCGGACGCTCGGCGGCGTTCACTGGCCAGATCGGCGGATCGTTCGGCGCCAGTGTCCTGAACTGGCCTGGATTCGCCGAGTTCTTCGCGACCGTCGGCCGTTGGCTCGTGGGGCAAGAGGAGCCGACCGAGGTGTTTGCCAGCGTGCGCCGCGACGGCAAGGTCGCCGTCGTCGCGCTGGACATCGACCCCGAGCGCGCATCGCGTGTCGACCTCTCGAAGCTCGATGGGCGCATGCGCGGCGGCGACGGCACGTCGCAACCGCTCGTCTTCGAACGCGTCGGCGAGTACCGCTACGAAGCGCGCGCGAAGCTGTCGTCCGAAGGCGTTGCGTTGGGCACGGTCGCGCTCGGCGACGGACGCACGATTCGACTGCCGCCCATCGCACTGCCATACAGCCCCGAGTTCGAGCGCGGCAGCGATCCCGCGCGCGGTGAACGCCTGCTACGCCGCATCGCGAGCGAGTCCGGCGGCATCGTGAACCCGGCGGCGACCGAACTGTTCCGCGGCGAACGCGCCAGCAAAGGATGGCGACCGATCGGGCGCGAGCTGGCCTTGGTCGCGATCGTGTTGCTGCTGCTCGAAATCGCCGTGCGAAGACTCGAGTTGGCCAGCCTCGTGCGCGTGCCCGCGCCGATCCTGCGCGCATGGCGTCGCGCGTCGACGCGGCGCGCGCCCGCGACTGCGGGCGCAACGATGTCGACTGCACCGAAGTCGAGCGCGCCGGTGCCGGACGCAGCACGCGGAGACGACTCACCCGCCGCGTCTCCGAAACCCACCGCCCCGCGCGCTGAACCCGCACCGACGGTCGAGTCTGCGCTCGCGCGCGCCCGCAAGGCCGCGGACAAGCGCCTCGACCGCTGAGGGTGAGCCGCCGGGAGAAGGCACCGCAAACCCTCCGCCGTCCGTGCGTTCCGAGGTACGCTCGCGCCAGTCGTGTGGTCCTGACTCGGCGTATCGCGAGGGGGGAACACACACCCACCGAGCAAGATTCCAGAGCTCGACCTGCGACCGGCTCGGGAACCGATCGTCTCGATGACGGAGACCGCATGAACCTGGAGAACTCGCAAGAATTCGCGACCTGGCCGACGCCCGCGCCCCCTCACGGAACCGTTCAGTTCCGATCCCACGTCGAGCGCTTCGAAGCCGGAGCTTGGAACGCACCCGGCACGGACAAGGCGTGGGTCGAAGCGATCCAACCGCTCCGCGACACACCCTGGACGACGATCGTGCGCGACGCGCCGACGCAAGGTGCTCGAGCGCGGCTCTTCCACGCGCTCGGCAACGCTCGGATTCGCTACATGGTCATCGGGGTCGGAGGTGCCGATCTGCACGCGCGCCGAAGTGGGAGGCACTTCCAGACGCTCGATCTCGACCTGTTCCTCCCGCCTGACGCAGCGAACCTCGAACGTGCTTGGGATGCCTGCGAACGTGCCGGTTGGACCCTGTGGTCGGGCCTCGAGCCGCTGGATGAGCCGCACGACGACCTCGTCGCACGTCGAGTCGTCGAGATGCGTGCGCGAACGATCGCGCGCACGGAAGGTGCGCTCCCGACCGACCTCACATTCGTGATGGGCGAACTCGACTTCGAGGACATTTGGTTGCGCCGCACGTTCACGTACGAAGACGGCGAACCCATCGAATTGGCACGCCTGTCGGACATCCTCGCTGCGAAGCGGCAAGTGAACCGCGACAAAGACCAGTATTTCCTGGCGCAGAATCGCGCGGTCCTCGACGAACTCCTCGCTGCGGAAAGACCTCCGGAGCCGAGCGCCTGACCATGCGTCCGCAGCACGAACTGATCGACGCGCTCCGACGTGTGAACGTGCGCCACATGCTCGTCGGCATGGCCGGCGCCAACTGTTGGGCGTTCGATGGATCGCAGGTTGTCGCGCTCAGCCTGCACGAATTCTGGATCGAGCCTGATCCGCAGGCGTTGCGTGCCGCGTGGACGGTGATGCGCGACCTGGGCTACACGCTGCGCGAGGCCACGGAACGCATTGCGGATCCCTGCGCCCCGTCCTACGCCGAATCGGTCGCGCGCGAAGGTCGGGCGACAACCGCGTACCGCATGCGCGATCGCATGCTCGTCGAGTTCCAGACGGCGCTGCTCGGCTCGACGTTCGAGGAGGCGTGGGCCGCGCGCCGCACGTTCAACGCGGGCGAGATCGCGATCGACGTCGCACGGCTCGCGCACATCTTGGACGCGTGTTGGATGCGCGATCGCCGCGACGACCATCTGCTGGTCGCGACGTGGTCGCAAGGCATGCACGACCTGCTCGAACCCGATCCGCGTTGGATGGCATTCCTAGCGGAGCGGCGCGCGCGCAAGCAGGCCGGACTCGCGCAGGGCAGCTAGTCATCCCGTGGATCACACGCGAACTCAACGCGAGATCCACGGTCCGCCTTCCCGGCCCAGTTCGAGATTCAGCCGCAGAACGCGACCTCGACAGCGTCCGAAATGCCCATCCCGGTCCCGTCCAAGCTCTGCACGTCGCGGTAGAAGACCTGGTACCAGCGCGTCGTCCCGACCATGCTCGGCGTGATCGTGATCGGCCGCGAGCCCGCGCCCGTGCTGCCCGTCGAGAAGTTTCCCGTGCGGATCATCGGCAGCGCGATGCAGCGCGTCCCGCCCAGGAACGGAACATCGGCGCGGCCCTGCGTCGAGTAGACGAGCACGCCGAACTGGTTGGCGATCGCCCCCTGGTACGTGATCGCGAAATCGGTCGCAGCCGCGCGCGGAGTCCCGACCGTGTCGAGACGGCACAGACCGGCGTGCGAGTTCAGTTTGGCCGTGCAGTACGTCGTCGGCGCCACGCACGGGGTTCCGCGGCGTGCGACGATCGACATGCCCGTCCAACCGCCGACCCAGCCGTCCGTCGGGTTCACGAACTTCATCGTGTAGGGATACGCGTTCGTGTCGAGGCCCGCGTCCTCCACGGTCCACGTCGCGCCCCCGTCGTTGCTGCGCGCGACGAAGCCGTGATCGCCCGCGACCCAGACGTTCATGTCGTCCACGGCCGAGACCGCATTCAGGTGGGGCGCGCCGGGCACCGTGCCGGCGATCCAGTTCACGCCGGAGTCGATCGTCTTCAGGAACGAGCCGTTTCGGCCCACGCAGAAACCCGTCGACACGCTGACGAAGTCGACGTCTTGCACCGTTTCGGCCGGTGTCAGTTGGTGAACCCACGTCGATCCAGCGTCGTCCGTTCGGAAGATCTGCGTCCCCGCGATCCAACCCACGTTGGCGTCGGCGAAGTCCATCCCGTGGTACGTGCCGTAGGGTTGCGGTGCCACGGACGGCCACGTCAGGCCGCCGTCCGTCGTGCGCCAGACGAACGTGCTGCCCGCCACGAGCGCGGTCGTGGCGCTCAACGTCTCGACGTCGTTGAAATCGACCATCAGGCCGAAGTACTTCGTGCTCCACGACTGACCACCGTCGCTCGTCCATGCGACCGCTGGGAAATAGGCCTGCTTCTCGCCGCACGCGTAGCCGTGCAGATCGTCGACGAAGCTGATGTCGTTCCACTGGAAGTTCGCGGCGGGCGAGGCCGACGACCAAGTCGTCCCGCCGTCCGTGGTGCGCAGGATCTCCTCGTCGCGCGTCGTGGCCCAGGCGTGTTGAGCGTCCGTCGCGTCGATCCCCCACACCGAGGGCGGCATCACCGCAGTACCCCCGGCGACGGAAGTCCACGTCGCGCCGCCATCGTCGGTGCGCACGACGACGCCGTTCGGTCCCGACGCGTAGCCGCGCAGGAAATCGGCGTATTCGACGGCCAGGAGATCGGGACTCGAACCGCCGGTGCTCGTTGTCCACGTCGTACCGCCGTTCGATGTCGAGAGGCGCGCGCCGGTTCGGCCCACGGCCCAGCCGCGTTGGTCGGTGAGGAAGAAGACGTCCTCGAGCACTTGGCCGCTCGGATTCGGCTGCACCGTCCACGACGCGCCGCCGTCGGTCGTCGCACGGATCTGCGCGTCGGCGCAGATCCATCCGTGCAGTGAATCCGTGAAGTGCACGGCGCGCAGGTTGGCGGTCGTGCCGCTCGCGAGCGCGCTCCACGTCGCGCCTCCGTTAGCGCTGGTGAACAGCATTCCGCCCGCACCGCAGGCCCAGACGAGCCCGCCCGGCAACGCGTGCACGTCATCGAGCACGGGCGCACCCGGCAGCGCGACGGGACCGAGCCACGTCTGACCGCCGTTCTGCGTGCGCAGCGCGCTGCCCGACGACGTCACGGCGATTCCGTTCTGCGTGTCCGCGAACGCGAGAGCGACGATTCCCGACTGGAGGTGTGTGCGCGTCCAGTTCTGTCCCGCGTCGGTGGAACGCCACAAGCCGTCGCCTCCGGCCCAGCCCAAGGCGCCGGTCGCGAAGGTCACGGCCGACAGCTCGCTCGCGGCGAGGGAGACTTGCGACCAGTTCACGCCTCCGTCCGTCGTGTGGCGCAACTCGCCGGCCGACGTCGCGACCCAGAGGTTGACAGCCGAAAGCACGTCGATGTCGCGCGCGCTCGCGAGCTGCGGCGGGTACTGGACGGTCCACTGCGCGCGTGCGTCGATCGGCGCTGCGACGAGAACGAGGGCGGCGAAGACGGGCTGAAACCAGGAAGCGTTGCGGACTTGGGTCATGAGATTCTCCGGTGCGTTGGGACGACCCCGGACCAATCCAATCCACGTGCCGCACCTGTCGGGACGCTCACAGCCCATCCCGCCTCGCGCGAGCATCCAGATCCTGGAGGCGCGTCCACGATCTGGACGTGGATCTGGGTTTGGACGGCGTGCACGCGGCGTCCGGGCCGCGCGGGAGGGTGGTCCGCGCCTTGCGCAGGCACCGTCGTTCCGTGAACTCCGACGAGACCCCGCCATGACCCGACACTGCCTCCCTTCTGCCTTCCTCCTCCTGATCGGTGCCGTCGCGCCCGCCTTCGGACAGGCGCAGTTCGTTCTGCCGGGGGATCTCGCCGCCGGGGTCTCGGCCGGAGACCAGACGCTGCCGACGGTCGCGCGCGGCGGCTCGGGCTGGCTCGCCGTGTGGGAGGACAACCGCGCCGCGCAGGGCGGATTCGTGCAGGCGCCGACGGGGCTGAACCCGAACCGCGACATCTACGCGGCGCGCTTGGACGCGAACGGAGCGCTCATCGACACCGTGCCGATCGTCGTGAACCAGGACACGTTCGATCAGGTCAAGCCGCGCGTCGCCTGGAACGGCACGCATTGGCTCGTGGTGTGGCAGTCGTCGCGGACGACGCAGTTCTACGTCACGAGCGGGATCTATGCCGCGCGCGTCGCACCCGACGGGACCGTGTTGGACAACCCGCCGATCCTGATCGAGGACGGCGACGATTTCGACGAGCGCGATCCGATCGTCGCGAGCGACGGTGTGAATTGGCTCGTCGTGTGGAACGACTACTTGCAGGGCGCCGCTGCAGAGACGCTCGACGGCGCGATCGTGCATCCGTTGGGCTTCGTCACGCAGAAGCAGACCGTGCTACCGGGCGCGCAGTTCACGTATCCCGTGAACGTCGACCTCGACTTCGCCGTCGATCGATACCTCGTCGTGTACGAAAAGGCCTACAGCGGCTCGTACGGGCGTCTCGTCGGGACGAATCTTGTGCCGATCGGCGCCGAGTTCGCGCTGAGCACGAGCGCGACCAAGCCCGAGGTCACGTCGAATGGATCCGACTTTTTCGCGACGTTCGCCGGCGCCCGCGGGACGCCGGTTTCACGAACGGGCGTCGTCGCGATCCCCGGCGGTGCGCTCTACGCCGGCAGCGGCACTTCGTATGGCCCCGAGACCGACTGCGCCTGGGACGGGACGAACTGGGTCGTCGCGTTCTCCTCGCTGGGCATCGGCGGCAACGACGCTCTCTACCTGTCGCACGTCACGCCGAGCGGCGCACTTGTCGCGGGCAGCCCGACGACGGTCACCACCGCGAACACGATCCGAGAGTTCTCGGTGGCAACCGGACTCGATCGCGCGCAGGTCGTATGGAACGACTTGAGCGTTTCCGCCGTGTCGATCGCCGGACCCGACGTCGCCGACGTATTCGGCGCCCAGGTGAGTCCGGCGGGCATCGGCAGCGCGATCTTGCAACTCAGCGTTTCTCCGGCGACGCAGTCGCGGCCCGTGATCGCGGGTTCGGCGTCGGCCGGATGGCTCGTCGGCTTCTTGCGCCGCACTTCGGGCGTCACGCAAGTGTGCGCGCAACGCCTGAGCGGAAACGGTTCGCCGATCGATACGCAGCCGATCGTCTTGTTCTCCGGCGACGGCCGCATCCGCAGCATGGACGTCGGTTTCGACGGCGCACACTGGCTCGTCGTTTGGGATGACAACTTCGGCACGCTGCGACACACCTTCGGGCGTCGCGTCGCGCTCGATGGATCCCTGCCCGACTCCGTACCGATCAACTACTTGCGCGGCGAACGACCGGCCGTCTCGGCGACCGAGCATGGCAAGTTCTTGATCGTCGCCTGGGACCACAATCAATCGACCGAGTACATCCGCGCGATGCGTGTGCAGGGCTCGGACGGCGCGCTGCTCGACAGCCCGTACCTGACTCTGGGCGGCAGCAGCGGCTTTCCCGACGTCATGGGCTTCGACGACCGTTGGATCGTCGCCTCGGGCGGCGTCAGTGGCACGTTCGTCTTCGAGGACGGAACCGTGGCGCCGTCCTTCTACTTCGCGCAAGGAGCCAGCGAGACGATCCATGGTCTCGCGCGCGACGGCGACATGGGGATCTTGGCCTTCGTCGCCAGCACGTCGACTTCGCAGAACGGAAACGTGCACTTCCGCCGCTTCATGAAGGACGGAACTCTGCTCGACACGAACCTGGGCGTGCCGCTCTGTCAGGCGCTGAACAGGCAGTTCGATCCGCGCGCCGCATTCGACGGCACGAACTTTCGCGTCACGTGGACGGACTACCGTGCACACCCCCTGCTCGAGCCCGGACTCAGCGATCTGTACGAGGCGGTGATCGCGACGGACGGAAGCGTGGTGCAGCTCTGCGGTTCGCCGGTCGCGAACGACGTGCGCATCCCCGAGGGCGACGCGGAGATCGCGGCCGACGCCGGCATCGTCGTGGTCGCAGCGACGGTGCTGCACGAGGAATTGGGTGGACTGCGCATCGAGGTCCACGCGAATTCGGTGAACCTGGGCGGCGTTCCCTTCTGCTTCGGCGACGGATCCGGTACGGCGTGTCCGTGTGGCAACGCGAGCCCGGTGGGCGCGGACTCTGGTTGCGTCAACTCACTCGGCACGGCATCGACACTTCGCGCAGCCGGGTTCGCGAGCCTCTCCGCCGACACGCTCGAGCTGCGCGGCGAGATGATGCCGAACAGCTCCGCGCTCTACTTCCAGGGCACGCAGGACCAGAACTTCGGCGCGGGCCTGGCGTTCGGCGACGGTCTGCGCTGCTGCGGAGGCTCGATCGTGCGGATCGGCACGAAGTCGAACGCGGGCGGTGCGTCGTCGTACCCGGGCATCGGAGATCCGACCGTCGCGCTGCGCGGCGGCATCTCGGCGCCCGGCGTACGCTACTACCAAGTGTGGTATCGCAACGCCGCGAACTTCTGCGCGCCGCAGACGTTCAACTTGACGAACGGTCTCGTCGTGACTTGGTCACCGTGAGGCCGATCCGAATGTTCAGATCCCCGCGAGCATCCGCGGCACCGCGCGCTTCGCGATCGGCTCGCCGATGCCGAGCGGCGTCTCGAGCGGCACCGTGCGCGGGTCGACCCACGTCCCGAACAGGCGATCCCACAGGCTGAACGTCGGTGCGAGGTTCTTCACCGGGTTCGCCGTCACGGAGTGATGCACGCGGTGGTAGTCCGGCGTGACGATCACGCGGTCGAGCTTGCCCAGGTCGACGCGCCAGTTCACATGCTCCCAAAACTGGATGACCATGCCGATCGCGAACGCGACGGCGGTCTCGACGGTGTTCATGCCCAGCAGCAGAACGGGAATCGCGACCTGCGGGATGTTGTAGATGAGCGAGTGCAGGAAGCTCGTGCGGAAGCCCGAGAACCAGTACAGCTCCTCGATCGAGTGGTGCCACGCGTGCGTGCGCCAGGCCCAGTCCCACGTGTGTTGTGCGCGGTGAATCCAGTACAGGCAGAAGTCGGCCAGCACGACGGCGATGCCTAGCTTGGCCCAGGTCGACAATTCGCGCAGTCCGCCCAACACCGACGTGACCGACTCCGGTGCGTGCATCGCGATGATCGGCGCGAAGATCGCGTCGATCGAGCGGTTCAGCAGGACCGCCAGTCCGAACGAGCCGAGGTCCGTCACGATGTGACGCAGGCGGTCGACGCGCCGCGCGGGCCGCCAGCGCTCGAGCAGCTCGGAGGTGAGCGCGAGCACGACGAACACCGTGACGGAGGAGGTGAACCAGTTCTCCATGGGGCCGCGCGGATTCTACTCAGGGCACCACTCCCCGCCACAGCTCTGGCCGCCGTCGGGCCGCCGCGACGGTTATGGGACCCAGGTCACGCTGACGCCGTTCGTCAGGTTGAAGGTCGCCGCGGTGCAGAAAACCGGCGGATTCCGGTACCAGGCTTGGTAGAGAATCGTGCCCGGGACACCGATGCCGCCGGCGACGCTGAGCGCGAGGTCTCCCGGCTCGGGCAGGCCAACTTGGCCGCCGCAGGCCTGTTTGATCGCGAGCCGCCGCACGTTGCCGTCGATGCAGCGCAAGCCGTCACCGAACGGGACGCCCGCTCCGCCGCTGGCCATCAGTGTGCCCTGGAAGAACAAGGCCGCGGTGTTCGGCGGCATGCGCAGCGCGTGCAGCACGAGCCTGTCGTTGGAGAGGCTCGCGCTCGGCGAAGGGCCGACGTAACCGCGCAAGCGCGCGCCGTATCCGAGCGAGTGCAGACAGCCCTCGTCGTCGCCGACAGAACTGAAGTTCGCACAGGGACAGGCTGCGCCGCTGCCGTCGCCGTAACAGAACGTCGGTTGATCGGGCGCGATGTCGATCTGTCCGCGGATCTCGCCGGCGGGGAACGTCACGCTGTGCACGTTGTAGTAGGCGAGACCCGCGAGCACGTTCGCCTGTTGCGCCGTCGTCATCCCCCACACACCGCACTTCAGCGAACCAAGGGGCAGGGGCTGCAAGACGCCCGCCGAGCTGCCGGGGGCGGCGAAGCCGTGGATGTGCGCGATCGTTTCGGGCGAGCTGAGCCCCAGGAACGCCACGCGGTACGTGAGCGTGCTGGCCGCGATGTCGATGACGGAGAATCCGAGGCCGCGCGCGGGCGAGCTGACGGGTGGGACTTCCTGCGCGCCTTCCAATCGCGAAAGGCGTTCGACGATCTGTGCGGGAGCGGTCGTCGCGAGAACTGCGAGCGCCGCAGCGACCAGCCACGACGAGGATCGGGATACGGACATGGGACTCTCCAGTCGGATTGGAACGCTGACGAAGGCCCGGGGGGGGGCAGCGCTCGATGCGGGAGCCGATCCTACGCCTCACCTGCGGCGTGGGGTGTCGGATCCGCATTCGGACCGGGAATTCAGCCGACGATGCCGCGACGTGTGGGCGTGAAGCCCGGGAACACCGTCCCGAGCGACGTGCAGCTCATCCGTTCGGCCAGGATCTCCGCCAGAACGTCGCGGACGTCGGTCGTGATCGCCAAGTCGCCGTTGTCGAGCGCGTTGGCGTCGAGCGTCGGCCAGGTCGTGAAGACCTGCCCGCCGTTCACGTGCCCGCCCAGGACGAGCATGCAGTTGCCGTGACCATGGTCCGTGCCCGCGCTGGCGTTCTCACCCGCGCGACGGCCGAACTCCGACATCACGACGACGGTCGTGCGGCGCAGCGCCAGTGAGGCGTCGGACAGGTCGCTCTCGAACGCGGCGAGCGCGCTCGCCAGCTCGCTCATCAACGTCGCCATCTGCCCGTTGATCGGACCGAGCTGATTGTGATGGTCCCAACCACCGAGGTCGGCCTCGATGACTTCGACGCCGAGGTTCGCCTTGATCAGCGCGGCCGCGCTCTCGAGCTTCGCGCCGAAGCTCGTCGACGGATAGATCGCCCCGTTGGAAGGCTGGTAGTTCGCGAAGTCGATCGTCGCGAGCAGGTCCATGGTCGCGAACGTGTTCAGCGCGGAAGGCCCCAGCGGGAAGGGTTCGCCCGTGTGGATCGCTTCGAGCGTCGCGCGCCGCGCGGCAGCCGTCGACGCGATACCCGGCATCGTGAACGAGCCCGGAACGGGCGCCGCGGTGCACGCCGGTCCGCCGGCGAGCGAGCGAGTGAGCGTCTTCTCGACGGCCAACCCGCGCAGCAAGCCCGATCCCGCGGGCGCGATGGTCTGCAGGTAGCGCCCGCCCCATCCGCTCAACACGCCGGTCGAGTTCGCGCCGTCGACGCCGAACTCCATCCACTTCTGCATGTCGAAGTGGGACCGCGAGGGATCCTGCAGCCCCGCGGCGTGCACGACCGCGAGCCGGCCGCTCTGGAACGCGGGCAGCAGCGGCGCCATGGCCGGCGCGAAGCCGAAGAATCCGTCGAGGTCCAGGGCGCCGTTCGTCGAGCCGGGAGGTTGGATCGCGAGCGTGGGTCGCAGCGCGTACAGGCGCGGATCGCCGTACGGCGCGCACATCGTGAGGCCGTCGCTCGCGCCGCGCAGGAACACGACAACGAGCGTGTCACGGCTCGTCCCGGCCGTGCCTGCGCGCGCGACGCGCGGCAACCAACTCGTCGCGGCCAAGGTTGCGGCGATGCCGGTCGCGCTCGTGCCGAGGAACTTGCGGCGATCGATGGAGAAGCGATTGGATTCGTTGTGGCTCACGGCGCTGTCTCCTCAGTGGTATTGGAAGCTCGGGGCCTGCGCGATGAGCGCGATGATCTCGCGACGCAGCGCGTCGTTCAGCACGGGCGCGGCGTCGGCGTAGGCCTGCACGCCGGCGAGATCCTCGGGGGCGATGGCGCCGCCGAGCATCACGTCCGCCGCGCGTGCAGCCAGTGCGGACTTCGGCGTCGTCCCAAACAGCGCCGTCGGGCTCCAGGGCACGCCCGTGACGCCGCCGCCGTAGCGCGATGCGAACGTCCAGCGCGCGAGCACGCTCTGCCCCCACACCTCGTTCGCGTCCGGGTATCCGTTCGGCGCAGGCCAACGCATCGGGCGATGCCCCATGCCGTCGAGGTCCGTCAGCAGCGACTGCACCGTCGTGATCACGGGGCTCGTCGCGCGCAGCATCGATGCGACCAAGTGGAACGGCCGCTTGATCTTCGGCTTGCTCGCCGCCGGCACGGAGATGACGAGCGCGGGATCGAAAATCGCGCGCACGACCGCGCGCAGGTCGCCGTTCGTCGCTTGGAACACACCGGCGACTTGGTCGACAACCGCTTGCGAGGGCGCAGGCGTCAGGAACCAGCGCAGCAGCTTGCGCGACACGAACTGCGCGGCCGCGGGATGCCCGGCGAGGATGTCGAGCACCGTTTCGCCGTCCTGAATTCCGCCGTTGGCGGGGATCGCGACACCCAGCACGGTCTTCGCGCCGTCGTCGTGCTGCGCCGGGTTGAAGCGGAAGTCCCCGTGGTTTGCCACGTTCGTCGGAAAGTACTGCCAGCCCGTGAAGCAGCGCGCGACCTCGCGCACGTCGTTCTCGGTGTAGTTGCCGACGCCGAGCGCGTGCAGCTCCATCAACTCGCGTGCGTAGTTCTCGTTGGGCGCGCCGGCGAAGTTCCGGAAGTTGTCCAGGTAATACAGCATCGCCGCACTCTTCGCGTCGGCGCCGAGGAGGCTGCGAAAGGATCCCAGCGCGTGGACGCGCATGACGTCGCGGTCCTCCGTGGTCTTCAACCAGCGCACCTGACCGTCGTCGTGCGTGACGTTGAAGTGGTCGGTCCAGAACTCGACCATGCGCTCGAACAGCTGCTTGCGCGACAGCGTTGCGCGCAGCAGCGCCGCGTTTTCCAGCTCGTTGATCGGGATCGTCCCCGACTGCGTGGCACTGGGGCCGAAGTACGTGTCGTACATCTGCTTGGAGGAGAGTCCGAGCGTGGCGAAGCCGCCGAGCAGCGTCACGAGCGTCGGATCCTCGACGATCGTCTCGGGGTGCAGTTGTTCCTCGAGGTAGGCGGCGTAGCCGAGCGATCCGGCGTGCGCCCACTCCGACGCGGACCAGCCGTTCGTCACGCGATCGACCAGGAAACGCAACTCGCCCGCGGGGACGGGCGAGCGGCGTTGGTGCGACCCCGCGGAGACGGATTGCGCGGCGGCGTTCGGCGAGGCGGCGGCCCAGGTGACGGCGCCGATTCCCGCCGTCAGACCGGCGGTGAGAAGCCCGCGTCGCGAAGGGACGGGCGGGGCGGACTCGCCCGCCGTCGAATCGTTTTCCGAGTGCATGCGTCGATCCTCGTGCTCCGCTCGTCCTGGAGGTCCAAGGGCGCGGAGCGCGTCCTCGGGGCCGTCGGTTCGTCGTGTGCCCGCGAGCGGTTCGATACCTGCAACCGGGCTCGGTCGCGTCGGTTCCGCCGCGGAATTCGGAACTCGCCCGCCAAGCCGGCCCCGCGCGACCTCTATGCGGCGTCCATGTCGAGGATGCCCGCCGCCAGGAGGGCGCGCGCCGCATCGGGCAGAGTCGCGGCGGACTCGAGGCGCACGAAGCGCGCGCCGGCGCGGCGACACTCCTCGTTCAGGGCCAGCGTCAGGCGCTCGAGTCGCTCCAGGTAGCGCTGCACGGCGCGGCGATCGAGGACGAGATCGCGCGTCGCGTCGGACTCCGCATCGGTGAGGCGCAAGGCCGCGTCGGATTCGGGCCGCACGTCGGAATCGCCCAGGATCTGCACCAGCGCCAGTCCCCCACCACGCGTCGCGATCGGTCGGATCAGCTCGCGCGCGTCGTGCGCGAAAAGGAAATCGCTGACCAGCACGCGCATCGATCCAGCTCGAAGCGTCGACAGCGCCGCAGTCAGCGCCAGGGGCCAGGCCGTGCGCGATTCGAACTCGACGCCTTCCGCATCGAACTGCGCGCTGGCGACGATTTCGGGCCGATCCCCGGCCAACGCCAGCACGGTCTGGAATCCTGCGCCGCGCGCGGCGAGGGCGAGCATCGTCGTCACGTCGACCGCGAGTTGGGCCTTCGCGGGCTCGATCGCCATCGAGCGCGACGGATCGACGAGGATCTCGACGCGCGGCAACACTTCCTCGCGGTACTGGCGCACGAGAATCTGGTCGGTGCGCGCCAGCGCGCGCCAATCGACGTGCCGCACGTCGTCGCCGGCGCGGTAAGCGCGGCGATCCTGGTACTCCAGGCTCGAACCGGTGCCGCGCGCGAGACGCTCGCCCACGCTGCCGCGCTGCGTGTCGCCCAGCAGCGCCAGCGTGTGCAGCACGCCGATACGCCGAGCCTCAGAGCTGGGCTTGGGCACGCGCGGCCTCCGCTTCGGCAGTCTGGGCGGTCTCGGCGTGCAACAGCGCGGCGCGATGCGCGCGGTCGCGCTTCAACTCGCCGAAGGATGCGATCGCGCGCGGCGCGTTGAGGATCGTGGCGATGGCGCACGCGGCGACCAGCAGCCCGAGGCCCAGGAGGTCGCTGGTCTCGCCGTACTCGCGGATCGTCGTCGCGAAGTGCACCGGGTTCCCGGCGTGATCGAAGGGCTGCGCAGTGCCTCCGAGCAGGAAGAGGACGAAGGTCGGCACGAGGAGCAGCAAGATCGGGAACAACACCGTCGCGATCCGGACGAGTCCACGCACCCAGGCGCGGGCGAGCCAGCGCGAACCGATGCCGCTGGGCAAGAGCAGGACGACGTACATCCAAGCCTCGATCGCGACCAACGATCCGAGCATTCGCAGCCCGTCCGCATCCGCGCGCCCGGAACGCACGATGGCCAGCGCACCCGCGACAATTGCGAGAGTGAAGTTCACCCACAGCAAGAGGACGGCGCGACCGCCGCCCGGCATCCACGGCGCGCAGTACCAGCGGATGCCGCGCGTGCGCGCGCGCGCCAGCACGGCGCGCGGCATCGTTGGCGGTTCCGTGAGCCCGATGAAGAGCGATGGAACCGTGAACAGGAGGCCGCTGACGATCCAGGGCAG
>JBBQCC010000086.1:0-14313 GCA_038318285.1 Planctomycetota bacterium | reverse complement strand
CCCGTTCGTCAGGTTGAACGTGCTCACCGTGCAGAAGCTCGCCGCGTTGCGGTACCAGCCTTGGTAGTAGCGCAATCCACCGCTCGGCGGCAGGAGACCGCGCATGGAGACCGACATGTCCCCCACGCCCGGGTACGACACGATGCCGCCGCTCGCGGTCTTCGTGCCGAGGCGCACGATCGAGCCCGCGACGCAACGCAAGCCGTCGCCAAACACGGAGCCGTCCCCGAAGTTCTGCTGATCCGTGCCTTGGAAGAACAGCGTGGACGCCGTCGGAGGGAGACCGCTCGCGGTCATCATGAACGTGTCCGCGGACACCGAGTTCGCGCCGGTCGCCGTGAGCGATCCGCCCGTGCCGAACGAGTTGAGGCAGCCCTCGCCCACCGCACTCGGCGGCGCGCACGGACAGCGTCCGGTCACACTGCCGTCGCAGTAGGCCCCCGGTACCGGCAAGATGACTGTCGAGTACGAGCCGCGCGTTCCGGCGTAGAGGAGATGGGACCCCGTGCCCGTCGCGCGTCTCAGGTCCCGCGGGAAGTCGTTCGTGGCGAGACCCGCTGCGTAGGGCGTGAACGTGGCGCCGAGGTCCGTCGACGCGCTCACGCGCACCGCGCCGGCTTGTGCGATGTAGACGTTGCCATCCGTCTCCACCTCGTAGACCTGGCCGACGAAACCGGTCGGGCTCCAAGTCACGCCGCCGTTCTGGCTGCGGAACAGTCCGCTGCCGGATGCCGAGGCGCTGTTCGTCGCGTACACAACGCCGAAGGGCGGCGATTCCGCGATCGAAAACGACTGCATTTGCGCCGACAAACCCGTGTTCGACGGAGCCCACGTGACCGCGGAGTTGCTGGATCGCAGAACACCGCCCGCGCCTCCGCCGCTGAAGTCCACGTACGACGCAAGCCAGACGGTGTCGGCCGAGAGTGCGATCGTGAGAACGTCCTGCAGCGGACGATTGGTGATCGCGCCTTCATAGACCTTCGTCCACATCGCGCCGCCGTTCGTCGTGCGCCACACGGTCGGTTCGAATCCGGCGACGCCGAAGTCCGCGCCGACCGCGACGATGAAGTTCGGATCGTTCGCGCTGACGCGCAGACCGAAGAGCTCCGACTCGAACAGCGTGCCTTGGTCCGGGCCGATCGACGACCAGTTGGAACCCGTGCGTCGGTACAGACCTTCGGCACCGATCGTCGTCGGACCGTCGGAGATCGCGTACAGCGTTCCTTGCGGCGAGAAGCGCACGTGCTGGTAGCGCGTGCCCGGCAGCGCAGCGAGCGACCAGGTCGCACCCGCGTCGAGCGAGGTGAACACGCCGCCGTTGTTCTGACCCTGGAACGCGATGGCGAGCTCGTTCTCGTTCAGCGGATTCGCGGTGATCGAGAACACGTCGAGCGCGCCGATTCCGTTCGACGACGCGGCGAAGTTCGCGCCCGCGTCCGTGCTCTTCCATACCGCGTTCGAAGCAGAACCCGTGTAGAGCGTGCTCGAACTACCCGGCGCAAAGCTGACCGCGTTCACCGACAGCGAACCGGTCCCGCCGACCATCGTGGTCCACGCGGAACCGCCGTTCGTCGAACGATAAAGGCCCGCGCCGGCCGAGCCGACGAACAGGATGCTGGCGTTGTTCGGATCCACGGCGATGTCCTGCGACACGAGGTTTGTCCACGTGCCGTCGTGACGCTGGTTCCACGTCGCGCCGTCGTTGCTGGAGCTGAACAGGCCGAAGTTCTGGCTGCCGAACAGCTGTCCGCCGGCCACATAGATGAGCGCGCCCGCGAACTCGAGATCGTTGACGGGCGTGCCCGGCAGACCCGCGGAACGGTTCGTCCAACTGGCGCCGCCGTTCGAGGTGACCCACACCTGCCCGCCGCCGCCGAAGCCGCGGAATCCGGCGAACACATGGTCCGAGTTCGCGGGATCGATCGCGATCGAGGAGCAACTCTGCGGCGCCGCGAGCGGCGGCGTGCGGTTCACCCAGGTGGTGCCGCCGTTCGTCGAGCGCAGGACGTTGACCGCTTGGCTGCCGAGCGCGTCGGCGACGCCGCACCACAGAACCATCGGATTATTCGGATCGACGTCGACGTCGAACACTTGATCGTTCACGCCGATGCCCAGGTTCAGCGCGGTGAACGTCGCGCCGTCGTTGACGCTCTTCCACACGCCGTCGATCGTGCCGGCGTACGCCGTGCCGTCCGAAGCGAACGCGATGTCGTGAACGAGCTTGCCGTCGAGCGTCGGCACCGTCGTCCAGCTCGCGCCACCGTCCGTCGAGCGGTACATCGCTCCGCCGCCGCCGCTGGAAGGTGCGAGACCCGCGAGCACGATGTTCGGATTCGTCGGCGAAGACTGCACGTCGTCGATGTCACCGCCGAACGGTCCGAGGGCTTGCCAGTTCGAGATCAGGTTGGACTGGGGTGTCGGCGCGCCGTCGATCGCGCGCGGTTTGACGACGCTGTCGCGCTGGCCCTGCGCGTCCTCGAGCGTCTCGAGCAGGTCGGGATGACTCGGAACCGACCAACTCTGCCGCGCGAGGAGCGGGGTCGCGCCGAGGGTGGCGAAGAGGGCAAGGGTGACGATCGAATGCCGATGCATCGCGTGCTCCTACTGTCTGGCTGGGGTGTCTCGATGAGTGGCACGCGGTCGACGCTTCTCGACGGACCGCGCTGCGAGCAGACCGAGACTACCCCTGCCGTCGGGATCGCGGTAGACGAGCCCATCGCTCATCACGAGGCCGTTCGTCTCGCGGCCCCTCAGCCGGCATCGAGATACCGATCCCACTTCCACTGGAGCAGCACGGGATCCGGGTGCTGCGCAACCCGCGTCGGGAGCAGGATCCGCTCGCCCTCGAGTGCTTGCAGCCCGTGACGGAGCATGGGACCGTCGACTTCGTCCAGGACGTCGCGACGCACGTGAATACGCAGAGTATCGGGCCGCACCCCAAGGACTCCGATGTCGAACGCCGCATGGTGGATCTTGCACAGGGAGAGGCCGTTCGAAACCTGAGGATCCCCTCCGGCGGTGTCCGGCTTGATGTGCGCAGCGTCGAGGAGTTCTCGGTGGCGAAGGCTGCACATCGCGCACCTGTCCCGGTATGCAGCCAGGACTCGTTCGCGGAACCCGCGCTGGTGAAGTCGCTGACGGACGAGTCGAGTCGAGTAGGCACGACGAGCATCGTCGATGATGTCGGCACCGCCGAGGGAACCACTCAGCATCGGCGTGGCCAGTTCGATCTGCTCCGACTCGGCCTGCACCCAGAATCGGAGCGCTTGCGGCTCGTCCTGCACGATGCGGACCGGCGCAACGACCAAGTACTGGCCTTTTGAGACCGCGTGCAGATAGACGAGCGGGATTCCCTGCCTCAGGCACTCGCGAAGCCCGACATTGTCGCGGTGACGAGGATCCGTTCCGCGGTAGCTGTAAGCGAGCCGATCGTCACGAAAGTGGTCGTCGTAGGGCGATCCTTTGCCCGTGCGAATGGACAGCGGCAGGGCGCACACCGCGGGCTTGAAGATCCCCTGCATGCTGGCGAGCGGAACTCGCCGGCCGTCGAACGCGAAGCCGTGCGTCAGCCGCGTCCACGGAAGAACGTCTCCGTGGATCGCGGTCTGTTCCCTCAACCACTCGAACGCGCGGACACGGATCGAGAGATCGGAGGGAGGTGCCGCGGCCAAGCGACCAGACCGTACTCGAGCCGATCCGGGCCGCCAAGAGGCGGCTGCGCTGTCGAAGTCGGGTTGCACGAGCGATCCAACTCCCGTCGCGCTTGTCCCCTCCCACGAATCCGGCGACAATCCCGCCGATGCGCACCCTGCGCCTGAACGTCAACGGAGACATCCTCGAGACTGCCGCGCCGGCGCACTGGACCTTGCTCGAGGTCTTGCGTTACCGGCTCGATCTGACCGGCAGCAAGCAGGGTTGCGACAAGGGCGACTGCGGCGCGTGCACGGTGCTCGTCGACGGCAAGCCGCAGCTGTCGTGTCTCACGCTCGCCGCAATGGCCGAGGGTCGCGCGATCACCACGATCGAAGGGTTGATGCCGCTGCACGTCGCGAGCGGTGGCGAGGGGCCGGATCCGATCCAGTCGGCGTTCGATCGGTGCGGCGCGTTGCAGTGCGGGTTTTGTCAGCCGGGCATGATGCTGTCGGCGCGTGCGCTGCTGAACTCGAACCCGTGTCCGACGCGCGGCGAGATCCGCAACGCGCTCAGCGGCAATCTGTGCCGCTGCACGGGGTACACACAGATCTTCGAGGCGGTCGAGCTGGCTGTCGCGGAATCGCTCGGCGTCGCGCCGGCGCCGCGCGCTTGGGAAGAGCAGCGCATGAAGCCGGCCGAGGCGCAGCGCCGCGCTCGCGAAGCAGCAGCTGCGCTCGCAAAGGCGCGCCAAGACCTCGATCGCGACGACAGCCCGCGCACGGGAGAGGCAACCTGATGCCCCCGATCCATGCCGACGCAAGCGCTGAGAAGGAGCGCCCCCTGTCAGGTGAACACCTCCGACCTGTGCCAGGCACACTTCGGCGGCGTTCGGGCGAACATGGTCCAACTGTGCCTGGCACAAGTGGGCTGTGTTGGGGATCGGGGGGGGAGCGCTGATGGCGGCGCGCGCTCAGCACGGGACCGGGGCGCCGTTTGGTGCGAACGAGCCGGGGGCCAAGGCGAACACGGATTTTCGTGTCATCGGCAAGCCGCGGCAGAAGATCGATGGGCTCTCCAAGGCGACGGGGGCGCTGCAGTACGCGGACGACATCACGTTGCCGGGCATGCTGCATGCGAAGACGTTGCGGTCGCCGCATGCGCACGCGCGCATCGTGCGCATCGACGTGTCCAAGGCGCTCGCGTTGCCGGGTGTGCATGCCGTCGTCACCGGCGCGGAGATGCCGATCAAGTTCGGCGTCATCCCTTGGACGCAGGACGAGAACGCGTTGGCTGTCGACAAGGTGCGCTTCATCGGCGATCCCGTCGCGGCGGTCGCGGCCATCGACGAGGACACGGCCAACGCCGCGTGTCGCCTGATCGAGGTCGAGTACGAGCTGCTCCACGTGTTTGCGGATCCGCGCGAGGCTTTGACGCGCGCCGAGCCGGCGATTCACGAGGACAACAAACACGGCAACGTCAGCAAACACGTGCATCTGGCGTTCGGTGACGTCGACGCGGAGATCGCCAAGTGTGATGTGGTGGTCGAGGACGAATACGAATTCCACGGCACCACGCACGCGCCCATCGAGCCGCATTGCGCGGTCGGTCAGTACTCGGCCGACGGTGTCTTGACCGTGTGGTCGTCGACGCAGATCACGCACTACGTGCATCGTGCGCTGGCGCGTGTGCTCGAGCTGCCGCCGCAGAAGATTCGCGTCATTCAACCGGCGTTGGGTGGAGCCTTTGGAGGCAAGTCCGATCCGTTCAGCCTCGAGTTCTGCGTCGCGAAGCTCGCGATGAAGACGCGGCGTCCGGTAAAGATGCTCTACACGCGAGAAGAGGTCTTCTACTGCCACCGCGGGCGTCACCCGATGCAGCTCTCGTACCGCACCGGCGCGACCAAGGACGGCAAGGTCCACGGCGTCGATGCGAAGATCTTGATCGACGGCGGGTCGTATTCGAGCTTCGGCCTCGTCACGACGTACTACGCGGGACAACTGCTGACCGGTCCGTACGACTTCCCCTCGTACCGCTTCGATTCGACGCGCGTGTTCACGAACAAGCCGCCGTGTGGTCCGAAGCGCGGACACGGATCCGTGCAACCGCGGTTCGCGTTCGAGGTGCAGCTGGATCAGGTCGCCGAGAAGTTGGCCATGGATCCGATCGAGATCCGCCGCAAGAACTTCGTCGGCGAGCACGTCACGACCGTGAACGGACAGCGCATCACGTCGAACGGGTTCATGCAGTGCCTGGACGAGGTCGAGCGCGCTTCGGGCTGGAAAACGCGGCGTTCCAAGCTCGGATTCGGCCGCGGCCTGGGCATCGCGGGATCGATGTACATCTCGGGCACGAACTATCCCGTGTACCCGAACGACATGCCGCAAGCCGGTGTGCAGCTGAAGGTCGATCGCTCGGGGCTCGTCACGGTGTTTACCGGCGGCAACGACATCGGTCAGGGTTCGAACTCGGTGTGCGCGTACCTCGTCGCGGAGGAACTCGGCCTGGATGTATCCGATGTGCGCGTCGTCGCGGCCGACACGGATCTGTGCCCTGTCGACTTGGGCGCGTACAGCTCGCGCGTCACGTTCATGGTCGGCAACGCCACGATCGACGCGGCGCGCAAGCTACGCCGGCAGATCGTCACCGCTGTCGCCGAAGCGTGGAAGTGCGACGAGCGTCGCGTGCGCCTGATCGATGGTCGCTGCATCGACCTCGAGGACAGCGCGCGCTCGATGCCGATGCGCGAAGCGTTCCAGATCACGGAAGTGCGCTTCGACACGCTCGGCTCGACGGGTTCGTACAACACGCCGAAACTCGGCGGCGATTACCGCGGCGGCACGATCGGCGCGTCGCCGGCGTACTCGTTCACCGCGCACGTTGCCGAGGTCACCGTCGACGTCGAAACGGGTCGCATCACCTGCGACAAGGTGTGGGTCGCGCACGATTGCGGGCGCGCGCTGAACCCGATGCTGGTCGCGGGACAGATGGAGGGTTCCGTGTACATGGGGCTGGCCGAGGCGCTGCTCGAGAACCACGAGGTCAACCGTTTCGGCCTGCATTCCGGCCCGAATCTGCTCGATTACCGCATCCCGACTTCGGTCGACACGCCCGAGTTCGCGGCGTTGATCGTCGAGAGCCTGGACCCCGAGGGTCCGTACGGCGCGAAGGAAGCGGGCGAGGGTCCGCTGCATCCGATCCTGCCCGCGCTCAGCAACGCGGTGTTCGACGCGGTCGGCATTCGCTTGAAGCACTTGCCGTTCACGCCTGGGAAAGTGCTCGCGGCGTTGCGCGCCAACTCTCACGGTGCGGACGCGCCCGTCGTCGGTTCGAACGCCGGTCGCACGAGCACGCCGAACGCGCGTCCGTCAAAAGGTGCACGCTGATGCTGCGCCTGCCGAAGTTCGAGCTCGCGTCCCCCACGACCGTCACCGAAGCCGTCGCGCTGCTCGCGTCCACGCCCGGCTCGATGGTCATCGCCGGCGGCACGGATTTGCTGCCGAACGTGAAGCACGAGCTGTTCACACCGCCGCTCGTCGTGTCACTCGCCGACATCGCCGAACTGCGCGGCATCCGCGAGCGCGATGGCGGTTGGACCTCGATCGGCGCGATGACGTCGTTGGCCGACGTCGCCGCGAACGAGATCGTGCGTGCGCGCTATCCCGCGCTGTCGCAAGCGACGGGACTCGTCGCCGGTCCGCAGCTGCGCACGATGGGCACGCTGGGCGGCAACGTGCTCTTGGACACGCGCTGCCAGTGGTACAACCAGACGTACTTCTGGCGCGCAGCCCTGGGTTTCTGCCTCAAGAAAGACGGCGCGTTGTGTCACGTCGTCGAAGGCGGATCCAAATGCGTCGCCGCCGCCAGCAACGATTCCGCGCCGCCGCTGATGACGTTGCGCGCGAACCTCGTGATCGAGGGTCCGAACGGTCGGCGCACTCTGCCGATCGACGACCTGTGGCTGGCCGACGGCACGTACAACAAGAAGCTCGAGCCGAACGAAGTGCTGGTCGAGATCCAAGTGCCGCCGACGACCGCCAATCACCGCGGGGCGTACGGAAAATTGCGCGAGCGCGGATCGATCGACTTCCCGTTGTTCGGCGTCGCAGTCCGAATCGAATTGGACGCGCACGGCACCGTCGACACCGCCGATGCTGTGGTGACGGCGATGCAAGCGCGACCGCTGCGCCTGAAGCGCTTCCAAGAGCACTTGCAGGGTCGCACGCCGAACACCGCCGAGTTCGAAGAAGGCGCGCGCCTCGCCGCCGACTCCGCGCACACGCAGTGTCACCCGATGCCGAACATCCCCGGTGACGAGGCTTGGCGCCGCGAGATGGTGCCGGTGTACGTACGCCGGACGATTCTTGCCGCTGCGAGCTGCGCGGGTCCGGTGCATCATGTCTGAGGCGCGACCGGCCTGATCGCGAACGACACGGCCTCGCGACCTCGCAGCCACAGGACAATCGATCGACGAGTCGCGTTCGACCTGAAGCAGCCAGACTTCCCCTGGACCGCCCGATGAAGAACTCCAAGCACAGGATCGCGCTCGTTCTCGGCGGCGCACTGCTCGGATCGATCGTGACCGTTCTGCTGACGCGATCGCTTTCGAAGGACCCGGCTGCCGCGCGAGATTTTCCCATCGCGCCCGCGAACCGAAGGATTGCCGCGCAGGAGTCGAACCCGCTCGAAAAGCTTCGCTCCGAGCTCCCCCCATTCGTCTACACCTTCGGTCAAACGGGCTTGCTCCGGCAGCCCGAGGCTCGCTTCGGGTTCGCGGAGCGGCTGACCTGGTACTTCGAGATCCAACTCGCGAACCTCACTCGCGAGCGAGTGGGCCCGGTCGAGGTCGCGATCAGCGTCACCGACATGAACTTCGACCTCTTCGTCCTGCCTTCGAGCTCGCTCGTGAAGTCCGATGGTCAGCGGTTCAGGCCCGAGGAGGTCCTGGCCGCGAAGAGGTCCACGACCGGCGCAACGGTGAGCGTCCACGTCGACGAGATGGCGTCGGGCATCTCACACGCGGTCCAGTTCGTGATCACGTCGAACACGAACCCGGGAATCGATTTCGGCGAGATCTCGATCGGCTGTCCGCGGGGCAGGTTCGAGAGGATCTCCGCAGCCCAATGGGACGACATCGGATGGCATGCGGATTTGGAACCCAGGTAGTCCCGCTCGCACTGTTCGTCGTCGTCTTTGCTGCGCCACTCGCGACGGCAATCCAGGCGCAATCGGCAAGCGAAGCTGACACCTCGTTACCCTGGATCGGCGGCCGCGTCACGGGCGAGTCGGGTGAGGAGCCTGTCGTCTGCGCGAAGGTCGAGCCCTACCCCGCGTTCCGTTCCAAAGCGACCACCACGAACGAACAGGGCGAGTTCGCAGCGCTGGGCAGGCCGTCGTTCTCTTACTCCACCGCCACGAATCCCGCGCCCTACGACCTCGTCCAGTACTTCACCATCACTGCACCCGGTCACGCGCGAACCATCGTCGATCCATGCGCGGACGGTCCGTGGGCCGCGCCGATCCGCATGCGCGATTGCGCGACGTTGCGCGGGCGCGTCGATCTGCTGCCGCCGGGACCCGGACACCATGTGGTGGTGCTCGTGTCGTGGGAGGATCTGTGCTGGCCGCCGCGGACGGGATTGACGCGCACCGACGAGCGCTGGATCGGAGACCTCGACGCCGACGGGAGGTTCGAGATCAGCGACCTGCCCGCGCAAGTCCCGCTCGCGATCCGCTTCGACGCCGGCACCACCGCAGGTCGCGGTGCGGGACTCGCCGACGATCTCGTGCTCGCGCCGGGCGAGGTGCGTGAACTGGCGTTTCACGCGCCGGATTCTGCGCTCGATTCCGCAGCCGACAACAAGGCTGCCGAGGGTCCGTGGATCCCCGTCGCGCCGAGCGCGAGCGTGCCCGAAGGCGCGACCGAGAACCTGATCGCGTTCGAGCTGGCCGAGAACTGGCGCTTCCTGCGTCACCGCAACGGCGGCGGACGCTGGCACATGCACGGTTCGCGCGCTTGCAACGACCTCGAAGCGCTGCCGGGCGTTCACACGCTGATCGCGTTCGATGCACGCGGTCACATCGGGCTCGAGCGGTTCGATATCCAGGCCAGCGATGTGCGCCTCGTGCCACACGCCACGACGGCGCCCGGTGCCCTGTTGCGCATCGCGTTCGACGGTCCGGAAGAACGCGCGCGCATCGTGCTGTCGTCGCAGGGCATCGAGTTCCGCGCGCGCGACTTGCCGCGCGGCGCGGTCTGGTACGAGCTGGCGCCAGCGGGCAAAGTCACACTGCGCGTGACGAGCACGGTCGCGGAACCGCGCTCGCTCGAGGCCGAAGCCCACGCGGGCTGCATCGAACGGGTCGAGCTGTAGAGACCGGCGGGCAGGCGCTCCACCGGCGGGGTCGTGCGCGCCGGAGACGTCAGCACGACACACGGCCCGTGCGGTGTCGCTGGCGGAATGCGTTGGCCGCGGCTTCCGATCGGCCGCTCGTCGGCACTCCAAGTGCAGGGCCAGTTCCCCACCTCGAGCAGGCCGATACTCTCGAACTCCTTGCGGCCGGCCTTCGACGCGCTGTGCTCGCCCACCAGGAGCCGTACCGCAAGAGCGGGAGCTTCTGTTCCGCGGGCACGTCCAGCACGACGAACGGTTGACAGTTCACCTGGATCCCACAGTTTCTCTCGCGATCGGAGTCCGAGCCGGTTCGGGACGGTCGCGTGAGGCGCGATCCGGCCCGAGCGCATTCGATCCGGGCGGCACTCCAAGGCGAGGCTTGCCCCTGCATTCGGCTCGGAATTCCAGAAAGCGCGGCGCGGCAGTCGCCTCCGGGGTGTTCGCCGGCCGCGATCAGCGTGCCGATCCCGTCGCACATCCCTCGGAGTCACTCCGTGAAGTCTTTGCTCAACGTGTCCGTCCCGATCCTCCTCGCCTCGGCAGTGTTCGCCGGCGAAACCGCGGCCAAGGTCCCGGGCGTCCTACCGTGGATGCTCGACGTGAAGACCCCGGCTGTCGCACCCGCGGAGGCCGTCGGCAGCGATCCGACGCGGGCCGTGCCGCCGGGCTACGTGCCGAGCGCACCGCCGCGGAAGTTCGTCGGCGTCTCCGGCGGTGAGACCTCGACCGGTGGTCCCGACTTTTCGATCGTGCGCTTCGACGAGCCCGGTGACGGTGCGTTGTGGGTGCGCGGTCGTGCGTACAAGGCGCGCTTCGACGAGGCGAGCACGACGTTCATCCCTTGGCTCGGTTCGCAGGCGCCGCACAACTATCCGGTGCGTGTCGAGCTGACATCCGTTCGCATCGGCGGTGAAGAGCTGGAGCTGGGCCAAGATGCCCTGCAGCGCGCCGACGACGACGTGATCCTCGACCACGGCGCCGTGCGTGAGGTCTGGCACATGGGGCTCGAGACCGCGGAGCAGACCTTCGTCCTGGCGTCGCGCCCCGCAGGCGACCTCGAGCTGACCCTCGGGTTCGCGACGGAGCTCGCCGCGCGCGTCGGCACCGACGGCCTGGAGTTCGACGGTCCGCACGGCGGCGTGCGCATCCGTGGCGCCGTCGCCATCGACGCGGCGGGACGTCGGCTCGCGCTCGCGACGCGGCTCGAAGGCGCGTCGATTCGCATCGACCTGCCGTCGGCGTTCTCGGCGACCGCAGCCTGTCCGATCGTGATCGATCCGGTCTACTCGGCCTACGCGCTGGAGAACGGAACCGCGGTCACCGGGGGGCCCGACGTATCGAACAGTGGAACGGCCGGGCGCTGGTGCGCGACCTACGCTTTCGTCTACAGCGCGACGGACAACGACGTGTGGGCGCAGGACTTGAACTACGGCCAGCCCGTCGCCGGGACAGGCATGTGGATCGATTCCACGACGGAGAGCTGGTACGACCCGCGCATCGCCTACAACGCTGTGCACGACACGTACGTCGTCGTGTCGTGGGTGTACAACACGACGAGCAAGATCATGAGCCGCGCGCACTACGCCGGCACGACGAGCCAATTGGCCCAGGTGCTCGTGCAGAGCGCATCGGGGGGCGACTGCTACTACCCCGACATCGGCGGCGATCCGACGCTGGCGAGCCCGACGTACTTCTTCGTCGCCTGGACGCGCAAGTACTCGCCGACGGACTTCGACATTCACGGACGACTCCTGAACTGGGACGGCACGCTCGCGGGTGGCGGCATCGTGTACATCGAGAACTCGTCGGCAGCGGATTCACTGCCACGCGTGTCGAAGACGGACGGTCACCTGCCCTACGCCACACAGCGCTGGAACGTCGTGTGGGCGCGCACGAACGCCACCGTCGACGTGTACGGCGCGCAAATCGGCTGGGACGGGCAGATCGTCACGCCCGCGTTCGCGATCGACACGACCTCGGCGAACGACGCGAATCCTTCGGCTTCCAGCGTGCTGGACGGGGCCGTCGGACAGCGGCCGTGGATGGTCACGTTCGCGCGTGACCACGGCGATTGGGACGTCGAGGCGCGCGTGCTGACGGGCAGCTCGATCCAGGGCGCCGTGGACGTGTCCGTGCGCGAGTACAGCGCGATCTACGAGGACCAGCGCTGGCCCGATGTGGACACGAACGGCCAGCGGTTCGTGCTGACCTACTCCGAGACCTATCAGGGCAACCCGGCCGACCGCGACCAGTACGTCGCGACGCTGCACTGGAACGGCACCGACATCGTCGTGGACGAGCCGCACCAGAACATCGACTTCTCGTCGGCTGACTCGACGTTCGGCCAGATCGCGGGCGGTATGAACGACGGCTCGCAGGGGTATCCGTACTACGGTCTGGCGTGGCCGCGCTATTCCGGCTCGAACGGCGACGTGTGGACCGGCGCGTACTTCGAATCGCCGCTCGTGACGAACACTTGCTTTGGTGACGGCAGCGGCAGCTTCTGTCCGTGCGGCAACACGGGCGCGACCGGACACGGCTGCGCGAACTCGGCGACCAGCGGCGCGCTGCTGGACGCTGTCGGTCCGCCGTTCTTGAGCGCGGACGGGCTTGTGCTGGTGGCAAGCAGCTTGCCTCCGAGCGCCGCGTGCCTCTTCTTCCAAGGCGCTGGGATCGGGTCGACGGGAACGGTGTTCGGTGACGGCCTGCGTTGCATCCTCGGCACGACGCTGCGTGTCGCGACGCGGACAGCGACGAACGGCGTCGCGCTCTATCCTGCCGCGGGCGAGACTCCGATCTCGGTCCGCGTAGCGTTGCCCGCCGACACCGGCTCGCGCGGATACCAGGCCTGGTACCGGAACTCGGCGAACTTCTGCACACCGGCGTCGTTCAACATGACGAACGGCGTGCGCGTGATTTGGGTTCGCTGAGCGACCCTCGCGCGGGCGCGGCCGGTCGCGGATTCGTCCGCTACCGGCCGCGCGGCGTTCGGGCGTCGGTCCGAGCACGCTCCGGCCCTTTCTGGCCGCACAAATCGGAGTTTCCCGGTAAGCGGAGCGCGCATCGAGCCTCCGGCGACCGGACGGGGCGCAGTGCCCCGGCCATCAACCCGGAGCCTCCATGTCGTCCCTCCACACCCGTTCGTTTCCCCTCCTCCTTGCGCTGGCCGCCTCGGCCCAGGCGCAGGAGAGCACGGCGAAAGTTCCCGCAGCACTTCCCCACGCAATCGACGTCAAGACGCCGGCCGTCGCCCTGCCTCCGATGGAGGCCTCGCCGCGTGAACTCTCGGTCGCGCCGCCCGAGCGCAAACCGATCAAGGTCGGTGACGCGGACACCTCCGCGAGCACGCCCGCGATCGACTTCTCGCGCGTCTACGTCGACGAGGGCTGGGACGGGACCACGTGGGTACGTGGCCGCACGTACAAGGCCAGCTTCGGACCCGAGGGTGCGACGTACATCCCCTTCCTCGGCTCGCAAGCGCCGCGCAACTTCCCGGTGCGCGTGGAACTCGCGGCCGCGACGCTCGGCGGAGAAGCGCTGTTCGTCGAGCCGCGCGGCGTCACGCACGACGGCACCACGATCACGATCGACCGCGGCGCGCTGCGCGAGGTGTGGCACATGGGTCTCGATGCGGCCGAACAGACTTTCGAGATCGCGTCGCGCCCGGCTGGCGGCCCGATCGAATTGCGGTTGTCGTTCGCAACCGAGCTCTCCGTGCGCACGGATGCCGACGACATCGCCCTCGACGGCCCGAGCGGCGGCGTGCGCATCGGCCGCGCGACAGCCGTGGACGCGGCCGGCCGACGCCTCGACCTGGCCACGCGCGTCGAAGCTGGCATCTGGACGCTGGAAGTGCCGACGGATTTCGCGCGCACGGCCCGCTATCCGCTCGTCATCGACCCGATCTACTCGACGAACGCCAGCGAGAGCTTCACGAATGAGTGCGGCCTACCCGACGTCTCGAACGCCGGGATCAGCGGCGATTTCGCCACCGTATTCGATTTCTCGTACAGCGCGACCGACAGCGACATCTACACCCTCGATTCGTACTACGGATTCCCTGTCGCGGGTAGCGGGACGTGGGTCGACTCGACGACGACCTCCTGGAGTTCGCCGCGGATCGCGTACAACGCGCTCTACAACACGTTTTTGACCGTCGCGCAAGTCCGCGCCGCGCCCGGCGCGCAGAGCGAGATCTGGTGCCGCGCGCGCACCGCGGGCACGACGAACCAGTACGCACAGAAGCTGGTGCAGAGCAACATCTTGGGCTCGTGCTTCTACGCCGACG
>JBBQCC010000085.1:0-14363 GCA_038318285.1 Planctomycetota bacterium | reverse complement strand
TGTGCGACCGCCCCCCGACGGCGCGCACATCCGAACCCGAACCGAGGCTGAAAGGCATGGCGTACGGGCATACAGAAGGCGTGAGAGCGAAGCAAGAAGCGCTCGAACTCCCCTGGCTCCACTTGGCTCGGCCGAGTTGCCGTGTTCGACTGCACCTGCCGCTCAACCTGCACCTCGACTGCCGTGCTCCGCGCGGACCGACCGAACATGCGCCGTATCCTCCTCGTCAGCCTGACCCTTGCCGCGTGCTTCCCCCGGACCGCGGACGCGCGATCGCCACGTCAGGGCGAGACGCAGCGTCCCAGTCCGCCCGCGCGTTCGAGCGAGGACGAACGCGCGCTGGCCGAGGAGCGGCTCGAGTGCGATTTGCTCGTGCGCCGCGGCCAGGCCGCCAGCGCCGTGCGCCGGCTCGACGAACTCCTCGACGAAGACCCCAGCGACGCGGCGGCGCTCGTGATCCGCGCACGGGCCCAAGCGGACCTCGGGGAGCCGGTCCAGGCGCGGCGCGACGCCGAGCGCGCGCTGGCGGTCGCCTCGGCTCCGGCGGCCACCCGCGCGGCGGCCCTGCGGTCGGTTCTCGGAGCCGCCACGACGCTGGGCGAGCCCGCCGCGGCGCTCGACACGTACGGTTCCGACCCGGCGCTGACGCCGGCGCGGGACGCCCGCGACGCCTGGGCGATCGGGGCGGCGCAGTGGGAGGCCGGCCGGCGCGACGCGGCGGTCGCGACGCTCGGGATGGGCGCCGCGACGGGCGTCGACCAGCCCTGGGACGCCCTGGTGGCGCGGGCCGATTGCCAGCGGCGGTTGGGTCGTCTGGAGGCGGCGTCGGAGAGCCTGCTGGCGGCGCTGCGCGCGTCGGCGGAACTCGACGGCGAGGAACCCGATGCGCTGGCGGCGCTGGGCGACCTGTACTTCGAGGCCGACAAGGAGGTCGAGCGCGCGAAGCGCCGTTCCGCCGCGCAGTTGTACGACGCAGCGCTGGCCTTGCACGCATCGCACGAGGACGCGTTGCTGGGGCTCTTCACGCTGCACCGCACGAACTGGCAGCGCCAGCGTCGCACGGCCGGGCAGTTCATGACCGCGCTGCTCGCCGCGCGTCCGCGGTCGGTGGACACGCTGCTCGCGGCGACTTCGGCCGACGTCGACGACGGCCTGACGAAGTCGGCGCGTGAGCGGCTGGCGATCCTGGAGGAAATCGCGCCGCACCGGCGCGCCGTGCGCACCTTGCGCGCCGCGCTGGAGTTCGTCGATCGCGACACGGCGGCGGGCGAGAAGATCCTCGGCGAGCTGGCCGCCCAGGATCCGCACGACGCGATGCCCGAGCGTGAGGTCGGTCGTCACCTGCTCGAGCTGTACCGCTTCGCCGAGGGCCTGCCGTTCCTGCGCCGCGCGGCCGAGCGCGATCCGGGCGATTGGGAAGCGCTGACGCAGCTCGGTCGCGCGCTGGCCAACACCGGCGACGAGACGGCCGCGCGCGAGGCGCTCGAGCGCGCGAACACGGCGGCGGCCGGACGCCAGGACGCATGGCGCGACAACATGCGCCTCGTGATGCAGCGGACGGCGGAACGGCACGGCGAGCACACGCAGGGCGACCTCACCTTCTCGTGGGAATCGGCGGGCGACGCGGTGCTGGCCGAGTATCTGATTCCGTTCTACGTCGAATCGCGCGCGGAGCTGGCGCAACGCTACGGTTTCACGCCGACGCCGACGGAGATCCAGGTCTTCCGGCGCCACCGCGATTTCAGCGTGCGATCCACGGGCTTCGAAGGGTTCCCCGCGCTGGGCGTCTGCTTCGGTCCAGTCGTCACCGCCGTCTCGCCGCTGGCCGAGATGCGCGGCACCCAGTCGTGGGCGCGCACATCCTTCCACGAGTTCACGCACGTCATCCACCTGGGCCTGTCGCACAACCGCTGTCCGCGCTGGATCACGGAAGGCCTCGCGACGTGGGAAGAGGTCAACCGCAATCCGTCGTGGACGCGCAACATGCGCCGCGAACTGATCGACGCGATCGCTGCCGGCGACGTGATCCAGACGCGCCAGATGAACCGCGCATTTCGTGGTCAGCGCATCCTGTTCGGCTACTACCAGGCCGGCCTCGTGTGCACGCTGCTCATCGAGCGCTACGGGTTCCCGTCCATGGTGCGCCTGCTCGGCGCTTTCGACCGCGGCCTCGACCTCGACGCGGCGCTGCAGGAGACGTTCTCGACGACGCCGGAACAGCTCGATCGGGACTTCCTCGGGTGGGCCCAGAAGCACGTCGCCGGTCTGCACGTCGAACCGCGCTGGGCGCCCGAGTTCCTGCGCCGTGACGCGATCGGCCTGTCGAAGCGCCTGCCGAAAGAGCCGGCCGCGCGCGACGCGTGGCAAGATCGTTGGATCACGCAGGCCGTCGGTGCGTGGCAGAGTCGCCGCAAGGTGGACGCGCAGGAAGCACTGCGCGTCGCGCGCGAACACACGACGGTGAACCCGCGCGCGCTGTTCCTGCAGGGCGAGCTGGCGCTCAGCGACGGCGACGACGCGAAAGCCATCGAGAACTACCACGCCGCGATCGATGCCGGCGGCGAGGACTTCCGTGCGCGCATGGCGCTCGCGTCGCTGGCACGTTCCGCGAGCGACGACGCGGAAACGGAGAAACAACTGCTGGCAGCCGAGGCCGCGTTCCCCGGCTGGGACGACGTCGACCTGTCGGCCGAGCTCGCGTTGGCGCGCTTCTACATGGAGCACGAGCGCACCGACGACGCGATGGCCGCGCGCGGTCGCTGGCTGGCCTGGAACGCCGGCGACTCGACCCGCCGCCGCTTCGTTGCGAAGTGGCACGTCGAACATGGGCGTCTCGATGCGGCCCTGAAGCTGTACGCCGAGGCCAACGAGGTCGACCCCTTCCTGCGCGGCCTGCACCGCGAGTGGGCGGACGCGCTGCGCACCGCCGGGAAGTTCGAGGAAGCGCTGCGCGAGTACCGCATGGTCCTCGCCGTCGCGCCGGACCTGGACGCTGAAGATCCCACGGAGTGGAGCGACACCGCGCGGGCCGAGATTCTCGCGCTGCAGGCCGCTTGTCTGGAATCCGCCGACAAGAAGGGCGAGGCGCTCACGCGCGCACGCGAGGCCTTGGCGCTCGATCCGGATGCGAAGCTCGCGCGGGAAGTCGTCGATCGGATTCAATAGACGTCCCATGCCTGCCGGCGCGCGTTCACTCTTCGTCGTCCTCGACGGCATCGACGGCTGCGGCAAGAGCACGCAGGCCGAGCGACTGACCGCGCGCCTCGCGCAGGAGTCCGGCCGTCCCGTGCACCACCTACGCGAACCGGGCAGCACGCGCATCGGCGAAGGCGTGCGTGCGCTCGTGCTCGGCCGCGAGTACGCGCCGACCGCGCGCGTCGAGACCCTGCTCTTCACCGCGGCGCGCGCGCAGACGCTGGCGGAATTGGTGCAGCCGGCGCTCGCGCGCGGCGAGCACGTCGTGTGCGAGCGTTTCCATCCCTCGACGTTCGCGTACCAGGCCGTCGCCGGCGGATTGCCGGAAGCGGACGTGCTGGATCTCCTCGAGCGCTGGGCCGGCCATCCGGCGCCGACGCACATCGTGTTGCTGGAGCTGTCGGCCGACGCAGCGCGCGCACGTCGCGCGGGTGCGACGGATCGCATCGAAGATCACGGCCTCGAATTCCAACGGCGCGTCGCCGCGGGCTACGCGCGCTACGCCGAGCTCGTACCGGGCGTGGCGCGCGTCGACGCCGCGCGCGCGCCGGAGCAAGTCGCCGAAGACGTGTGGCAGGAGGTCGCGCGTGCGCTCCACTGAACCGCTCGGACACGGCGCGGTCCTCGAAGGTCTGTGGAACTCCGCGCGTGCCGGACGACTCGCGCACGCGTTCGGATTCTTCGGCCCGCCGGGTGTCGGCAAGTTCCTCGCGGCGGAGCGCCTCGTGTTGGGCCTCTTGTGCGCGACCGGTCCCGGCGTGCCGTGCCTCGCCTGCGGACCGTGCAAGCGCGCGCTGTCGGGCTCGCACCCGGATGCGCTCGTGCTCGATCCGGTCGCGCGCGAGTTGGAGGACATCCCGATGTCGTGGATCTCGCCGCGCGAGGAACCGGACAAGGACAAGCGTCCGCCGGGCGGCGTCGCGCTGGAGGAATTCCTCGCGCTGCGCCCGCTCGAAGGCGGATGGCGCGCGGTGATCGTGCGCGAAGCCGACCGGATGAAGAGCGCGGCGCAGAACGCGCTGCTCAAGACGCTCGAGGAGCCGGGCGAGAACGTGATCATCGTGCTGGAGAGCTCGCACCCCGAGGATCTCCTGCCGACCGTGCGTAGCCGCGTCGTCAGCGCGCACTTCGGTCCGCTGGCGCGCGCGGACGTCGTCCGGATCCTGAGCCGCGAGGGCGTACAGGGCGCCGACCTGGATCAACTGGCCGCGTGGAGCCGTGGCGCGCCCGGCCGCGCCCTGACGCTGGCGAAGCGCTCCGCGCACCGCGTCTGGCAGGCGATCGGCGAGGTTCTCGTTGGTCGTTTGGACCCCCTCGAGGCGGCCGCTGCACTGGCCGCGATCGAAGGCGACTTTCCCGGTCGAACGCCGGCCGCGCAGGCGCGTTCGCGCGCGCGTGCGGTGCTCGACGGCGTGATCGAGGCGCTCGGGGACGTCCAGCGCGCACGCGCCGGGGTGTCCGCCGACCGCGTCGTGCACCCCGGTTTGGTGCAGGCGGCAGTGTCGATCTCGGACGCGCACGTCGAGACCGCGCTGGAACGCGCGCTCGAAGCGCGGCAGGATGTCGACTTGAACCTCGATCCCGCGTTGGCCGTCGAGCGGGCGCTGCTCGCTCTCGCGCCGCCTGTCGCGCGATCGACGTCGAGCCGAAACGCGCGCACACGGTGAGCGACCCCCTGCGAAAGCTGGCCCTCAAGGACGGGCGCTACGCTCCCGAAGCGTTCCAGTTCCTGTACGACTCGCTCGACCAGGCGGTGAAGCTCGCCGGTCGCGAGGCGGCCGAGGGCACAGAGCGACACGTCACCGGCCAGGAATTGCTCGCCGGCATGCGCGCGCACGCGCTGGAGGTCTTCGGACCTCTCGCCGGTCACGTGTGGCGCGCGTGGGGCGTCACCGAGACCCTCGACTGGGGTCGGATCGTGTTCCTGCTCGTCGAGGAGGGGCTGTTGAACCGCCAGGAGTCCGACTCGATCGAGGACTTCCGCGACGGCTTCGACTTCGATGCGGCGTTCGAGCGCGGCTACAAGCCCGTGCTCGCGCCGGATCTCTTCGGCCCGGCCGGTACGGAAGAGACGCGATGATCGACCGCATGTCGCCGATGGCGCGCAAGGTCGCGCTGACGATCCTCGTCCTCCTGTCGGCCTGGTTCCTGTGGTCCGTGCGCGCGGTGCTGAACCCGCTGATCCTGGGCTACCTGCTGGCGTTCGTGCTGCACCCGCTCGTGCTGAGCCTGGAGAAGCGCGGTTGGAAGCGCAGCCGCGCCGTGAACACGATCTTCTTCGGCTTCGCGGTGCTCTTCACGCTGCTGGCGCTGACGGTGTGGTGGCAGGGCCGCAGCCTCGCCATGGAACTCGTCAGCGAGGACGGCCTGGGCTCCAAGGTGCGCACGCGCATCGAGCAGGCCGTGCACGAACACCGCGCGGAGATCGACTGGCTCGCACAGCTCATCCCGGCCGACAAACCCAAGGATCCCGCGGCCACGCCGGGCGAGGAAGGGATGTCCACCGACCGCCTGCTGCAGATCGTGCGCGAGTGGTGGGCCTCGTTCCTCACGGACGAACAACAGGACCAGGCGACGTCGATCGGCATGCGCGCGTTGGGCGGGCTGTACGCGGTCGTCCTGAACGTGTTCGGTTCACTGTTCGCGTTTCTGAGCCTGTTCGTCCTGTTGCCGATCTACACGTACTTCCTCTTGTTCGAGCTGGAGCGCATCCACCGTTTCGTCCAGCGCTACATGCCCAGCGGCGACCGCGCGCGCCTCACGCGCATCGGGCGACAGATCGGCGAGGTGCTGGCGAACTTCTTCCGCGGACGCTTGCTCGTGTGCCTCGCGAAGGGCGTGTTCCTGACGATCGGCCTGTTCATCGCCGGCGTCGACTATGCGCTCCTGATCGGGATGGGCACCGGGTTCCTGACGCTGATTCCGTTCGTCGGTTCGGCGGTCGGGCTCGTGCTGGCGCTGCTGGTCGCGATGATCGAGCACAGCGTCGTCTCGAGCCTCGTGCGCGTCGGCATCGTGTTCGCGGCGGGCGAGGCGCTCGAGAACTACGTGCTGTTGCCGAAGATCCTCGGTGACAGCTTGGGCCTGCACCCGATCGTCGTCCTCTTCTCGCTGATGGCCGGCGCGGCCTCGATGGGAATGTTCGGCCTGATCATCGCGCTGCCGCTGACGGCGACGATCGTGATCCTCGGTCGCGAGTTCGTGCTGCCGGTGCTCGCGCAGCTCGCCGACGACGACGGGCGGCTGCGGAAAGAGCGCGGCGGGTAATCCCGCCCCGTGCGGACCCCGCACGAAAGACCGCGGCCCGCGCATCCGGGAGGGGATACACGGGCCGCGGTTCGTCGGTGGTTCGTCGGTGGTTCGTCGGTGGTTCGTCCGCGGTTCGACCGTCGGCGCGAGCTCGCGTCGCCGCGGCTCACCTCGGCCTACTTGTCGAGCACCGACTTCAGCGCGCGCTCGATCTCGGCCAGGCGATCGGCCGACAGGTTCGAGCCGCCCTGTTGCGCTTCACCGAGCAGGGTCAGCGCGTGGCGCAGGTCCGTGCGCTGCCCATCGGTCAGGCTCGCGGCGAGCAGAGGACGATCCTCGGGCTTCGCGCGCGGCTTGAACGTCGCCGCGTACTCGGGGATGTCCTGCGGCGTGACCTTCAGCTTCGCCAGCGCGGCTTCGATCGCCGCTTGCAGCATCGGGTCGTCCTCGAAGTCGCCGTCCGGGAACGCCGCGCTGCGCACGTCCTGCGCGCGACCGCGCACTTCGCGACGGATCAGTCCGCGCACGTCCTGCGGGCTCAGCGTCGTCTCGAGCGAGCGGTACAGCGCATCGAACCCCGGGTAGCGGCTCGGATCGTCGTAGTCCGCTACCGCGAGGCGCGTCAACTCGGCCTGTTCCTTCTGCCAGTGCTCGTCCAGCCACGACCGGATCTTGCGCGTGTCGATGACGCGGCGCATTTCGGCGATGACGCCCGGCTCGTAGCGGCGCGGATCGGCGCGCACTTCGGGCTCGACGCCGCCCTCGGAGAGGATCGTGCCGTCCTCCGCGCGTTCGCGGTGGATCGAACGCCCCGACGGCAGGCGGTAGCGCGCCACGGTGAGACGCGCGCGCGGCGCGAAGTCGAACTCGCCGTTGTTGTTCCAGTCCGTCGTGACCTTCTCCCACGGATCGTGGCGGCCGTTCTGGTTCTCGTCGTCGAAGACGTCGTCGCGCTCGCCCGGGATCGGCAGCAGTTCCTGCACCGAGCCCTTGCCGTAGGAGCGCTGTCCGACGATCACGGCGCGCTGGTGGTCTTGCAGCGCACCCGCGACGATCTCGGACGCCGAAGCGCTGAAGCGGCTGATCAGCACGACGACCGGCATGTCCGCCGGAACCAAGGGATCGTCGTTCGTGAACAGCTTGCGCGGTTCACCGGCGCGGCTCTCGGTCGAGACGACGAGCTTTTTCTTCGGCAGGAAGAGGTTTGCGACGTCGCGCGCCTGCGTCAGCAGACCGCCCGTGTTCTGGCGCAGGTCGAGGATGCAGGCCTTCATCCCGCGCGCCTTCATGCCCTCGATCGCCTTGCCGACTTCCTCGGCCGCGACTTGGCTGAACGTGTCCAGCTGAACGAGACCGACGTCACCCGGCAAGAGGTCGGCCTTCATCGGCGGGATCGTGACTTTCTCGCGCACGATCTCGACCGCCATGTCTTCGGTGGGGCGGTCGATGAGCCCCGTGTCCATGCCGCGGCGCCAGATGTAGAGCTTCACGGTCGTGCCGGGCTTGCCCTTCAGGCGCTTGATGATCTCGTCGAGCGGTCGGCTGCCTTGCGCGGTGTAGGTCGGCCAGTCGCCGATGCGGACGATCTTGTCCTCCGAGTGCAGGCCCTTTTTGTACGCAGGTCCCGAGTAGATCGGCTGGCGGATCGTGAACAGCCCGTCCTCGGGATCCTCGCCGACGTACGCGCCGATGCCGCCGTACTCGGGGTCGAGCAGGTCCTCGGCGAAGTTGTCCTGGAACGACTTCGACGTCAGGAAGCTCGAGTGTTCGTCCAGGCTGCGCAGCATCCCGTCGAGCGCGGCGTCGACGAGCTTCTCGCGCGTCTGCTTCTCGCCCTCCAACGAAGTCGTCTCGATGAGGCGCATCGTCTGCTCGAGCAGACGCGATTCGTGCGAGCCCTTGAGCTCGGCGCCCTCCGACTTCTCCTTGGCGTAGTTCAGGAGGTTCTTCTCGCGCCGGTCGTGGAAGCGCCGCAGGTCTTCCTGCTTCAGGTAAGACTGCGCCAGACGCCCCTCGACGCTGGGCGTGCCGGCCATGTGCATCAGCTCCGTGCGCCCCGTCTCGATGTCGCCGACGCGCGCCAAGGCGATCGCGCCCAGGCCGCGCAGTCTGGGATCGGAGGAGGACAGGAAGCTCATCATCTCGGCGCGCGCTTCGCGCTGGGCGTTCGCGCGGCCGAGCGTGTGCAGCGCGACGGCGGCCTCGATGCGCAGGCCCGGTTCGCGGTCGCCATCCTTGCTGACCTTGGCCAGGGCCTCCGTGACCGCCTCGAGGTCCGTGTCCTTCAGCGTGCGGAAGGCCGTGTCTCCGAGCAGGCCCGCAGCCGAGTGCGCGATCGTCGCGTCCGCATCGTCGAGCAGCTTCAGGAGTCGCTGGGAAAGCGCGCCGGTGTCCGGTTCCGCGCCCTGCAGCCGCGCGGCGATCAAGAGGAGCTGACCGCGCGCGGGCAGGTCCGCGCCGCCCGTCAGCACACGGTCGATCGCCTGGTCGAGGGGCTGTCGGTCCTCGCCGCCCGCGGCGCTCAAGGCGTCGATGGCGCTCCAGACGTCGTCCATGGACTCGGCCTGGGCAGCGGCGGCGGCGTGCTCGCGGACCAGCGCGTCCAGGTCGAGCGCGGTCGAAGTCGGAGCGAACACGAGGGGCAACGCCAGGGCGATCGAGATCAGCATGTTGGGCGCTTTGCGAAGGTCGGGGTTCGGGCAGGCAATTCTTACCTCCCCAGCGGATGGGACGAGCACTCTACGATTCGGAGCGCGGAGCGCGGGGGCATGAACGCAAAAGAAACCCGGCGTACGAATCGAGCTGCCGCGGGATCCTTGCGCCGCGCACGGGGCTTTCCAAGGGCCCAAGTCGAGGGTTCGAACTTCTCGCCAGTCGATCGGAACCGCTACGCTCTCGGGATGTCCACCGGTCGATCGCGCACACGAACAGGCAGTGCGGCTCGCCCGCAGTCCGGCCGCGGCGCACCCAAGACGGCGGCGCGCGGGCTCTCGCACGTCGCCCAAGGATCGGGCGGTCCCGAGTCGCGCATGGTGGACGTGGGCGCGAAACCGGTGACGCGCCGGGAGGCGGAGGCGCGCGCGCTGGTCGTCTTCCCGCGCGGGATCCGCGACATCGTGTTGGCTGGCCAAGGCCCCAAGGGACCGGTGTTGGAGGTCGCGCGCACGGCCGCGGTGATGGCCGCGAAACGCACCGACGCCATCGTGCCGCTGTGCCACTCCATCCCGCTCGACGCCGTGACCGTCGAGTTCGCCGCGCGCGGCGCGAACGAACTCGACATCCGCGTCCGCGCGACGTGCACCGGCCGCACCGGCGTCGAGATGGAAGCGCTCGTCGGCGCGAGCGTCGCCGCGTTGACCGTGTACGACATGTCGAAGGCGCTCGACCACGGCATCCGGATCGAGCGCGTCGAGTTGCTCGAGAAGAGCGGCGGACGCAGCGGCACGTGGCGTGCACCCAAGAGGAAGCGATGAAGGCACGGCCGTGGGATTGGAGCGTCGCGGAGCACGCGCGCACGCTGGGCATCGTCGGCGCGAGCGGCGCCACGGGCCTCGAACTCCTGCAGATCCTGCTCGACGCGGGGCATCCGGCCGAGCGGATCACCTGCTACGGAAGATCCGCCTCGACGCTCGTCGTGCGCGGCCGGACCGTCGCGGTCGTGCCGCTCGGCGACGACCTGCGTGGGCTCGCATCCCGCGACGTCGTGTTCCTGTGCACACCCAGCGAGGTCTCGCGCGTGCTCGTGCCGAAGCTCGTCGAGCTCGAGGCGCGCGTCGTCGACCTCTCGAGTGCCTACCGCGAGGACCCCGAGGTTCCACTCGTCGTGCCCGAGATCAACGGCGCTGAGCTCGCGCGCGGTCCGCGCCTCGTCGCGAACCCGAACTGCACGACGGCCATCGCATGCCTTCCGCTCGCGGTTGTGGATCGGCTCGCGGGCCTCGTCGAGATCTTCGTGGCCAGCTACCAAGCGGCTTCGGGCGCCGGCGCGGCCGGCCTCGACGCGCTACAGGGCGAGATGCGCGCAGCCGTCGGCCTCGACCGCGCGCCGGGTCGACCGTCGCCCTTCCCGGCGCCGATCGCGCTGAACGTGATCCCCGCGATCGCCGCCGTCGGGCCGGACGGCACCAGCGGCGAGGAACAGAAGATCGCCTTCGAGGCGCGCAAGATCCTCGGCCTGCCGGATCTCGTCGTCGAATGCACGACCGTGCGCGTCCCGGTCGAGCGCTGTCACTCCGTCGCCGTGCACCTGCGCACCCGCGAGCCGCTCGCGCCCGCCACGCTGGTCGAGGCCCTCGCGGGTTCGCCGGGCATCACCTGGGTCGCGGATCCACACGGCCCGCGGCCACGCGAGTGCGCCGGCCTCGACGACGTCCACGTCGGGCGGGTTCGAGCTGGAGCGCGGGGGCCGCACTCCCTGGCGTTCTTCGCCGTGGGGGACCAACTGCGCAAGGGCGCCTCGCTGAACGCGGTCCAGATCGCCGCCGGGATGTTCGCCGCGCGCTGAGAGCCTTCCCTGGGAAGGTTCTGCGCAGCGAGTGTCGTTGCTCCTCAGCGCCAGAGAGAGTGATTCTTCACACGCTCTGGGACGCGAAACTGGGCGCTGCGATCGGTATCCTGCGCCCGCGCGTCCACGGCTCCCGTGTCCCGCGCGCCTGCCCCGATCCCCGCGCGCCCGCCCCCGATCCTCGCGCCGCGCTTCCGCTGCCCCCGTCCTCCTGGTGCCATGGACCTGAAGCTGATCCAACGCCTGATCGCGATGATGAAGCGCGCCGGCGTCGCCGAACTCGACGTCGAAGACCCGGCCACGGGTCTCAAGGTGCGCGTCGTCCGCGAGGGCGCTCCCGGCACCGCCGCCGCCGCGCCCGTCGTCCACGTCCTGCAGAGCGGTGGTCCAGTCCAAGGCATGCCGATGGGTTACGCCGCGCCGGGTGCCGGCGCCCTCGCGCCCGGCGCCGAACCCGCGGCGCCGGCGCAGAAGGGCACGCCCTTCCCGAGCCCGATGGTCGGCACGTTCTACCGCGCAGGCAGCCCGGAGGCCGAGCCCTTCGCCAGCGTCGGCATGCGCGTCACCGCCGACACGACGGTGTGCATCATCGAGGCGATGAAGGTGATGAACGAGGTCAAGGCCGAGACTTCGGGCACCATCACCGCGGTCCTGGTCGAGAACGGTGAACCGGTCGAGTTCGGTCAGCCCCTCTTCCTGATCGAACCCTGATGCTCCGCCGCGTCCTGATCGCCAATCGTGGCGAGATCGCGCAGCGCATCATCCGCGCCTGCCGCGAACTCGGCATCGAAACCGTCGCCGTGTACTCGACCGCGGACGCCGACGCGGTGTACCTGCGTCAGGCCGACGAGACCATCTGCATCGGTCCCGGGCCGAGCGCGAAGAGCTACCTCTCGATCCCGGCGATCATCGCCGCGGCGGAGATCGCCGACGCCGACGCGATCCATCCCGGGTACGGATTCCTGTCCGAGAACGAGCACTTCGCCGAGGTGTGTCGCTCGTGCAAGATCACGTTCATCGGGCCCGAGCCAGAGACGATCGCGCGGCTGGGCGACAAGGTCGCCGCGCGCGAACTGGCCCGCGAGGCCGGCGTGCCGATCGTCCCCGGATCCGACGGACCGGTGGAGGACGAGGCCAAGGCCACCGTGGTCGCGCAGCAGATCGGCTACCCGATCATGATCAAGGCCGCGTCTGGGGGCGGCGGTCGCGGGATGCGCATCGCGCGCAACGAGCCTAGCCTCATCACGGGCTTCCACGCCGCGCGCAGCGAAGCGCAAGCGGCGTTCGGCGACGGCACGGTGTACCTCGAGAAGTTCGTCGAGAACCCGCGGCACATCGAAGTGCAGATCCTCGCGGACAAACACGGCAACATCGTGCACTTGGGTGAGCGCGACTGCTCGATCCAGCGCCGTCACCAGAAGCTGATCGAGGAATCGCCGTCGCCCTCGCTGACGCCCGACTTGCGCGCGCAGATCTGCGAGTCCGCTGTTCGTGTCGCCAGAAAGGCGAATTACTCGAACGCTGGCACGGTCCAGTTCCTGCTCGCTCGCGACGGCAAGTACTACTTCATCGAGGTGAACGCGCGGATCCAGGTCGAGCACCCGGTCACGGAACTCGTCACCGGCATCGACCTGATCCAGCAACAACTGCTGATCGCCGCGGGTGAGAAACTCGCCTTCGAACAGAAGGACATCCAGTTCCGCGGTCACGCGATCGAGTGCCGGATCAACGCCGAGGACCCCGACAAGGACTTCCAGCCCTCGCCGGGCAAGATCGAGCTGTTCGTGCCGCCGGGCGGCCCCGGCGTGCGCCTGGACAGCCATTGCTACAGCGGCTACCGGATCCCGCCGAACTACGATTCGATGATCGGCAAGCTCCTCGTCCACCGCCCACGCCGCGATCTCGCGATCCGCACGATGCTGCGCGCGCTCGACGAGTTCGTGATCCAAGGTCCGAAGACGGTCATCCCGCTGCAGCGCAGCATCCTGTCGCACTCGGACTTCCGCGCGGGCGATCACGACACCGGATTCGTCGAGCGCTACTACGGACACCACCCGGCCATCCCGACCTCCGGCGGAGACACGCGGTGAGGGCGCACGCGCAGGCCGTGGCGAACTTGCGGCTCGCGCCGGCGCGAGCTGTGGGAGTGTTCGCGCTCGCGTGTGCGCTGGCCGCGGCGACTTCGTCGTGCTCGGCGTACGGTCGCTGGCCCTTCTGGAGCACACAGCGCGACCCCAGCCCGATGACGGACGCCGTCGATCCGCTGCCTCCCGGCGCGCAGCTGCTGTACCCGGAAGGACCCGAGGAAGTGCTGATCGTCCGGCACGCGGACCCGGTCAAGGTCCGACCCGCCGAGCGCACGGGCGGCTTCCCGCTGTCCTTCTACGAGAAGACCACGCGCGTGCACTCCGGATCCTCGGTGTCCGTCGCGCCGGGCGGGCGCGTCGAGATCCTGTGGAACGACGGGACGTCGATCCTGATGTCGGACCGCGGCTTCGGACTCGTCGGATCCCCGTCGCGCGGCGAGAGCATGTTCACGTTCCTCGAGGTCACGTCGGCGTGGATCGAGCTCGAGGGCGACGAGCAGATCGACCTCGTCGGCGGCGCGCGGCTCTCTGCGGCGTCGGGCCCGTTCGTTCTCGAGCGCGTGCGCTCGGACATCCTGCGCGTGAAGAACCAGTCCAAGGCCTCGGGTCGCGTCGCGTTCCGCGAAGACGTCATCGAACTCGATCCCGGACAAGCCGTGGACCTGCCGCTCTTGTCGAACGGCGGCAAGCCGACGCGCAGCGCGACCAGCTCCGAGCGCGTCGCCGGCCCGGGTTTCCAAGTACTCTCCAGCGGTTCCGTCCAGACGGACGCCGATGCGACGCGCGTGCGTGTGCAAGCCGTCGGCGAGCACGAGATCCAGGGCCTGGGCCAGCGCATCCGACTCGATCGCGGCGAGGAAGTCGACTTCCAAGGCCTCGGGCCGCGTTGAATTCAAAGGTGCATCCATGGCGAGTCCGCGTGTCCTGATCACGGGTGGGGCGGGCTTCCTCGGCAGCCATCTCTGCGAGCGTTTCCTGGCCGAGGGATTCGAGGTCGTCTGCATGGACAACCTCATCACCGGCGACATCCGCAACGTCGAGCAACTGTTCCAGAACGCCGCGTTCCACTTCGAGAAGCGCGACGTCACCGAGCACATCCACGTGCCGGGTCCGGTCGATGCGGTGCTGCACTTCGCGTCGCCCGCGTCGCCGATCGACTACCTCGAATTGCCGATCCAGACGCTGAAGGTCGGGTCGCTGGGTACACACAAAGCGCTCGGGCTGGCGCACGCAAAGCAGGCGCGCTTCCTGCTGGCGTCGACCAGCGAATGCTACGGCGATCCGCTCGTGCATCCGCAGTCGGAGGATTACTGGGGCAACGTGAACCC
>JBBQCC010000084.1:0-14558 GCA_038318285.1 Planctomycetota bacterium | reverse complement strand
CCTGGGGGCGAGACCCCGTGCTCGTTCTCGGCAGGTTGCGCGCGTTGGCCGACCACGCCTCGAACGGCATGGACAACGACACGGATGGATTCACGTGGCAACGGGACTTTCTCGACGGGCTGCTCGTGCTTCCGGAGTTGGCTCGAGCTGGCGGTGTCGTGCGGTCACGCACCCAAGTCGACTCCAAGACGACCCGCCGCGCCTCCGACATGAGAGCGTTTCAGCCCAGCGATGGACCGGACGGCGCGCACCGCAGCACGCTGGAGCTCTGGCTCGCGCCGCCGATTTCGCGCCGGAGGCTCTTCGTCGAGCGCGACTTCGGTGTGGTGCACTGACCGTGCTCGTCCCGGTGCTCCTGACGACGCTGACGATCCCGTGGGTCTTGACGCAGGTCGACCGCGAAATGATGTTTGCGCCGTCGATCCTGCGCGCAGCGCAGCCGTCGTTCCTTCTGCTGGCGGTCGACTCGGTCGCGTTCTTTCCCCCGTAGCTCTCGGCGAGCCCGTTCACGATCGCGTCCGGCATGCTGCTCTTCACGGTCCTGCTCTTCACGGTGCTGCTCTTCACGGTGCTGCAGTTCGCGGTGCTGCAGTTCGCGCTGTGCCTGATCCAAGTGCTGACGCACCGCAGCGTCTTCCACTTGACCGACATCGACGCCTCCGCGCGCATCGGAGCGACACACGCGCTCGATCGGACACGGGGCACGCCGCTGCTCGCGGTCAGCGCGATCCTGCTCGTCACATCGCTCGCGGTGTTCGCACAGCGGACGCCCTGAAAGCCGAGCGAACGCCCGCACCGCTCCCTACTGCGGAATCGCGGCAGGCGGCAGGTCGTGCCAGTGCCCGTGCTCGGGCGACCACACCTTCCCCGGCGGCGGAAGACCGGCCGGCTGCGGCGTGTACGCAGGCGTACCGCCAGAGGTGGGCAGCGCGGTGAACGGCATCGGGGCCGGCGCAGTGCGGTCTGCACCTGGCTTGGCACTTGGGCGCTGCATCTCGAACACGACAGCGCCCGCGATCGCCGCGCCGCCGATCGCCGCGAGCGCGATCACCCAGATCGGAGAGCCTCGCCGCCCCGCAGCGGAGGGAGCATCGGTCGCCGCGGCGCGTTCACGGTTGCGCCGCTCGCGCCGCGGTTCATTGCGGTTCGCCATGCAACCGACCCTATCCGATCCGGCGCGAACGCGCCCTGGAGAGTGCGGGTCGATGCGCTCAAAAACGCGCGAGGAGCCAAGCCTTCAGGCCCAGTCGTCTATTGAGATCGTCCCGTCGCGAGTCGAAGCGGGCGCTTGCGATGCAAGCAGGACGACCTTCCTAGCCTGACGCCGCAGCGCTCGAGCGTGCTCGGCCCGCAGCAGCGACTTCCACCACAGGCTGCTCGCAGCCCGTTCCTGGAGAGCCAAGCATGGCTCACCGAGCTGGGGAAGGCCTTCTCATCCCATCTACTGGATCGCCGTCCGTGCTTGGCACCGACTCCGTCACGCGACGAGCCGTGCTCACTGCGCCCAAACCGCGTAGAGCCCGTTCGTCAGGTTGAACGTGGACGCCGTGCAGAACGCCGCGCCGTTGCGGTACCAGACTTGGTAGTAGAGCACGCTGCCGCTCGAGGGCAGGATCACGATGGAGGAGAGCGGCGGATCCCCCGCTTCCGGGTACTGGGACGTTCCGCCGCTGTTGAGCTTCGTCCCGATGCGGAACACCGTGCCGCCGACGCAACGCAGTCCGTCGCCGAAGGGGACGCCGCTGAACTGCCCGAGCGGTCCCGTGCCGACGAAGTAGAGCGCGGTGCTGTTCGGCATCCCGGTCCCGACCAGCGTGAACGAGTCGTTCCCGATCCACGGGTTGCCGACGTATCCGAGGTTCGCACCCGCCGCATTCACCGAGCTCGCGCACCCGTTGCCCGGCGAGCCGTAGTTGCTGCACGGACAGGCCGCACCGTTGCCGTCACCGAAGCAATAGGCCTTCGCGAATCCGCCCTCGCAGCCATCCCACAGGCCGCCGAACACGTCGTGCGTGGCGCCCGTCGTGTACTGGTCGATCACATCCCAGGCGGCGAGGTAACGCCGACGCGCGCCACCGCCCGAGTAGGTCGACGTGAGACGCGGCGCGAGTTCCTGCAGCGAGGTGTACGCGAACGTGTCCCACTGACACACGTACGGATAGCCGGCGGCGTAGACCAGGTCCGCGACGAAGATGTCCCAGTCCCCGAGGCTGCTCGGGTAGAGCTCGGCCCAGGTCACCGAGAAGTGTTGGCCGTCGCTGTCGACGCAGGGCTGGATCTGATCGTTGCCCAACGTGAGCCCGACTTGGTTCCCGACGTCCGTGCCGACCAGGAACTGTGTCCCGACGAACACAGTGCCCAGGATGTCCCACTGCGTCTGTCCCTGACCACGGACCTGGTACGCGACCATGTAGGGTCGGGAGACGCCGTCGCCGTCGAGGAGCGACGACACGGTCGGCCGCAGGCAATCGTCACCCGAGTCGATCGAGTAAGTCGCGTGCGTCAACGAACCGTCCCACAGGTATTGCGCCGCCCAGACCTGCTCCCGAAACCCAGAGTCGTCGCGCTGCCAGACGATCGTCCAGTTCTGCGTCCCGAACGGCGGATGGCCGTCCGACTTCGAGATCGCAGGGAACGTGTCGATCGTGTTGGACGAGTTGTCGACGAAGATCGTGGGCGACACGGATCCGTCCGCGCCGACGCGACGCGCGTGGATGTCCTGGTCCGTCGCGGAGTACCTCCGCTGCCAGATGACGAAGTAATAGGTCGGGCCGACGAGGGCCGGATCCCCGCCCACGTCCGGGTTCAGCTTGTTGCCCGCCTCGCCGCCGCTGATCGTGAATTGGGCTCCGATCGTGTTGGTGGGCGCCGCGAACGTCACGCCGCGGATGGCGCTCTGGCCCCCGCCGATCGGCGTGGCCGAGGCCACGCACAGGAAGTTCTGGGCCAGCGCGTTGCTCGCCACGCGCGGACGTCGCCAGTCCGCCGAGGTGACATCGAGGTAGTTCGAGTACAGCACGTTGCCGGCCGCGTCGAGGCGCGTGGCGTAGACGTCGTGGTCCGTCGCCGAATAGGCCGTCTCCTCGACGACGAGGTAGCTGTCCGTCCCGGCCTCGTAGGCGGTGTCGGCGCCGAAGTCGTCCGTGAACGAAGCGTCCACGGCGAAGGTCGAAACGAGAGGGTCGACGACCAGCGGGAACGTCGCGCTGGCCAGCGCGGCACGGTCCAAACGCAGCTCGATGCTTCCGTTCCTCCACGTGCTGGACATCGGATAGCGGTGCCCGTCGGCGTCGATCGCCAACGGGGCGCCGTACTCCACGTGCCCCAGCGCATTTCCGAAGCGGAGCGCGCCGGTGTCGGTCGGGCGAGCGTCCGGAGCGAGGTCGGTGTCCACCGCGACGTCGATCACGAGATCGCCGGTCCGAGGCAGCTCGTCGAACACGAACTCTTGCTCGACCGCGTCCGCGCTCCAACGCCAACGCTCGACGAGCGCGCCGCGCGCGAATTGAACGTCATCGTCACCACGCGACGGGTTCGCACCGTCCGCAGTCGGGATCTGCTCGTCGCCGACGCGCGCGCTCGTCAGGACGAAGCGCACGGGGTGGTTCGTCTCGGCGCGCGAGCCGAAGTACGGGATGTAGGTCGTGCCTTCGGCGGCGAAGCCCGCCTTGTAGGTCTTGCCGCGCACCCAGACGGAACCGTCCCCCGGTTCGCTCACGTGGACACGATCGGGAGGAACGTGCGCGCTCCAGGTCGCCGAACGAGCCTCGGACTTCGTGACCTGTTGGCTCGCGGCCGCGGCCGTGACGCGCGCGGCCGGTTGGGACGGCAGGCGCGACCGGCGCGAAACTGGATCCAGGATCGGCGCCGGCGCGGGCGTCTTCCCGTCGGAGACGGCGGGCACCGGTCGGGCGACCTTGGTCTCGACTTGCACCGGCGCGGCGTGCACGCCGCCCACCAAGACGAGGGCCGCTGTGATCGGAAGGGCGACGAGGGTGCACGCGTGGCAGTGCTTGGACATGGCGAGGTTTCCCGGGGTCGAGGTCGCGGCCCGGCGGTACGCACCGAGTCGTCGTCCGGCCCGGAGGCGCGCCCCCGCGATCGATTACGGAAAACCTGCGGTTCTCTGCGGGATCGATATTCGACCGCCAAACCTGCTGAGCCGGTGCGCGTGCGCGCGGCGCAGCAGCACGAGGCGCTCGAGCCGATCGCGGTCCGATCGGCCGAGCGCCCGCCTTCAGCGTGCTACCACTGGATGCTCAGCGCGTTCGAGGTGTTGAACCGCTGGACACAGGGTCCCGAGAAGTTGCGATACCAGAACTGGTAGTGGCGCAGCTCGCCACCCACGAGCCCCTCGCCGATCGAGAGCTGCCCGCTGCTTTGCGCAACGCCCGACGGCGAAGTGACTGCGACACCGAGGCGGACGATGCCGCTGCCGACACAGCGCAAACCATCGCCGAACGGGCCGGCCGCCGTCGCGGTCGATCCGCCGAAGAAGAGTCCCGGCACCGACGGCGGGCAGTCCCGCACGGTGAGGACGACCGTGTCTGCACCGACGACCGCGTTGCCGAACGCGGCGAGCCTCGCGCCCGATCCGGTCGAGTTGGCGCAGCCGGCTCCGCCGGTGGCTCCGTTCCCGCACGGACATGCGCCGCTCGAACCGTCTCCGAAGCACGACGGCGTACCGATCTCCCACCCGGCGGAAGTCGCCAGGGCCAGCGCGCGACTGTCGCCCAAGTGGAAGAACATGTGCGCGCCGCGCATCCACCAGAACGTTCCGTTGGGGCCGGTGCTGCTCCCCGCCCAGCTCCACGTCGCGTACGCGATCGGTGTGCGTCCGACGACGGAGACGAAGTAGCGCGTGTTGGCCAGGAAGGTCAGCGGCGCGACCAGCGCCACCTCGAACTGGTACAGGCCCCCGCCGACCGGCAGCTGCGCGACGCTCGGGTACACGACTTGACTGATCGGCCCGCTTCCCGGCGCGAAGATGTCCGGCTGCACGGCGATCGTGCCTGGATCTTGGTGGTAGAAGGCGATGCGGAAGCCGAGCGGCGGTGCAGCCTCGCCCCACCAGCGGACACGCGTGATCGTCGTGTCCTGCGGCAGCTCGAAGTCGTCCCACGCGATCGCATCGGAATCGAGATCGTTCTGGCCGCTGGGATCGATCCACAGTTGCGACGCACGCAATGGATAGCCAGCCGGTGCCATGGGTTGCTCGTACGCGTAGCCTTGCGCGCGCGCGCCCGTTGCCAGCAGTGCGAGGATCACAGCGATTCGCGAAACGTTCATGGGACCTTCCTGAGGGGGGTGTCGGTCATGCGCACGCTCGACTGCATCGAGATCGTCGGGCTCCGCCGTGCCGACCGCAGTCCAGGATAGGTCGAAGCGATCGACGGGCTCCGTACGCAGATGGGCGGAGGCGAGCGACCAACTTGTGCGTGGTGCGATGGCACGCAGCACGTCTCCCGCGCGACACCTGCGTACGCCGGCGGGGAATCGGTTCGCGCGCAATTCAGCCGACGACGAAGTGCACGGTGAGCTCGCACCACGCGGCCGCGACGATGGCGGCCAGGACGTCGAGCGCGATGCCGGCGCGCACCATCACGAGGAACGGCACGCGGCCGGATGCGAACGCGATCGCGTTCGGCGGCGTTCCGGCGGGCAGAGCGAAGTCGCACGAGCTCGCGATCGTTGCCGAGTAGAGCAACGTCGTCTCGCGGCCGAGAGGTGCGCTGGCAGCGATCAGCGGCAGGAGGATCGCGATCGTCGCCGTGTTCGATGCGAAGGCCGACGCCAGCACGGCGATGCTCGCGACGGCCAGGCTCTGCGCGAGCGGCGGGACGTGCGCCAGTCGCTCGAACGCTGGCGCGATGGCTGTCGAGAGCCCGCTGCCCTCGATGCCGCTCGCCAGCGCGAAACTGCCGCCGATCAGGAGCAGCGCGGCCCACGGCATGGCGCGCAGTGACGCACGCGTGAGCAGCGGAATCCCGCCCGGCCGCCACAGCGCGAGCGTGAGTGCAGCGAACAGCGCTGCGCCCGCCTCGATGTGGCGTGTGCTCGGAGCGAGATGCGGGAATGCGCCGGCCAGTGCGCTCGTGATCGGTTGCGCCGCGATCCAAGCCGCGGCGGTCGCGGTGAACACGATCGCGACCGCGCGCTCGCCGTGTGACCAGCGTGGGGACACCGGCAGCGCGGTGTCGAGGCCGCGCACGAGCTCCGCGGCGGCCGGTGCGTCGGCGCGCGCCCAGCGCCACAACAGCGCGATCGCAAACGGGGCGAAGACCAGCACGAAGCCCGCGCCGATCAGCGAGAACTCGACGAACGAGACTTCCACACCGCGCGTCGTGAGGAAGCCGGCGAGCTGCATGTTCGTCGGCGTTCCGATCTTCGTGCCGATCCCGCCGACGTTCGCGCCATACGAGACGGCCAGGATCAACGCCGCGGCGAATCGTGGACGCACACCCGTGCGCGGCTCGATCTCGTGGAGGAGCGCGAGCGCGATCGGCAGCACCAGCGTCGCCGCAGCCGTGTTCGAGATCCACATCGATGCGGCCGCAGTGGCGATGAACACACCTGCGAGGACGCGCAGCGCCGACGAGCGCGTGCGCGCGAGGATCGCCAGCGAGATCCGGCGGTGCAGTCCCGTCTCCTGCAATGCCGCGGCGATCGTCGTACCGCCCAGGAAGAGCAAGACGTACGCGTTCACGTACGGCGCGCCGGACTCGAGCGCGCGCTCGCCTGCGCCGCCGGCGTGGACTCCGGCGATCGGGAACACGACGAGCGGCAAGAGCGCCGTGGTCCACAACGGAACGGCCTCGCTCCCCCACCACACGACCATCCACGCCGCGGTCGCGAGCGCATATGCCGCAGGCGTCCAAGCGTGCGTCACCCCCGTCTCGATCGACGCCAGGAGCAGGAAGAGCGCCGGTCCGGCGACTCGCCACGCCAAGTTCCACGCTGGTCTCCGCGTGCGCGCGGCCGCGGCGGTCCCCGCGGCAGAGCCGCCGTCCGCACGAGGTCTTCGGGTCACCGCCGCGCAGTCTACGGCGACTTGGATGCGTGGGTAGATCTCGGTCGAGGGATCGGTCGTGCGCCAGAAGATCGGTTGCCGCACGCGGTCGAACGTCACGAGACGCAACGCCCGCGACATGCCGCTGCCGTGAAACGAGCGACGGAGCAGCGCGTCGCGGGCGCGACCCAGCACGGCTGCCCCGGTGTCCCGCGGAAGGACGGGGCGGATCCCGTCAGGGCACGCACGTGATCTCGAGCGCGTCGGACAGGTTGAACCCCGCGCCGCCGCCGGCCGGGTTGCGGTACCAGCACTGGAAGTCGCGCACGCCGGCGCTCGTGATGCCCGCGCTCGGAAGGTCGATCGTCGCTTGGGCCACGCCGCCGGACGCGACTCCGACCGGACCGATGCGCACGACGTTGCCGCCCACGCAGCGCAAGCCGTTGCCGAACGGGGCCTCGGTCTGCGTCGAGCCGTGGAAGTAGAGGAACGGCGCGTTCGGCATGGAGACCGCGCGCAACACCAAGTCGTTGGCCGCGATGCTCGGGCTTCCGATCGCGCGGATGGATCCGGCAGCACCCGTCGAGTTCGGCAGGGCGGGCGACCTGATGAGGCGCGCGGGCTAGGCTGGGCGCTCCAGCACCGAACGAAGCGAGCACCGCGTGAAAAATTCCCCCGAGCCCGAACCGACCGCCAGCGCGCCCAAGGGTGCACCGGTCGAGCCCTCCCTCTCCGTCCTCGACCTCGTCGCCAAGCGGCTGGGCGAGGCGCCGCGCATCACCCTGCGCGACGAGGACTCGGCCACGATCTCGTCGCCCGTGATCGACCCGAGCACGAAGGAGAAGACTTCCATCCCCGTCGGGCGCAGCAACCTGCAGTTTTTGGGCGAGATCGCGCGCGGAGGAATGGGCGTCGTGCTCAAGGGGCACGACACGGACCTCGGCCGCGACGTCGCTGTGAAGGTCCTCGACAAACGGCTCGCCGATCGCCCGGAGGTCGTGCAGCGTTTCGTCGAGGAGGCTCAGATCGGTGGTCAACTCCAGCACCCCGGCATCGTGCCCGTGTACGAGCTCGGGACGATGAAAGACGAGCGCCCGTTCTTCACGATGAAGCTCGTGAAGGGGCGCACGCTGGCGACTCTTCTCTCGGAGCGCGAGACGCCCGCGACGAACAGCCGCAGACTGATCGACGTCTTCGAGTCGGTCTGCCAGACGATGGCGTACGCGCACTCGCGCGGCGTGATCCACCGCGACCTGAAGCCGGCGAACATCATGGTCGGGGCCTTCGGTGAGGTGCAGGTCGTCGACTGGGGTCTGGCCAAGGTGCTGGCTCGCGGCGGCACGGCCGACGAGAAGCGCGCGCACCGGGCCCACTCACACCTGACGGTGCTGGAGACGGTGCGATCCGGCAAGGGCTCCAGCACGGGCTCGGAGTCCATGGTTGGATCCGTGCTGGGCACGCCCGCCTACATGCCGCCCGAGCAAGCTTCGGGCAAAGTCGATCGGCTCGACGAGCGCGCGGACGTCTTCGCGCTGGGCGCGATCTTGTGCGAGATCCTGACCGGGCTACCGCCCTACGTCGGCGATCGCGACGAGGTCATCGCCGCCGCCGCGCAAGCCGAGTGCGACGGTGCGTTGAAGCGGCTCGAGAATTCCGGCGCGGATCCCGAGCTGATCAAGCTGACGAAGCACTGCCTCATGCCCGCCGCAGCGGCGCGCCCGGCCAATGCCGGCGTGCTCGCGGAGCGCGTGCACAGCTACGTGATCTCCGTCGAGGAACGCGCGCACGCCGCACGCGTCGAAACCGCGGCGGCCGAAGTGCGCGTCACCGAGGAACGCAAGGCTCGTCGTCTGACGCTGGCGCTGGGCGTGGCGGGTGTGGCGGTGCTGCTCGTCGGCGGCGGCGGGTGGGCGTTCGTCCAGAACGAACGCTCCGCACACGAACGCGAGCAGTCGGCGCGCGTGCAGGAAGCCGCGGAACACGACGCGCGTCTCTCCGCCGAAGTCGGGGACGCGCTGGCCGAAGCCTCGGTCCACGAAGGTGGCGGCCGCTGGTCGGACGCGATCCCCGCGGCGGAGCGAGCCCTGGCGCTGGCACAGGGCGGCGGCGGGAGCGCCGAGATGCTGGGCCGGATCGACGCCGTGCTCGTGCGCCTGCGAGACGAGGACGCGCGTGCTCGAGCGAAGGCCGAGCGAGATGCCGAGAATCAGCGCCTGCTGGCGGAGCTGCTCGAAGCGCGCGAACCCAACTGGGACCCCGGTCGTGACGATCCCGTACTCGCTGCGGCGAAGTACGAGGACGTCTTCCGCGCACACGGCATCGACATCGACGCGGGAACTCCCGAGGAGGTCGCCGCGTCGTTGAAGCAGCGCGGGTTGGGCTCGGAGATCGCGCTGTTCATCGATTCGCTCGTCGAGGCTCGTCGCGGGAGCTTCGACGAGGCCGGCACCGTGCGCGCGCTCGACGTCGCTCATGCCGTGGACCCCGAGCCGTTGCGCTCCGATCTGCGCGAGGCGCTGGCCGCCGGCGAGCTGCAGGTCCTGGACTGGATCGTCGAGTCCGGCTTCCAGGACCAACCCGCGATCACCATCGAGCTGCTCGGGTCCGCACTGGAGCAGCTGCAACAGCGCGAGAAGGCGCGCCTCGTCTACCGCACCGGTATCGAACGCTATCCCGGCGAGTTCTCGCTGCAGTACCGGCTGGGTCGGCTGCTCACTCCGCCCGAAATGCAGAACGGTCTACGTGAGGATTTGCAGGAAGCCATCGAGTGCTACCGAGCGGCGCTCGCACTGCGCCCGGACAGCACGGTCGTGCGTTACTACCTGGGTCGCCTCTACACGAAGCTCGACCAGTTCGAGCGGTCGATCGAGCAGTTCACGGTGGCACTGCGCCAGCGTCCGGACGACGGGACCTTCCTCTTTCACCTGGGAATGAATCGATTCCGCCTGGGAGAGTCCGAGCCGGCGTTGAAGATCCTGCAGCCGCTCGTCGAGCGGAAGGACCCCACGTGGCTCGGGGGCTGGTCAGCGAAGATCGTCGGCGATGTGCTGATGGCGCAGAACAAGCCCCATGAGGCGCGCGTGTACCTGGAACGCGCGGTCGCGGCGAACCCCGCAGAGGCTCTGTTCCTCGGTTCGCTGCTCGAGGCGGTGCTCGCTTCAGGCGACAGGGAAGAAGGGCAGCGCGTGCGCGAGCACTACATCGAACAGTTCGATCGCGACGCCGGCGCGCTCAACGTACTCGCCTGGGTCCTGGCAACCACGATGGATGCGAGGGTGCGTGATCCGGAGCAGGCCAGTCTGCTCGCGCGGCGCTCCATCGAAATCACGGAGGACTCTTCGACTTGGAACACGCTGGGTCTCGCGCGCTACTACGCCGGCGACCTGGAGGGCAGCGTGGAGGCCTTGCGGCGATCGGTCACCCTCCAGGGCGAGGGCAACGTCGTCGACTGGCTCTTCCTGGCGATGAGCCAGATGCGCTTGGGCAACGAGGGTGAGGCCAGGCTCTGGTACGCGCGGGCCGTCGGGTGGATGAGCAACCATTCGCCCGGAGACCCCGAGATCCAGCGCTTCCGAGCCGAAGCGGATGCGTTGTTCGCGCGCTGAGCAGCCCGTGAAGACATCGAGCGCACGGGCGCTCGGAAGCTCGTGACGCCGCTTCGGCGAGCGAGATTCAGATCGAGCATCACGTGCTGCGGGGCAACTTCGTGTCGAACCCCTTCTCTGCCGCGGCGATCTTCCCGCGCGCTCGACCCTCCTTGCCAACGTGACCGAGCTCGTCGCGAATTGGCGTCGGAGTGCCCCCTATGCTGTCTGAAGCACGCGAAACCCCGACAGCAAGAGGAGACCGAAACCAGCATTGGCGGTTACGTGAGCGAGGATCGACGGCGCGAGACGGTCGAACCGCAAGACCAACGTCCCGAAGATGAGCCCGAGCAGGAACGTGTGCAGGAGGTCGGCGGGTGAACCGACATGCTAGAGCGCGAAGGCCGCCGCGCTGATCAGCAACACCACCGGTTTGGGCAGGTGACTCCCCGTCCTGAACTGCAGGCCGCGAAAGAAGACCCCCTCACACACGCCGGGGACCAACGCGCCGACAGTCGCGAAGAAGACCTGAAGGTGGGCCGGGAACTGGTCGAAGGGCGGCAGCGGCGCATACGGCGCGACGAGGCGCATGCACAGGATCGTCAGAACGATCGACGCCGCGCCGACCAGAAGCCCGATCGCCAAGTCCTTGCCAAGGGTCTGCTTGCGAAAGCCCATCAGCGCGACCAGGGAGACTCTCACGAAGCGCAACCGGATGACCGCGAGCGCCAGCAGAAGGATCGGAACGACCGGACTGATCAGCTGCAGGTTCTGCAGCAGCCACGCGGGAGCGTCTTGCGGCGCATCGAACAGCACGGTCAATGCAGCCACCATGAGATTCGATGGATCGAGCGCGATCGCCACGGCCAAGAGCGCCCACAGGAGGACCTCGGCCATGGGAAGGAATCGCATCATGCAAGGCTTCTCGGCAGCCTGTCTTGCCAGTGAACGGCACCAGAAACCTGATGCTTGCTAGGGCTCGAGCGAAGGTCGCTGCGCCGCCGCGGCGCGTGCCCGCTGTAGACGGTGAGCTTCGACGGATACTCGGCCAGCCTGCGAGCGCCGTGGCCGGTGTACCAAGCGGTACGTGGGCATGCGTGCACGCATCGAAGCCGCTCTCGTCACACGACCCAGGGAACGAGACGACGTACGCGGCGCGTGTAGGCCTCGTATTCGGCTCCATAGCGCGCACGCAGCTCGCCTTCCTCAGCCAGAATGCGCACGAAGACGGCAACGATGCCCAAGACGAAGAGACCCGCGTGGAGGAAGTCGGGGTAGGCCGCGAGTGATCCGGCCAAGAAGAGCAGCACTGCAGCGTAGATCGGGTTGCGCACCAATCCGTAGGGCCCGCGCGTGATCAGCCCGCCTTCCGTCGGGCCCGCGGTGGCATTGAAGCTCCGCATCCCGAAGACGAGCCGGGCCCAGACCATCAGCACGAAGGCACCGACCTGCATCCCGATCGTCAGCGGGTTCGTGCCGAAGGCCTCGTTGCGTAGGCACAGAATCCCGATCGCCGCGACGAGCGTGATCGTGCCGAGCAGACTTCGAATCCGAGGGCTCATCGATGGCAATCCTCATCGCCACGCCGCTCGCAGCGTGGTTCGGTCGCGCAAGCATGGAATGGGGCGGCACTCGAACGGGAACCGCCTCCGACCTGGAACGTGCCCGCATCGTCCGACCCTCGAGCACTGCGGTCGCAAGAGATGAAATTCGCGAGGTGGACACGGGCGTGAGTGCCTCACTCTCGAGTCTTTTGCAGATCGTACGTGAGGCCGTGCTCGACCACACGCTCGCTGTCGGTCCCACGGCGGACCTGTACGCGAGTGGGTTCACGATTCCCGACCTCATGGAACGACTTGCTCGCGGCGGAAGCGCGTCCGATCGTGTCTCCGGACTCGCGTTCGATGGCGGGCCATCGTGAGAACTCGTCGCGCGACTAGACTTCTGTCCCCCGATGCAGTCTTGCCTGTGCTCGGCAGCGTTCTGTCGGCCACGCTCGAAGCGTGCGATCGTCACGCGGTGTCGTACTGAAATCCGTATGCGACCGGTGGGAGAAGTAGCTCCTTGATCCCCGGGGTGCCGTCCAGCGCCACGGACCAGGTTCCGGCGCATCCGAACCGCAGGACGGCGCGAACACCCCGGCGTTACCGTCACGGAGCCGACTCATGATCCTCGCCCTCGCCCTGTCCACCCTCGTCCTCAGCGCACAACCGGATCCCGAGCCGCGCATCGCCGCGGCACGGACCCTGCGCGCGGCACTCGAAGTCAGCGCGGGCACGCGGGAACTCGCGCCCTGGATCGCAGCCGCGCGCGGGGCCATCGAAGTCCTGGGTCCGGGCGACTTCTCGGCCAGCTTGGACGTGGCGCTGATCGCTGCGCGCTCCATCGCAGCGATGGATGTGGATGGAGCCGCGCGTTCGCTCGAAAAAGAGCTGCGCACCGCGGTCCTCGATCTCGAGTTCACCCCCGTGCGCGAGGCCGAGTTGCCGGTCGGCTTCCCCGCGCCGACGCCGGTGCGGGAGATCGAAATCAAGCGCTACCCGAAGTACCGCCTAGCGCGTACGGACATGCGCGCCGACGTGAGCGGCATCGGATCGACCTCGGCCTTCTGGAGACTCTTCACACACATCCAGAGTCACGACATCCCGATGACCGCGCCAGTGGAGACCACCTACGCGCAGCGCGGCGAGGGTTGGAACGAAACGGAGATGGCGTTCCTGTACGCCTCGCCCGACGTCGGCGCCGAAGGCCGATCCGGAAACGTCGACGTCGTCGATGTCGAAGCGGCTTGGGCGCTCAGCATCGGTTGCCGCGGACGGATGAACACCGCCAGCCTCGATGCCGCACGCGACCGGCTCCTGGATTGGATCGCGGGCCAGCACGATTTCGAGCCTGCCGGCGCTCCACGTTCGATGGGCTACAACAGTCCGATGATCTCTGCCTCGCGGCAGTTCTTCGAGGTGCAGATCCCGATGCGATGGAAGGCCGAAAACGCGCAGCAGAAGATCCTGATCGACTTCGGGATCGAGGACGCGGCGGCGAGCTGGGCGCCGATCGACGATGGCGTGATGGGCGGCCTCTCCGGCAGCGAACTGCGTCCCAGCGGCCAAGGCACGTGCGTCTTCGCAGGCCAAGTTTCCCTCGAGAACAATGGCGGATTCGCGTCCGTGCGCACGCGCCCGACCGCGCTGGGACTCGATGGCGCGCAGGCTGTGCGCCTCGTCTTCCGCGGTGACGGCAAGACCTACAAACTGAGGCTCGGGACGGGCGACGCTTTCGACGGCGTCAATTACGAGCTGCCGTTCGCGACCGAGAACGGCGTGTGGGGATCGCGCACGTTCGCCCTGTCCGATTTTGTGCCGGTGTGGCGTGGTCGCCGTGTCAGCACGGCGGGACCACTCGTCGCCGCGAACGTGCGCACGGTAGGGCTGATGATCTCCGACAAGCAGGTCGGGGCGTTCCAGCTCGAACTCGCCGCGCTGCTCCGCGACTGAACGCGGAGGCGCGCGCTCGCGCCCGGCTTCGAGCTCAGCAGCGGTCGTAGAGAATGCTTGTGCGTTCCACTCGCGAGCCAGACCCGATCAGGCCGTGTCGTTCCTGCGATTCAAACCCGCGTTGCTCAGTCGTTCCCACAGTCGTACGACGCCGCCGCTGCCGAGAACGAGGCCGACGCCGAGCACGAGACGCAGCAGCGACGAAATCAGCTCGCGCCAGCTCGAAGTGAGGCCGGTGGCGTACAAGTCCACCTCACGCACCACGGCAACCACGGAGAGAACGAACATCGGCAGCGCGTCCAGCAGCACGAAAAGACCCACGGCGGCGAAGGCGATCGACGGGAGGATCGACGCGCTCCGCGTCGCGGTGCCCGGCGTGGCCCCGAACCAGCGCACACCGAGCGACGGAGCACAGACGAAGAGCCACGTGCCGACGCCAGCGAACATCACCACGAGCGCGACCTGGACCGT
>JBBQCC010000083.1:0-14672 GCA_038318285.1 Planctomycetota bacterium | reverse complement strand
CTACCCGCCGCGGAATTCAGGCAACCGATCCTGTCGCCGAGCCGCTGGAGATCGGCGCGACCCTCGCCGCGCCGCCCACGCCTCGCTAGACTCTTCGCCTCATTTCTTCGGGAAACAGAGGGTCTCCATGGGTCTTGCCTGCGGCATCGTCGGACTGCCGAACGTCGGAAAATCGACGATCTTCAACGCCATCACCGCCGCCGGCGCGGCGAGCGCGAACTATCCGTTCTGCACGATCGAGCCGAACATCGGCGTCGTCGACGTGCCTGACGATCGCCTCGAGGTCATCCACAAGTTCATCACGACGGACCGCATCTTCCCGGCCGCGGTGAAGATCGTCGACATCGCGGGACTGGTCGCGGGCGCGTCGAAGGGTGAGGGCCTCGGGAACAAGTTCCTGGGCAACATCAAGGAGACGGACGCGATCCTGCACGTCGTGCGCTGCTTCTCGAAGGGCGACATCATCCACGTGTCGGGCTCGGTCGATCCCAAGCGCGACATGGAGGTCATCGAGCTCGAACTCCAGCTCGTCGACCTCGACACGGTCGACAAGGCTCTCGATCGTGCGTCGCGCAAGGCGCGCGCCGGCGAGAAGGAAGCGGCCGCGCAGAAGCTCGCGCTCGAAAAGGCCAAGGTGATGCTGGACCGCGGCGAATCGCTGCGCCTCGCGCCATGGACGAAGCAGGAACGCGAAGCGCTCGACCCGCTGTTCCTGATTACGATCAAGCCGGTCCTCTACGTCGCGAACGTCGGCGACGACGACCTGGACGGGCAAGGTCCGCTGGCGCAGATCGTGCGCGAGCACGCCAAGAAGACGGGCGCCGAAGTCGTCGCGCTGTGCGGCGACATCGAAGGCGAGCTGTCGGCGATGCCGAAGGAGGATCGCGCGGGTTTCCTCGGCGATCTGGGCCTGACCGAGCCGGGCCTGAACCGCCTGATCCGCAAGGTCTACGTGCTGCTGGGCCTGCAGTCGTTCTTCACCGCCGGCAAGATCGAGATCCGCGCCTGGACGATCCACAAGGGCGACGTCGCGCCGGTCGCCGCGGGCGTGATCCACACGGACTTCGAAAAGCACTTCATCCGTGCCGAGGTCTACTCCGTGGAAGACCTCGTCGAGTTCAAGAGCGAAGCCGCGGTAAAAGCCGCCGGCCGCATGCGCGTCGAAGGCCGCGACTACGTGATGCGCGAAGGCGACATCGCGCACTTCCTGATCGGCAAGTAGTCGGCCCGTTGCGAGGACGCGCGATCGAGCGCAGGATCGGCGTCATGCGACCTTCCCTCGCACTCGGACTGCTGGCCAGCGCGCTGTGCGTGATCGCGGCGCTCGTGCTGGTGCGCGTGAGCGACATCGAAGTCACGCCCGAGGTGCGCTCGGCGGACGCGAGCCTCCCCATGACGCCGGTCGAGTCGCACGCGCGGACGACCGAGCGGACGTCCGACTTCGCCGATCGGACTCCGGTGCGCGTCGACGACCCGCAGCCGGCTCCCCGGCCTGACAGTGCGGAGAAGAATGCGATCACGGTCGCCGACCTCTTGCCCGTGGACGAAGATGCTCCACCGATCGGAACGATTACCGTGCATGTCGTGCGCGACGAGGACGGCGGGCCCGCTGCGGGTGCCGAGGTTCTCCTCGATCCACCGAGGTCTTGGAGCAGCAGCACGCGGGCGAGCGAAACTCTCACGACGGACGCGAGTGGAAGCGTGAGTTTCTCGGCGGTGCTTCAGGGGTATTCGAGCCTCACCATCACTGCTGCGGGCCGAGCAGTCGAGCAGACGGGCACCGATGTCCAGCCCCAGGCGCCGGTCGTCACGATCGAGGTCCGTCTGCGTGTGCGCCGCCAAATTCTTGTGCGCATGCTGGATGCGCTCGGTCGACCGTTTCGCGCAGCGGATTGGGGCTTGGAGCGCGAGGACATCGGCCTGCTCGGTCTCGTCGTCGCGGGCGCGTGCGGCAGGCTCGGCGAGACGTTCCATCAGGATGGCGCGCCGACGCACACGGCACGCGCGGGCGGGAGCGGGCCGTTCACGTGGACCGTCGAGCTGCTTGGCGCGGGGAACGCGTGCGTGCAAGCGGTGCTCGGGGATACGGTCGTCGGCGCCGAACCGTTGCTGCCCGACGTGACCGAGGTCGCCGTCCTCATCGATCCAGTGGCGATCGATGCCGCGAAAGGGTCGGTGATCGTGCACGTGACCGAGGTCGACGGTGTGGTCCCGATCGTCGGAGCCGAGATCGAGTTCCACCGCGGCTCATGGCAGGACGTCGTCGTGCAAACGGGATCCGACGGGCGCGCGCGCTGTCGACTCGCGCTGCCTGCCGGCGCGACGGCGGTCGTGCGCGCGCCGTCGCATGCGCCAATCTTGGTGGTGTTGGAGCGACCACTGCCGCCCGAAGTGCTCGTGCGCCTCGCGCCCGCTCGGGCTATCGTCGGACGTGTCGTCGACGATGCCGGCCGGCCCATTCCGAGCGCGAAAGTGTTCCTGCGCGGTGGCGATCGGAGCGACCCACGTCTGCTTCCGTCGAAGGTTTCGCACGTCCTCTGCGCTACGGATGGTTCGTTTCGATTCCAGGACCTGCCCGCGTTCGAATTCGAACTGACTGCGAGCGCCAAATCATCCAAGGGAAACGCCACGATGCAGAAGGGTGCGCACGCCGATTGTCGCCTGGGCGACGTGAACGATCTCGTCATCGCGGTGCCGATCGGGAATCAATGACGGACGTGCAGCGATTCGTGACCGGAGTCGGCTACGCGGGTAGACACGGAACACCATGAGGCGCTCTCGGATCTGGCTCTTGCTCGGCGGAATCGCGGCAGCGGCGATCGTGCTGACGCTGTCCAGGATCCCGTCTGCGTCCGCGCCGTCGAACGCGGGCGAAGTCATGCATCCGGTCGCGATCCATCCACCAACAGCTCCAAGCGCCGAGCCGACCGCGTTCCTCGAGCCGGCACTGATCGAGGCGAAGCCACGGCATGTCGTAGCGCCCGACGCCGATCCGGACCCGAGTCTGATCGTGCGCGTCGTTCGGGCCGAGGACGGCGTGCCGATCGATGGCATCGAGGTCGAGGCGCGGGTCGGGATCGGTTCGGCTTCGAGCGTGAAGACCGGTCGCACGAACGATGCGGGCTGCATCGCGTTCGACGCCCCGCAAGCGTCACTCGTCAGGTTGCGTGCGGAGGGCGCAGGTCGCCAAGCCTTGCGCGTCGAGCTGCCGCACCGGCGCGACGTGTCTTTGACCGCGAACACGCACGACTCCGTCGCGGTGGGTGACATCGCTCGGGGTGACATCGCGCCGCGTGAGATCGTGCTGCGCATGGTCGTCGAGCGCTCCGTATTGGTGCGACTGGTGGATGGCGCGGGGCAGACGTTACGCGACGACTCGCCCGGCATGAACGCGCAGATCGCGCAGTGCTTGCACATCGTGGTGGCCGAGGATTGTGCGAGCTACGGCTCGATCGCGCCGCCCGCCGCGCGCCAGCGCCCGACCGCGCAACTCTTCGACGGTCCCGTGGAGGATCGTGACGTCCACGAGACTTGCCTCGACGGAATCCCGGCGCTCCCGACGAGCGCGCCGCTTGCCGATCGGTCGCAGCTGCACCCCGACGACCCGCAGTCCTTCGCTTGGCGGATGACGGTGCTCGGCGTTCAGCCGCTGTGCGTGCACGCGCTGCTGGGATCCCAAGTGGTCGCGAAGCAACAGCTGGAGCCGGGTGCGCTCGGCGTGGACCTGAGCATCTCGAGGACCGCGCTGGAAGGGATCGCGCGACCACTCGGACTGCGGGTGGTCGGGGACGCAGATGGCGAGCCGATCCCTGGAGCACGCGTGGCGTACACCGACTTTGGAAATCGCACGATGCAGACGACGAATGGCGAAGGCCGCGTTCGCATCGAAACGTTCTACGGGGTCGATGGCCGACTGACGGTGACGTGCGCAGGATACGAGACGCTGGAGTGCTCCATCGATCGTGGGAACCGGAACGAGTTCGAGCTGCGGCTGCGATTCGGACGCATCGTCGAGGGGCTCGCGCTCGACGTGACTGGCAAGCCGCTGACGCGCGGGCGTGTCGAGCTCCTCGCGGTCGCAGAGGCCGGTGCGAAGCGTGCCGGCGAAGCCCTGTGCGTGGTCGACACGAACCGCGAAGGTCGCTTCCGATTCGCGGACGTCGCTCCGGGGACGTACGTGGTCGAAGTCTCGTCACTCGACGCCGGCGTCGTGCGTGCCGGCGACTCCTCCGTACCTGTCGATTGTCGGCTGGGCAGCGTGCACGACGTCGTCGTGCGTCGACCTCCGCGGTCGGACCGCCGGCCCCGGCAATCCTGGACGGATCACCTGAACCACCGGTTCCGCGACTGGCGTTGAGCAAGGCGGATCGGACCGGCGCGATTGCGTGCCGCGCGCGCACTGCCCAGAATCGAACGCGTGGCCCATCGACTCGCCGTCGTGCTCGTTCTCGGCTGCATCATCGGGACGGTGGTGTTCCTCGCCCTGCGACGTGGGGAGGATCGAGGACCGGGGCTCGCGGCACCCGACCCCGCGCGTGAGACGGCGACGTCCACTGACGAGTTGGCGACCGTCGCGGGCGCGTCCCATCGCGAAGTCGCGGCGGTGACAGCGTCCGACGTCGCCTCGCCGGGTTCGGAGGTCGGGCATGTCGGCACGGTGATCGTGCGCATCCTCGGCGCGGAGGAGCGCGCGCCGATCGCGGGTGCGCTCGTAGAACTACAGCGCAACGTGATGTTCGATCGCGCCGCTCTGCACGCGACGACGATTGCCGACGGCACGGCGCGCTTCGAAGGCGTCGAGGCGCGCGCGTGGATCGTGTCCGTGTCGGCGGTGAGCTGGATGGATGCGCGCTCGACCGCGTCGGTGCGTAGCGACGTCCCCGTCACCGACGTCACGCTGGAGCTGGAGGCGCGCCACGAACTCGTCGTGCGCCTCGTCGACGCCGCGGACAGGCCGTTCGTTCCTGCGCGATCCGGCCTCGAGGCCGCCGCGGGATCCCACCTCATGCTCGTTTTGACGGCGATGTGCGGCTCGCCTGGCCTCGTGACCGAGTCGCCGTCCTCGCGCATCTTTCGAACGACCACCCTCGAGACCCTCGACGGTTCGCTCGCGTGGCGCGCCGTCGTCGAGGGCGGCCAGCCCGCCTGTGTGCAGGCCGTGTTGGGCAGCGTGATCGTCGGCGCGCAATTCTTGGATCCCGACGCGAGCGAAGTGCGCTTGGTGATCGACGCGGAGTCGGTGCGTCTCGCGACGTCGCCGCTCGTCGTGCGCGTGCTCGTCGGCGCTACGGACGAGCCGCTCGTCGGCGCACGGGTCGAAGCGCACCAACTCGGCCCGCGCAGCCTCGCGCTGAGCACGGACGAAGCAGGGTTCGCACGCTTTTCCGAGGACGTGTTCGGCGACGCGACGCTCGTCGTCGAAGCCGCGGGATTCGCGACCCTTTCGATCCCGGTGCAGCAGCCCTTCGTGGACGAGCACGTCGTGCGCATGGTTCCAGGCCACCGCGTGTCGGGGCGCACGCTCGACCAGAACGGCGACCCCATGCCGCGCGCCCGGGTCGTGCTGTACGCCGGTTCCAGCGCGGACGCGGCACCACCGCGCTTCATGGACGCTTCGAGTTCGGGCGCGCACGCGGAGTTCGCGTTCGACGGCCTGGCTCCGGGCGTGTATTCGCTCGCCGTGCCGGCCGGCGCGGAGTGGCGGCCCGCGCCCAACGGACTCGTGCGCGCGCCCGATGCGCCGGGGCAGGGCGCGATCATCGTCGATGTGCGCTTCGGCGACGCGAACGAGGTGGTCCTGCGCGGTCGGCGCAACGTGCAGTCCCTGGATGGCGAGCCCTGGAATCCCGAGCAGCCGCCGCGGCGGTGATGCGCGGCGTGAGACAGCGTCGGAGGAGCGCCCGGTTGCAGTGCGCCTTCCGTGGACCGACGATGAGCGCGATGCGTCGATCGCAATTCGCATGGCTCGCACCGACCTTCGTCGTGTTGCTCGCGCTCGGACTCGGGCTGCCGGCCTGTGGGGAACCGCACTCGGACGTCGATCCGGTGAGCGTGAAGTTGGGCGGTTCGCCGGACGTTTCGCCAAGCACGGCGCAGACCCCGGCGCCGCCCGGCGACCACGCGGAGCAGAACAGCCTCGAAGTCGTCGTTCTGCGCGCCGAGGACGACGCACCGCTCGCGGGAGCCCAAGTGTGGTTCGAGCCGCGCGGCTCGAGCGATCGGCCGGCGGAGCACGTCACGGACGCCACCGGCAAGACGCGTTGGACGAATCTCGGCCCCGTCGATCGACCGGTCGGAGCGTTCGAGTGCGCCGTGGGTGCGACGGCGCTCGGTCGCGTGACGGTGACGGAGCGCGTGTACGTACCCGACACAGGTTCCGGCCCGCCGCTCGTGCTGCGGCTCGAAGCGCAGCGCAACATCGTCGTGCACCTCGTGAACGCGGCCGGTGACGACGTCAAGCCCGAGGACCTCGGCCTCGACGCGCAAGCCGGGCAATCCATCACGGTCGTGCTGAGCGGTGCGTGCGGCGCGCCGGGTGAGAAGCTCGACACGCGCGGCGCACCCGCACAACGTGTGAGACCCATGAGTTGGGACGGCCATCGCTTCGGGTGGCGTGTCGACGTGCGCGGCGTCGAACCGGCCTGCGTGCACGTCGTCGTCGGCGACACGATCCTCGCCGCGCGTCCGCTCGACGCGGACGCGACCGACGTGCCGATGCAGATCGATCCGACGGTCTTGGCATCGGCCTCGCCGCCCTTCGACGTGCGCACCGTTGCCGCGGAGGACGGTCGCCCGCTCGCGAACATCAGCGTGCTCGTGCGCACGCCGGCCGGATTCGAGGTCACGCGCACGACCGACGCGACGGGACGCGTGCACGTTGGCGGCATGTTGTCGGGCGAATTCCTGATCCAGGCGGAATCGCCGGCGTTCTCGCGCACGCAGATCCGCGTTCGCCAACCGCTGCCCAAGGAGGTCGAATTGCGCCTGACGAAAGGCCGCACGGTCAGCGGCTTCGTCGTGGACGAGAACGACCAACCGTTCCCGCTGACGCGCGTCGCGATCTACCGCGCGGATCAACTGGGCAAGATCGCCGAGCCGATGGAGACGCGGACGACGGGGCTGGATGCACGTTTCGAGTTCCTCGGCATGCCGCTCGACGAACTCGTGTTATTTGGCATCGGCAAGGGCGACGGCCGCGGATTCCTGCCGCCGCGCGCGTCGCTGCCGCCGACGGCGCGGATCGTGCCCGCGGGCGAAGTCGCGGGCGACCTGCGCGTGCGCGGCTTCGTGGAGAGTGTGCAGCCGGTATTGGGCGACCGTCCAGTCGAGAACGGACACTGAACGCGCACGGGCGATCCGCCCGACCTTGCGGATGTTCAGCGCGCAGCGGACGATGCGGTAGATGCCGCGCTCGCGCCTCTTGATCTTCGGAATGGCCGCGATGCTCGGCGTTCTCGCAGGGCTGTGGCTCGTGGTGAATCCGCGATCTGATCTGCACCCGAGCGAAGAACAGGAGTCCGAGACTCTCGCGTCGGCGATGAAGCCTGCAGATCTGACTCTTGCCGCTGTCGAGCACACACATGAGGACATCGCGGCGGATGTCACGGACCCCAGTCCGCTCCGATCACAGCGCGCGCGATCCCGCAATCCGACGATGCGTGCCGAGCGCTGGTCCGCCGGCATCATCACCGGTCGCGTCCTCGGCGGCCCCGGCGCGTCCGAACCGATCGCCGGCATCGTCGTGCGCGCTGGATCGCCGCGCAGCACGTTTCCCGTTCCGCCGCGCACGACACGCACGGATGCGAAAGGTCACTACGAGTTCCGCGAGCTCGTCGCCGCGCACTGGGAAGTCGACGCGTGGCTGACCGAACTCGATCGGCGCGCCGCGGCCGACGTCGTGCTCGACGAGGAGGAGATGCCCGAGGCCGAGCTCGACATCCTGCTGCCCTACGATCGGCACGTCGAAGTGCGGCTGGTCGACGTGCGCGGCGAACCGATCGGCCCCGCGTCGTTGGGCATCGACGCGGAGTTCTTGGCGCTCGTGTGCGTTGGCGTCGCGAGGTCGTGCAAGCACCCTGGCGAAGTTCTGCGTCCTGTGGACATGCCGCTGAATCGCGTCGTGGATGTCAGCCCGGAACGCGAGCGCAACACGTTCGACGTCGTCATCCAAGGCGTGGGCGGTGAGTGCGTGCTGGCCTTGTTCGGCGACCGCGTCATCGTCAGCCACGCGCTGGCTCCCGGCGTAACGCGCCTGGACTTGGTGCTCGATCCGGAATCGGTCGATCGAGTGCGCGGTTCGTGCACGGTCGAAGTCGTGCGCGCGTGCGACGGGGCTGCGTGCGGGTCGGGCCGCGTCCAGGTCTTGATGCCCGGCGTCACGAGCCACCGTGACATCGGCGCGGATGGTCGCGCGAGCATCGCCGGCGTTCCGTTCGGCAAGGTCACCGTGACCGTGAAAGCACACGGGTTCGCGCGCAAATACCTCGACGTCCAGGTGTCGGGCAGCGAACGGGTGCGCGTCGAACTGCTGGCGGAGCGCAAGATCACCGGGCGAATCGTGATGGAGGGTGAGCGCGAGCCGAGCCGGCTTACCCCCGGTCTGTGGCGCGTGCTCGATCCGAAGGCAAGGCTCGGCGCGCCGACACCCGAGACCCTGCGTCGACCGGATGCGAGCGCGTTCGGTTTCGAGTTCCTCGAGCCCGGCGTCTACGTCGTCGCGGCGGTTCCGAACTCGGTGATGTTTCTCACCGCCGAAGACGTGCGCGCGGGCAAAGGCGCCGGCGCGGTGTGGGTGGACCTGAACCATGTCGAGAGCGCGGACATCCGACTCGAAGTGCCCGCGTGGCTCGGAAATCCGTGAGCGAACTCAGGGACTGCCCAACCACTCGTTGAACCCGCGGATGCCCCCGATGCGCAGTCCCTCGCGGTACAGGCCCGTGCGCGCGCGATCGAGCGTGCCGTCGGGCAGGAACTCGAACCACTCGCCGTCGCGGCGGCCGTCCTTGTGCGCGCCGTGACTGCGCTTGGCGCCGTTCGGCCACCAGGTCTGCGCCGGTCCGTGCAAGCGATCGTCGACCCAGTGCGCGCGCGACAGCAGGCGGCCCTTGAACACGCGCTCGACCACGACGCCGTCTGTGTCCGGCGATCGACGTGTGCGCGCAAGCCGCAGCGCGCCCCAGGCGCGGACGCGCTGCCACGTCGTGTTCCGGATCGGCATGCTGTGAGCGTATACCGAGCCTGGCTCGGTGCCCTCACACTGGCGCGTGCAACCTGCGCCCCGTCACCGCGGCCATCACGCGCGATTCGGCGACGAGATGCACCAATTCCGAGGGCAGCAATGCTTGCGGCCCGTCGCTGCGCGCTTCGGCCGGGTTTTCGTGCACTTCGACCGCGACGCCGTCGGCACCGGCCGCGATGGCGGCGCGCGACAAGGGTGGGATGATGCGCGCGATGCCGGCGGCGTGCGCGGGGTCCACCAGGATCGGCAGGTGCGTCCACTCGCGCATCAGCGGCAGCACCGTCAGGTCGAGAGTGTTGCGCGTCGCCTTCTCGTACGTGCGGATGCCGCGTTCGCACAGCAGGATGCGTTCGCAACCGCCTTCGGCCAGGTATTCAGCCGCGTGCAGCCACTCGTCCACCGTCGCGGCGAGTCCGCGCTTCAACAGCACGGGTTTCCCGGCGCGCGCGATGGCCTTCAGGAGGCTGAAGTTCTGCATGTTGCGCGCGCCGACCTGCAGGCAGTCGATGTCGTGATCGCGGAACGCCGGCACGTCGGCGGCGTCCATGATCTCGCTGACGACGGGCAGGCCGACGGCTTCACCGGCGTCCTTCAGTTGGCGCAGGCCCTCGACGCCGAACCCCTGGAACTGGTAGGGGCTCGTGCGCGGCTTGAACGCGCCGCCGCGCAGGAGGTGCGCGCCCGCGTCGCGCACTTGACGCGCGACGGACAGCACGCGCTCGCGGCCCTCGACGCTGCACGGTCCGGCGATGACGACGACGGTCCCACCGCCGACACGGACGCGACCGACGTCGACCACGCTGGGCAGCTCGCGCATGGCGCGCGCCACCAAGAGCAGTTCGCCCATCGGCTTCGTCACGCGCTCGACGTGCGCGCTCTTCGCCAGCGACTCCGCGAGCGCGCTGGGCATCTTGCCCGCCAGCGCCAGGATCGGCCGCGACCGCTCGCGCGAGCGCAGGACGCGCAGGCCCTCGCGCTCGAGCGATTCCTGGAGTTCGCGCACGCTCGCCTCGGTCGTGCCCGGGACGAGATGCAGGATCACGTGTTTTCCTCGATCGAGAACGCCGCGCAGTGGCGGTCGATCGTGGCGAACACATCGTCGACGCCCGCGGCCGGGAACGGACCGTTGTGGCGGCGCAGGATGTCGTCGACGGCGGCGCGCCGCAGCGGATCGGCAGCGTTCGTCTGCACGAGCAGGCGCGCGCGCTCGTCGAGCAGGGCCAGGATCGCGCCGTCGAGGTGACGCAGTTGGTGGCGGAGTGCGGGGTTCATGGTGTTCGTTCGGGCGGGAGGCCGGTGCAGAGGATGCGCACGAATCGTTCGGCGGCGGCTGCGGCGAGCGCGTCGTCGAGACACGCGCGGTGGATGTGTTCGACCAGCGCGCTGCCGACGATGGCGAGGTCCGCGTGCCGCACGGCCGCACGCACGGAATCTGCGCTGGCGATGCCGAAGCCGACGGCGAGCGGCAACGTGCCGCAGGCGGCGCGTGCTCGTGCGAGGAACGCTTGGGCCGCGTCGTCGAGGTCCGTCGCGCCACCCGTGACGCCGAATCGCCCGATGGCGTAGAGGAATCCGCGCGACGCGCGCACGGCGCGTTCGAGTCGGGCGTCGTCGGTCGTGGGGGACACGAACGCGATCGTCGCGATGCCTTCCGCGTCGCCGGCCGAGCGCAGCTCGTCGCTTTCTTCCAGCGGCACGTCCGGGACCAGCCACGCGTCCGCGCCGGCTGCTGCCAGGTCGCGCGCGGAGCGTTCGATGCCGCGGACCAGCAGTGGGTTCGAGTACGACATGATCGCGACGGGCAACGCGCTGGCCGGATGGTGCGCATCGCCGGATCGCAAAGCGCGCAGCACTTCGCACACGCCGCGGAACGTCGTTCCGCTGGCCAGCGCGCGATCCGCTGCAGCTTGCAACACGGGCCCATCGGCGATGGGGTCGCTGAACGGCAGGCCCAGTTCGGCGCACGCAGCTCCGGCGCGATCGAGAGCGCGCAAGCACGCCAACGTGCGGGCCAGACCGCCGTCGCCCGCTGTCAAGAAGGGCGCGACGCCGCGCAGATGCTTGCGCTTGGCTTCCGCGAGCCGTGCGACGAGACGGTTCGGCGGGTTCACGCGCGCTCTCCCGCCTGAACGCGCAGGATCGTGTCGAGGTCCTTGTCGCCGCGACCCGACAGGTTCACGACGACGCGCTGGCCGCGCAGCGCTTCGGCGGCACAGACGATCCAACCGAGCGCGTGCGCGCTCTCGAGCGCGGGCAAGATGCCTTCGGTGCGCGCGAGGAGCGTGAAGCCGGCCAGCGCCTCCGTGTCCGTCGCCGACACGTAGCGTGCGCGTCCGGATTCGTGCAGAGCGGCGTGCTCGGGCCCGACGGCAGGGTAGTCGAGCCCGGCCGACACGCTGTGCGTCGCGCGGATCTGGCCTTCGTCGTCCTGCAGTACGTACGTGCGCGTGCCGTGCAGCACGCCCGGCGAACCGCCCGAAAAGCGCGCCGCGTGTCGACCGGTCGTGACGCCGTCGCCGCCGGCCTCGACGCCGATCAACGCGACACTCGGTGCGGCGAGGAACGCGCGGAAGATGCCGATCGCGTTGCTGCCGCCGCCAACGCAGGCGACGACGGCGTCGGGTAGATCGCCGGACTCACCGGCGAACTGTGCGCGCGCCTCGCGCCCGATGACCTCGTGGAATCCAGCCACGATCGTGGGGAATGGGTGCGGACCCAGCGCGCTGCCGAGGCAGTAGTGCGTCCCGTTCGGATCCGCCGCCCAGTCGCGCATCGCGGCGTTCACGGCGTCCTTCAGCGTGCGTGAACCGCTGTGCACACGCTCGACGCGCGCGCCGAGCAGCTCCATGCGCAGCACGTTCGGGCGCTGGCGCTCGGCGTCGACCTCGCCCATGTAGACGACGCACTCGAGACCGAGCTGCGCGCACGCGGCCGCAGTTGCCACGCCGTGTTGACCCGCGCCGGTCTCGGCGACGATGCGCTGCTTGCCCATGCGGCGCGCCAAGAGACACTGACCGATCGCGTTGTTGATCTTGTGCGCCCCGGTGTGCAACAGGTCCTCGCGCTTCAACCAGACGTGGCAACCGAGTTCACGCGACAGGTTCTGGGCGTGGTGCAGCGGCGTCGGGCGGCCGGCGAACGTATGCAACAGGCGACCCAACTCCGCTTGGAACGCGGGATCCGTGCACGCGGAATGCCACGCCGCCTCCAGGCCGGCCAGCGGCGCCATCAGCGTTTCGGGCGCGAACTGGCCGCCAAACGTTCCAAATCTGCCGACCTGCGTCACTGTCCGACCTGTGTCATCGTGCGGCCTCGACTTCGCCCAGCGCGCGCGCGGCGGCGTCTACGAATGCGGCGACGCGCGCGGGATCCTTGCGACCGTCCGCGCGCTCGAGCCGCGAGCTGGCGTCGACGCCGCGCGGACGCACGGCGCGCACGAGCTCGTCGACGTTGTCGGCGGCGATCCCGCCGGCCAGCAGACAGTCGGCGCGCGCAGCGAGATCGCGCGCGAGCTCCGTCTCGACCGTGCGGCCTGTTCCGCCGGGCGCGGCCGGGTGATCGAGCACGAAACCCGACGCGAGCCCGGACCAGCTCTCGATCTCGTCGGCAGCGTCGTCGTCGACCGCGATACGGCGCAGGATCGCGAAGGGGAAATCGATCCATTCTTCGGGCGTCTCGTAGCCGCACAGCTGCACGGCGCGACAGCCCGACGCGCGCAACCAGCGCTCGGCGTCCTCTGGGCTCGGCTCGACCATCACGGCGACGGGCAGCACGCGCCGCGGAATCGCGTCGACGACACGTGCGGCGCGCTCGGGAGTGATGTGGCGCGGCGAGCGCGACCAGCCCACGAACCCCACGGCGTCGAGCGCGGCCGGGAACGGAATGGGCAGGTCCTCGAGCGCGCGCAATCCGCACACCTTGATGCGTGGAACCTGGATGTGGGGCGTCGATTCAGTGCCCACGCAGCGCCTCCTTCCACGCGCGCAGCGTCGCCGCGGGATCGGGATCCTTGACGAGCGCCTCGCCGACCAGCACGACGTCGGCGCCGGCCGCGCGCACGCGCTTCAGATCGTCCGCCGTGCGGAGGCCGCTCTCGGCGACGCGCAACATGCCCTTCGGGACGAGCGGCAGGATGCGTTCGACGACCGTGAGATCCGTCTGCAGCGTGCGCAGGTCGCGCGCGTTCACGCCGATCAGCTCAGGTTCGAGCGGAAGCGCGCGCTCGAGTTCGTGCTCGTCGTGCACCTCGAGCAGGACGGCGATGCCGTACTCCTTCGCCAGCGCGCGCAAGCGGATCAGCGTCGCATCGTCGAGGATGGCCGCGATCAAGAGCACCGCGTCCGCGCCGAACGACGAGCCCTCGAGCACCATCGACTCGTCGACGACGAAGTCCTTGCGGAGGCGTGGCAACCGCGTGAACTCGACCGTGCGCAAGTCGTCGAGGCAGCCTCCGAAGTGATCCTCCTCGGTCAGCACGGACAGCATCTCCGCGCCGCCGTCCTTGTACGCGCCAGCCAGCCTCTGCCACTTCGGGCCGATGCGCGGGCGGCGCGAAGGTGCGTTGCGCCGGGGATCCTCGTCCTCGACCAGCAGCGGTCCGGCGGACGGAGAGCGGCGCTTCAGCTCGCAGATGTAGGTCAGTTCGGGCTTCGTCAACGCCGTCAGCACGCGCTCGCGCCGCCACGAATCGGGCTTCACGTGGTCCTCGAGACGCTCGAACGTCATCTGACGACGGCGCGCGGCCGAGCGTTTCTTCACGGCCTCGACGATTCCGTCCAACGCGGTCCCGCTCATGCCCGTCCTCGCATCGATCGCGACGTATCGATCCAGCGCGCGAAGAGGTCTCGCGCACGGCCAGATCGCAGAGCTTCGGTCACGGCCGCCAGCGCCGCGTCGGGCCGCGTGTGCTGGTCGACGAGCAACGCAGCCGTCGCATTCAGTCGCACCGCGTCGTAGAGCGCCGACGGCTCGGCGTCGAGCACGCGCCGCAGCAGCGCGAGGTTCACCGTGGCGTCGCCGCCCGCGAGTGCCGCGGCGGACGCTGGCGCGAGGCCGAGGCTGGCCGCGTCGAGTTCGTACGCGTCCATGTTCACCGCGCACACGTGGTTCGTGCCCGACAAGGTGAGCTCGTCCGCGCCGTCGGAACTGTGCACGATCAGCGCGCGACGCAGCGGCGCGGCATCCGGATCCTCGTCCAGGTCGATCAACACGACCGCCAAGAGATCGAGCCCCGGTTCGGTCGCGCTGCCGATCATCTGGGCGCGCACATCACCCGGGTTGCACACCGGTCCGAGCCAGTTGAACACCGTGCGCCGCTTCAGCGATCGGCGTACGGCGCTCACGCCGGCCAGGACCGGGTGGTAGGCGGGCGCGTAGAGGAACGTGATGCCGACGCCGTCGAGCACGGCACGCGATGCCGCGGGGCTCAAATCGA
>JBBQCC010000082.1:0-14678 GCA_038318285.1 Planctomycetota bacterium | reverse complement strand
GCACCACGTCGATGGTGTGCGTGAGGAACTCGGGGGGGTGCGAGTGCTACCTCGACACGACACGTTCCGAGCTCGCGTTGCGGTTCCAGCGCGGGAAGCGCGCTCGAATCGTCACTCGGACATGCGCCCGTCGACTTGGGTCCCGCGGGCGCCCGAGGAGCTTGTCACGAGACGGCGTGGTCATTCCGCGAAGGGAGGCACGCGAAGAGAGGCACGCGGCGGGATGCACGCGGCGGGATGCACGCGGCGGGATGCACGCGGCGGGAGGCACGCGGCGGGATGCACGCGGCGGGATGCACGCGGCGGGATGCACGCGGCGGGATGCACGCGAAGGGAGGCACGCGGCGGGATGCACGCGGCGGGATGCACGCGAAGGGAGGCACGCGAAGGGAGGCACGCGAAGAGAGGCACGCGAAGGGAGGCTGGATCTGTGCCGTATCGATTCTCCGGCCTTCCATCCGTCTGCAATGTTCGATCGAAATCATGATTTCCGTGCGACCGACTCGAGCGCCGTTCGTCCAAGGAATGGAGGCACTCGATGTCCGAAACGAATCGCAAGCGATCGCGCAGCACACAATTGGCGCGCCAACTCACGATCTTCCCGCGGGGGGGCGCGCGGCCGGGTGCCGGGCGCAAGCCCAAAGGCGATCGAGCGCTCGTCACGCACGCTGTGCGGCCCGCGGTCACCGGCCGTGATCCAGTGCTCATCACGACGCGGCTCGTCGAAGGACTTCCGAACTTGCGCCGAGAACGCACGCTCGTACTGCTGCGCGACACGCTCGCCGCGGGCGCGGATCGATTCGGGTTCCGGCTCGTGGAGTACTCGATCCAGACGACGCACCTTCATATCGTGGCCGAGGGTGAGGACGCGCGCTCGATCGCACGCGGCATGCAGGGCCTGCTCGTGCGGATCGCGAAGGCCTTGAATCGCCACTGGAAACGTCGCGGCAAGGTGCTGGTCGACCGCTACCACGCGCAAGTGCTGCGAACGCCGCGCGAGGTGCGCAACGCGCTCGTTTACGTGCTGCAGAACGCGCGCAAGCACGGCGCGAGCATCACCGGTATCGATGCGTTTTCTTCCGGCCCTTGGTTTCGGGGCTGGCGTGATCGCGTCGCGCGAATTCCCAGCCCGATCGCGGTGGCGCGCTCGTGGTTGCTCAACTCGGGCTGGCGTCGGGGCGGATTGATCTCGACGCGGGAGGCTCCGGCGTCGCGTCCTGCTGGGCCGTGAATGTCGCTGTCGGGTGACGGCCGGCCGACACCACGCCTGCCGCGGTGCGAGCGACCTCCGAGCCATTCTGCAGCGCTGAGTTCGTGCACAACCGGGCCGAATGTTGCGTCATGCATCTACGCCAGTTCCCCCTGCGAAACCGGGTCGACCCGCGCAGTTCGCTCCGATTTTGAAGGACGGATCTGGCCGCTCGTTCCGTAAGCGCAGCCCGAGCACCAGCGGCCACGACTCCGGAGTCAGTGTCATTCGCGGACTCCCCGATGCACAGGTCGCCTGCCCACGTAGAACCCTGCGGCAAGTCCGCCGCCCACTCGCCCTTCAGCGCGCCTGCTCGCGCGGCGGATTCAGCCACGTCTGCAGCACGATTGCGAGTGGACCGACGAAGAACAGCGCGAACATCGGCGGCGCGATGGCCAGCGGATTGTCCGAGCGAATGACATCCCACTCGGCCAGCAACCGGATCAGGCATTCCGCGCCAGCGATCGTGACGGCGATCGCGATCTGCAGCGACCGACCGCGCACGATCGTGCGCGGGTCGGTGACCATGAAGAACATGAACATCGTGTACATGGGCCCGGTGATCGGCGCGAGCTCCGACAGGAAGTGCCCGCCGTCGATGACGCTCGCGCGGAACGCCGCGAACGCGACGAACGCAGCGAACCAGGTCAGCGTCACGTGCCAAACCTTCGCGCGGATCACGGTCAGCCCGCCCAGCACCCACAACACGCCGACGGTCCACAGCTCGTTGCCCCATTGGTGGCTGAGGATCGAAACGACCGACGACGCGGCGGCCAGCATCACGCAAATGCCCAAATTCGTCGGGTTCCACAGGTGTTTCCCGCGCCACGCGAGCACGTACTTCGACGCGATCGACAGGAACGAGCACAGGACGAACGGCCACAGCAGGTTGCCCGCCGGCTTCAGCAGGATCGCGACGCTGTTCCCGCTGATGTAGGCCGAGAGCAGGTTGACCCACTTGCGCGCGACGAGCCGGCCCAGCACGAGTTCGGTGAGTGCTGCCGTTCCGAGCGCACACGCCCACGGCACGTAACTGTCACCCAATATCTGGAACCGCCACTGACCGAGGACGAGGAACGTGGTCAGCAGCGTCGAGCTGTACCAGCGCGCGTCGATGCGCTGGAAGATCGACTTCTGCGGCGCAGCCGGATCCTTCGCCTCCATCGCGGACGCGTTCGCCGCCGACGTCATCGCGCGGGCTCCTCGACGCGGATGCGCTGATCTGCGGCTTCGTTCGTGAGGCGCGTGACCGCGCCGGACGGCCAGCGGATCTCGACGACGTCGGCCGCTTGCGCGTCACCCAGGCCGAAGTGCAGACGGCGATCGTTCTGGGCCGCGAAACCGCTTGCGGCGAGCACGAACTGGCTCTGCACGCGACCGCCGGCTTCGAGACGCACGCTCGCGCCGTACGCATCGCGGTTCGCACCGCGACCCACCAGATCGAGCTGCAACCAATGCCGCGGCGGAGCGACGTCGTTGCGGTACACCAACAAGGCCGCCGCTTGGTTCGCGACGACGACGTCGAGCACGCCGCGGTTCCACAGGTCGGCCAGCGCGACCGCGCGGCCGTCGAGCAAGTCCGTCGCGCCGACGGCCAGCGCCGCGTTCGTGAAACGCAATCGGCCTTGATTCACGAGCACGCACGAGGGTTCGTACCCGGACAGGCTGCGATCCTCCATCGCCGGCCACCACTGCGCATCCTCGGCCAGCGCACCGGAACCGACGGCGATCTTCGACATCCCGAACCAGTAGTCACGGTCGAGGCTGGCCGACACGAAACCGTTCACGACGTAGAGATCGGGCAAGCCGTCGTCGTTCAGGTCGCCGAACTGCGCGCCCCAGGCCCAACCACAGTCCACCTCGGGTCCCTCGGCGACGTTGCGCAGCGATCCGCCGCCACGCAACCGGTTCACGCGCAGGTTGTTGCCCTGGAACAGGTATCCACGCTTCGAGATGTTCGTCACGAACACGCCTGGCGCGCCTTCGCCGGCGAAGTCGCCGAGGGTGGCGGACATGCCGCTCTTGCTGCTCTCCTCGAGGCCCACGCCGCGCGCCAATTCGAACGTGCCGTCGCCGTGCCCGCGGAAGAACTCCTCGGGCCCGTAGTCGTTCGCGAGGTACAGGTCCTGGTGCCCGTCGCCGTCGAGGTCCGCGGCGACAGCCGCGAGCGTCCACCGCGTGCTGCCCACCCCGGCATGCGTCGTGACGTCGACGAACGTGCCGTCGCCGCGGTTCTCGAACAGTCGGTTCACGCCGCCGTTCTCAGCGAACTCGAAGCTCTCCTGCATGATGCGCGTGGTCGCGAGGTGCCACAGGTCGATGTCCTCGCGGAAGTACGCCGTGACGTACAAGTCGAGGTCGCCGTCGCCGTCCGCGTCGAACCACGTGGCGCCGTTCGAGTTCATGTGCACATCGAGGCCGGCCGTTTTGGACACGTCGCGAAAGTGCCCCGCGCCGTCGTTCTGCATCAGCATCTGCCGACCCCAGCGGTACACGAAGACGTCCGTGTCGCCGTCGCCGTCGTAGTCGGCCCACACGGAACCCGTGGTGCAGCCGTCACCCGCGCGGTTCAGGTCGGCGAGACCAGCGGTCTCCGCACGGTCCTCGAACCGGCCATCGTGCAGGTTCACGTACAGCGCGTTCTGCGATCCGGCCGCGCCGTTGGCGACGTAGAGGTCGGGCCAACCGTCCTGGTCGACGTCGACGATCGAAACGGCGGCACCCATGCCCGCGACGTGGGCCTGGATGTGGGCCAATTTCGCGTCGAGCGTCGGCGCGCGATGGACGAAGCGGATGCCCGATTCCGCGGCGACTTCGTGCAGTGTGAAGCCGAAGGGATTGGTCCGCACGAGTGCGGGGGTGCGCCCGAAATGCCACGCGCACGCCAGCGCGGCGACGAACGCCGCGTCGATGCTCCACTGCACGGGTCCTCGGCTGCGCACGCGATCGTCGAGGATACTCCGTGACGCGCCAGACACGACCACGAAAGGTCTCGACACGCGCCGGCCATCCGGCGCTCAGTCCCTGCGGCCGGTGTTGCTAGAGTCCGCCTCCTCTCCATGACGAAGCCCCACGACAGCAACTCCTCGGCCGAGCGCGCGGCCCGCGAGCCCGTCGACCTCCTCGTGCACGGTGCTGCCGAGATCGCGACGCCGACCGGTTCCACTTCGCGGATCGGCAAGGCGCTCGGCGAGATCCAGGTCCTCCGATCCGCTGCGATCGCCGTGCGTTCCGGCCGGATCGTCGACGTCGGCGACGAGGCGGCGCTGCGTGCGCGCTGGAATCCGGCGCGCGAGCTCGACGCGCGCGGCGGCACCGTCGTGCCGGGCTTCGTCGATGCGCACACGCACCCCGTGTTTGCCGGGACGCGCGAGGACGAGTTCGAGATGCGCACGCGCGGCGCCTCGTACGTCGAGATCTCCGCGGCGGGCGGCGGCATCCTCTCCAGCGTGCGCGGCGTGCGCGGCGCGTCGCGCGAGGAACTGCTGCGCCTCGTGCTGTTGCGACTCGACCGGTTCTTGGAACTGGGCACCACGACGATCGAGGCGAAGAGCGGCTACGGCCTGTCCACCGAAGACGAGCTGAAATCGCTCGCCGTGTTGGCCGACGCGCGCGCAGTGCATCCCGTCGAGATCGTCTCGACGTTCCTGGGCGCGCACGACATCCCGGCCGAGTTCCGCGCGGATCCGGCGCGCTACGTGGACTTGGTCCTGTCCGAGATGCTGCCGCGCGTGGCCGCCGAACACCTCGCCGAGTACTGCGACGTCTTCGTGGAGGGCCACACGTTCGGCATCGACGCGTCTCGCCGCATCCTGGAGCGAGCACGCTCGCTCGGCTTCGCGCTGCGCTTGCACGCCGATCAACTGTCCACGTTGGGCGGAGCGCGACTGGCCGCCGAAGTCGGCGCGCACAGCGCAGATCACCTCGAGTTCGTGGACGACGCCGGCGCCGAAGCGCTCGCCACAGCGGGCGTGACGGCTGTGCTGTGTCCGATCGTGCCGCTCTACCTGCGCGTCGATCGCGAAGCTCCCGCGCGACGATTGATCGAACGCGGTGTACCCGTCGCGCTGTCGACCGACTTCAACCCGGGTTCGTGCTACTTGCAGAGCCTACCGCAGGTGCTCGCGTGGGCCGCGCTGCGCTACCGCATGACCGCTGCGGAAGCGCTGACCGCCGGCACGCTGAACGCGGCCTGTTCGCTCGGTCGCGGCGAGCGTCTCGGCACGATCGAAGTCGGCAAGGAAGCGGACTTCGTCGTGCTGGACGTGCCGAACCACGTGTATCTCGTCTACGAACACGGCCGCAACGCCGTTCGCGCCGTCGTGAAACGCGGCGATGTCGTGCTGCAGCGCGATCCCGCACTGCCCGTGCTTGGCTCGCGCGGCGCAGGCGGTTCCAATGGACCGCGTCCGTAGAACTCCAACCGATCGAAGATTCATGTCCCTCGTCGAATGCGTTCCGAATTTCAGTGATGGCCGCCGACCCGAAGTGATCGAAGCCATCGTCGCCGCGATCACTGCCGTACCCGGCGCGCGCCGGATCGACACCAGCCTCGATGCCAGCCACAACCGCGCCGTCGTGACGTTCGTCGCGCCTCCGAGCGCCGCCGTCGAGGCCGCTTTCCGTGGCATCGCGAAGGCGAAGGAGCTCATCGACATCACACAGCACCAGGGCGAGCACCCGCGCGTCGGGTCGACCGACGTCGTGCCGTTCGTGCCGCTCGAAGGCAGCAGCATGGCGGAGTGCGTGCGGCTCGCGCACGAGCTGGGTGCGCGCGTCGGTCGCGAGCTGGAGATCCCGGTCTACTTCTACGAAGGGGCCGCGCGTGTCCCCGAGCGACGGAACCTTCCGGGCGTGCGCAACATCGGTTACGAAGCGCTGCGCGACGCCGTTGCAACCGATCCGGCGCGCAAGCCCGACGAAGGGCCCAAGACCAGCCTGCATCCGACCGCCGGCGCGGTCGTGATCGGCGCGCGCGCGTTCTTGATCGCCTACAACGTGAACCTCGTCACCGACGACGTCGCGGTCGCGAAGGAGATCGCGAAGAAGATCCGCGAGCGCGACGGCGGCCTCAAGGGCATCAAGGCGATGGGCTTCTGGCTCGACGACCTGAAATGTGCGCAGGTCAGCATGAACGTCTGCGACTTCGAGGCGACCGGTCTCGAGCGCGTGTACGGCGAGATCGAGAAGCTGGCGCGCGAGCGCGGCGTCGAGGTCAAGGAGAGCGAGCTCGTCGGGCTGGCTCCGCGCAAGGCGATCCCCGCCGGTCTGGCCCAGCGCATCCGCTTGCGCGATTTCGATCCCAAGCGTCAGATCATCGAGGAGCTGATCGCACCATGAACTTCCTCGCGCGAATCCCGATCCTGATCGCCGCTTGTGTGCTGGCGTCGGGTTCGGTCGTGTTCGCGCGACATGGTGTCGGCGTCGACGTCGGCACCGACGGCGCAGCGCACGTCGGCGGCGCGAATCCCGCGCAGGCGGCGCAAGACGCGCCGGTCTGCAAGAAGTGCCAATCCGAGGGCCGCCTGCCCTGCCCGGAGCACGACAAGGCCGAGTGCGCGCTGGAGGACGACGTCCTCTTCTGCAGCGTGATCGCCGACTGCCCCGTGTGCTCGGGCGTCGGGTTCGTGCCCTGCGCCGACTGCGTGAATGCACCGGTGCGCGCGGCCATCGAGGCCAAGAAAGCGTCCATCGCGGCGCGCAGGGTGGCGCTGGCGTACATCGACACGACGATGACGCGACCGGTCCGCAAGGCCGAGACGCAGCACTTCGTCCTGGTGTGGGAGATGGACCGCCTGAAGGTCGAGAAGAAGTGGCTGAACGCGCACGAGCTGCTGCACCTCTACTCGAAGCGGCTCGAGACGCTCTACGCCGACTACTGCGCGCGACTCCAGATCACGGACAAGGAGTTCGTCGAGAAGTTCCGCGTGTTCGTGTGGCAGTTCCCGCAAGACCACGCCGACGCGGGCCTGCGCTTCTGTCGCCAGAGCGCCAAGGGCGGCGTGAAGCTGATGGGCCAGACGCCCAGCTACTCGGTATGCGGCAACAAGCAGTACTTCCAGAGTGACGAGAAGCTGCACCGAAACATCTACCACTCTGTCACGCACCTGATCCTGTCGGCGCAGCGTCCGGTCGCGTGGATCGGCAACTTGAAGGCGGGCTGGCTCGACGAGGGGCTCGCGCATTTTTTCGAGGACCGCTACTGGGGCATCTGCGACACGTACTGCTACCAGGAAGCGAACACGAACGTCGACTTCAAGGGCGGCAAGTTCCGCCTCGCGGTCCGCAAGATGGTCGACGAGGACAAGGTCCCGCCGATCGCCGAAGTCCTGCAGCAGAACGTGGACACGCTCACGCTGCCGATGCACGCAGTGTCGTTCAGCTACGTCGAGTGTTTGCTGAACAGAGATCCCGCGAAGTTCAACGAGCTCGTGAAGCAGTTGAAGGCCAAGGTGCCGGCGCGCGATGCACTGAAGGCCTCGTTCGGCGTGTCCGTGCTCGACTTCGAGAGCCAGTGGAAGTCGTGGGTCATCCAGACCTACCCGACGAAATAGCGCTCGCGACTTGTCCCGTACCGTCATCGCCTTGGCGCTTGCGCTGATCGGGCTTCTTGGTCTGGCCGCGCGCGTCGCGCCGATCGTCGAGCGTCGCTTGCCTGCCGAAGCGCGCGACTTGGGCGCATCGCGCTGGGTCGTCGACGATCCGTCGACGGCGTTGCACTTGCGGCGCATCGAGCTGGCGTTGGCCGAAGGTCGCGTTCCGTCGCACGACCCGTTCCTCGCGCAGGCTGCGCCGGCGGAGATTCCGGCGCTGCCTGTTTTCGACGCGCTGATCGCGGGCTTCGCCGAGCGCTGGCTGACGCACGTCGGTGGTGACCGGTCGTTGGGCGGCGTCGACGAAGCCGACCTGGAGTCGTTCACGGCTTGGTTCGGGCCCGTGCTCTACCTCCTGGCGTTCGCGGCTTTCTTGTGGACGGCCGCGATCCTCTTGCGTGGTGCGCACGGAGGCATCGTGCTGGCTGCGCTCGTGTTCGCCCTCACGCCGATCGGGTTCGACGCAGGACAGGTCGGGCGGATCGACGCCGCTGCGCTCGGGTTGGTGCTCGCGGTGCTCCTCGTACGGGGCACGCAGGTCGCGGTGCGCGCGGAGGACGCCCTGTCGACGATCCTCGAAGCGTTGCTGTGCGGCGTGATCGCGGGCCTCTTGACGTCGATGTCCGCCGCGGGGCCGATCCTGGCGCTGCCGACCGGCGCTGCGCTCTTCCTCCGCGCGACGCGCGGACCGGTGGAGGTCCGACCGATCGCGTTGCGCGCGGGTCTGCTCTTCACCCTGGTCGCGGCGTTCGTCGCGCGCTTGCCGCTCGCCGACGGTCCGTGGGAGCAATTGCCGGAGGGACTCGTCGCGCGCTGGTCGCTCGCCGCGTCCGACATGTTGCTGCTGTCGGCTGCGCCCTTCGCCCTGCTGCTCCTGACCGCGCCGCGCGACGCCGCGCACAAATCACGCACGTTCGCTCGCATCGTGGCACTCGCGGCCATGCTCGCGCTGCTCTTGTTCGAGCTGCCGCGCGCCTGGAACGCCGCATCGGGCCCGATCGAGGCCTGGTGGGCGGCGCGATCGATCCTGCCCGGCTCCGGCCTCCTCGAGCGCATGGGGGGCGTGTCCTTTTTGTGCCTAGCCGGCATTCCGCTCGTCGGCTGGCAAGCGTGGCAGCAGCGCGACGTGGCGCGGTTCCACATTTTCGCATTCGCCTTGGTGACGACCGCGCTCGTCCTCGTCAGCCGCGACTTTGCACCGTTTTTCGTGCTCGGCGGTGCCGCAGCCTTGGCGAGCATCTTTCCGGCTTCGCACTTCGAGCGCCGCCCACGTTGGTGGATCGCCGGTGTTGCGGGCCTGCTTGGCGTCGCGGCGACCGTGCACGTCTTCGCGCGTCCATCGCCGGCGGATCGTGAAAGCCGTCTCGCGTGGATCGCCGCGCTGCGCTGGATCCGCGCCGAAGTGCCGCCCGGCGGGCCGTTCAACAGCTCCAGCGCGCGCTCGACGTGGGGGATCCTCGCGGACCCGCGCGACGGGGAAATCGTCGCGTACCACGCGCGTCGGCCGGTGCTGGGCAGCGGCGCGGGTGCGTTCAGCCATCCGGACCTCGCCCGCGAGGCGTTGCTGCTCACGACGTCAACCGGGATCGACGAGGTCGTGGAGCGGATGCGCGTGCAAGCGCTGCGACTCGTCGTACAGCGCGGGATCGACGTGGACCCTGTCGACTTCGCGGACGACGGGCCCTTCGCTCTCGCGCGCCGGAACGCGGGTACGCCCGACTTGCAGCGCGTGTTCGTTTCCGACACGTGGGCGCGGCTCGCGGGCGAGGAACGCATGCCTGCGGCCGTCGTCTGGAGCCTCACCGAGGTCGAGGCCCCGCGCACGCCCGTGATCCGACCGCCGCGCTGAGGTACGTGTCCGCGCGCTCGCAGGATCGCTGGTGGGATAGGATCCCTGATTCGATGGCCTCGTCCAACAATCCGCCGCGCCTGATCGTGAACGCCGACGACCTCGGCCTGTCCACGAGCATCGACCGAGCCATCTTCGAGGGTCACGATCGTGGCATCGTCACGAGCGCGAGCCTCATGGCGACCGGCGTCTCCTTCGGGCACGCGGTCGCCGGAGTACGCGGGCGACCGCGGCTGGGTTGCGGCATCCACCTCGTCCTGCACGACGAGAAGCCCGTGCTGAACCCGTCGCGCATCCCGTCGCTGGTCGGTGCCGACGGGCGCCTGAAACCCTTGCGCGATGCCGTGCGCGGTCTCCTGTTCGGTACGAGCGTGGAGTCCGAGATCGAGGCCGAATATGCGGCACAGATCGAGCGTGCCTGCGCGGCCGGCATCCGTCCGAGCCACCTCGACAGCCATTGCCACCTGCACGCATTCCCTTCGGTCGGGCCGATCGTGCACGCGCTGGGCGATCGCTTCGGCATCGCCTGCGCGCGCCAACCCGAAGCCGGATCGTGGTCGGATTTTCGCTCCGCGCCGTTCGCGCGCTATCCGCTCGCTCTGCTCATCACGGCCAGCCACCGCTTCACGAAACGTCGCGTCGCGCAGAGCCTGCGGGCTCCCGACCGGTTTCTGGGACTCGTACGATCCGGCGCTGTCGATGCCGCCTGGATCGTGCGCGAGATCGAGGAACTCGAGCCGGGACTCGTCGCCGAGATCATGGTGCATCCCGGCGACGGATCAGAGGACGGCAGCGTCAGCGGAGACCACGGCCCGTACCGCCGCCGCGTCGAACTCGAAGCCGTCACGTCGCCGCTCGTCCTCGAAGCCGTGCGGCGGCGTGGCGTCGAGCTGATCGACTACCGGGACCTCGGCTTGGTCTGATGCCAGGGTTCGGTCGTGCGCGTCAGCGCACCATCCACGCGCCGCGTTCGAACGCGAGTCCGCGCAGGATCGGATCGCGCTCCTCGGGCGGCAACCGATCGACGAAGTCGCGACCTCCTGCGGGATCGAGCAAGAACGCGCGCCAGATCCGCCACCCGACGCCGAACAGAAAGTCGTCGCGCCATTCGGCGGGGACCGGCAAGCGAATTTGCTCGAGGAGCCGGTCGCGGCGGTAGCGCTGGCCGAGTCCCGTGCGACCCAGCGCGCGGCTGAACACGGAGCGTTCGTCGGGGCGAATCTCGTGGATGCGATCGAACGCGGAGGCCACGTCGTACCCGGCATGCGGGTGCAGGTGATGGCCCAGGCCGAGCGCGGCCTGCTCGAAGCGCGAACCGAAGGCCTCGCGCGAGATGGCGACGATCGTCTGCAGCGGAAGGTCGCTGTGCTCGAAGACCGCGTAGGCGATCGACGACGGCAGGAGGTGCGTGGTGTCGTGCAGGCCCATCATCGCGGTGATCTTGTCGTGCGCGTCGCCGTCGAGATGATGCACGAGCTGGTCGAAGTACTCGGCGAAGTCGTAGCCCCGCGCGTGTGCGAGGTACTTCGCGTTCTCGACCATGCGATCGGGGCGCCCGGCGGCGACGAGGCGCTCGATGTCGGCGATTCCCGCGGCCGCGAGCAGGGCCAGAGCAGTCACGCCGATCGCGCGCCGACGCTCGAGCAGCGCGTCGATCGCCGCTGCGGCCAGCACGATGCCGAAGAACCACACCGGGCACATGCGCCACCAGATCAGCCAGATTCCGTTCATCGACGCCGCGAGCCCGCTGCCCAGGTAGATCGCCATGTACACGGCGACGTACCCGACGATGCCGAGCACGGCCAGGCGCGCGCGCCGTTCACGCACGACCGCGAGCGAGGCGACGGCGAGCCCCGCCACCAATCCGAGCTGGATCCAGTCGTCGATGCGGCCCTCGGCGCGCAGCGGCGCGAACAGGTCGAGGAAGGACGTCCACGCGCCGGGGTGCGCGCGCTCGACGAGCCCGTAGCCGCGGACACGGACCGCGTCGAGGCCGACGCAGCGCAACATGAGGAACAGCGGGGTCGCGCCGATCAACGCGCCGCCCACGCCGATCGCGAGGCCGGTACCGAAGATGCGCGTGCGCAGGCCGACGATCAGCATCAGTCCGGCCGCACCGATGGCACCCAACGTGACCAGCGAGAAATACAGGCCGAAACCGCAGGCGATGCCCAGCCCAAACCAGTCGCGGTTCGACTGGCCGTGAGCGCGCAGGATCCGAAACGTGGTGACGAGGATCGCCGCCTGGAACAGCAGCGCCTCGAAGTGCGTGCCGATGGACAGCAGCGAGAAGCGCAGCCACGCGTCGGGGCAGAGGATGAACAGGACGCCGAAGATCGCCGCAGCGCGCTTGCCGAAGGCCTCGAACACCAGCAGGAACCCGGCGATGAGCACGAGCGACGTCGTCGTGATCGCGACGAGCTTCGCCGCCAGGATCGTCGGTCCGATCGCCAGGAACGCGAGCGCGCGCAGATGGCAAACCACGAACCCGCCGCCCTCGTGGTACGCGTACGCGAGTTGGTAGTAGGGGATGTCGGTCCCGTCGATGATGGCCTTCGCGACGCCGCCCTTCCCCAGTTCCTCGCCGTAGAAGAAGACGTCGGCGCACGCGAAGACCAGCAACGCGCGCAACGCGACGAGCGCGAGCAAGATCGGCGCCAGCGTGCGCCAGGGCGATGTGGGGCGGAGCACGGTCCGCGGCTCGGCCTGCGAATCGGCGATCACGCGGCGGGCCTCAGCCATCGCGGAACGGTCGTCGCTCGGCGTACAGCGCCCGGCGCGCGTTCCATTCGGCGACGAGCGCGGCGTCCGTATCCGCTCCGCCCGCGCGCAGCGCCTCGTCGATCGTCGCGAGGGCCTCGTCGAAACGTCCCGCTTCGGCGTATGCCGCCGCCAGCGTGTCCAGGTCGTCGGGCTGTGAACGCCCGCGTTCCTGCAACGCTTCTTCGGCGATCCGTACAGCGCGCTTGCCGTCGCGCGCGGCGTCGTCCGGATTCGTCGCCAGTTCCCAGGCCAGGTACAGCGCGAGGCCCTTTTCTTCGGGTCGCGTCTCGTGCGCGCGCGAGAGCACGGCGATGGATTCGGCTGCGTGGCCGAGGTTGCGCAGGAGCTTCGCCAAGCTGACGGCGTAGTTCGCGTAGCGCGGCTTCAGGGCGACGACGCGTCGCAACGCATCCGCCGCTTCCTCGTCGCGCCCGAGGCGCACGAGCGACCAGGCTTTCGCCGCGAGCGGCAGGTAGCCCTCGGGACGCGCCACCATTGCGCGGTCGAATGCAGCGACCGCGGCCTCTTGATCGCCCTCGGCGGAGTGCGCCAGTCCAAGGAAATACAGTGCCTGGTCGAGCGACGGGTCGAGTTCGAGCGCGCGCGTGAGCGACGCGATCGCCTCGGCGTGCCGATTCGCCATGTGCAACGCCATCCCGAGCTGCTGGTGCATCAAGGCTCCACGCGGCCAAGCCTGCACGGCGCGCTGGAGCAGGGGGATGCCGCGCTCGGGCTGGCCGTGCTGGGCGAAGCCCACGCCGCGCGAGAAGTCGTCGTTCGCCTGCAGCATCGCGCGCGGTGCGGGCAGATCCTGCGGCGCGTCCCCGTGGGATCCCGTCGACTGTGCGTAACCCAGGCTCGACATGCGCGCCTGGAGTTCTTCGTCCACGACCGCCGCCGACGTGCCGCGCGACGTGAAGGACGCACGCAAAGATTCGAGCTCGCGGGCCATGCGCTGCGCACGCTCGGTCTGCGTGCGGGCGAGGTCCTGGACCTCCACCGCGTCGCGTGCGTGGTCGTACAGCTCGGGATCGCTCGAGCCGATGTAGCGCCAGCCGTCCTCGACGATCGTGTGCAGCGGGCTCCAGCCGAACGCGAGCCAGCCGTACTCGCTCTCGCCGTACACCGTGCGCGGCGCCAGGGACTCGCCGCGCAGCGCGGGGACCAGGCTGCGCCCGCCCTCCCAGCGCGGCAGACCGCACAACTCCAGCACCGTCGGCGCGATGTCGGCCATCTCGACGGGCGTGCGCTCGACGTGCGGCGCGAGCTTGGGCGCGGCGAGAATGAGCGGGATGTGCAGCGTCGCGTCGTACACGAACAGTCCGTGCGTCGTCTCGCCGTGCTCGCCCAGCGCTTCGCCGTGGTCGGCAACCGCGACCACGATCGTGTTCGCCAGCGCGCCGCGCGCGGCGAGCGCAGCCAGTACGCGGCCGATCTGATCGTCCATGAAGGCGATCTCGCCGTCGTAGGGGCTCTTCAACCGGCTCTTCCACGGCTCCGGCGGTTCGTACGTCGAATGCGGATCGTAGTAGTGCACCCAGGCGAGGAACGGCTCGGGCGCGTCGCGCAGCCACGCGATCGCGGCGTCCGTCGTCTGGTCGCCGGATCGTTGCGGCGGTTCGGCTTCGCCGTCGGCATCCACGGCTGACATCTGGTCGTCGTACTCGTCGAAACCACGCGCGAGCCCGAACGCCGAATCGAGCACGGCCGAGGAGAGGAACGCGCCCGTACTCCAGCCGGCGTCGTGCAGCGCCGCGGCCATGTGCGGCACCGTCGGGGACAGCGCGTTGCGGCCGTTGTCGTGGATCGAGTGCTCGGGCGGCTGCAGCCCCGTCCACAGCGTCGCGTGCGCCGGCAGCGTCAGCGGCACGGGCGAGTACGCGCTTTCGAACCGCGTACCGCGCGCGGCGAGCGCGTCGAGGTTCGGCGTCTTTGCCTCTGCGTGTCCGTAGCAGCCCAGTCGGTCCGCGCGCGTCGTGTCGAGCGTCAGGACGAGCACGTTTGGTTGCGCGGAGAGCGCCGTGTGCGTGACATTCGGGGTCTCGTCGCTGCACGCCGACAGGGCGAGTGCGCCGAGTCCGACGAGCAGGCCCGCGTGCGGAATGTGGGCCGAACTTCGCATTCCGTCGAGGCTATCCCGCGCGTGCCCCCGCGTCGACGACGGCGGCGACGACCGCCGGGGCCATCGCGTAGGATGCGCCGATGTCCCTCATCGAACCGCGTA
>JBBQCC010000081.1:0-14681 GCA_038318285.1 Planctomycetota bacterium | reverse complement strand
TCGCCGAAATCGTGCCGGTGGACCTGCCGCACCCGCGCGACGTCGGCAGTGCGGAGTACGGCCGGATCAAGAACCACTTGTACGAGCTGCTGGGCGTCGACCACGCGGTTTGATCCGAAAGGTGTCAGACACCGTACGATTCCAAAATGAATCGCCCGTGGATCCTCCTTGGAGTGGGAGCCCTGTTCGCGTGCAGCTCGACGCAACCTCTGTCGACGAGTGTTGCAAGCGTCGAGGCGCCGAACAGCGCGACGACGAAGTCGGGTTCGGATCGCATCCGCGAGCTCTACACGAAGCGCGAGGTCATGGTGCCGATGCGCGACGGCGTGAGGCTCTTCACGGCCATCTACACACCGAAGGACCCGTCGCGCGCGTTCCCGTTGCTGATGCGCCGCACGCCGTACAGTTGCAAGCCGTACGGGGACGACGCGTACCTCGACAAGCCCGGTCCGAGCGACCTCTTCACAGGTGCCGGCTATGCGTTTGTGATCCAAGACGTGCGCGGCGCCTACATGAGCGAGGGCAGGTTCGAGGACATGCGCCCGCACATCACCGAGAAGCGCTCGAGGTCGGACGTCGACGAATCGAGCGACACGTGGGACACGATCGATTGGCTCGTGAAGAACGTCGCGGGAAACAACGGCAAAGTCGGGCTGTGGGGGATCAGTTACCCCGGCTTCTACGCCGCCGCCGGCATGATCGACGCGCATCCCGCGCTCGCGGCCGTGTCGCCGCAGGCTCCGATCGCGGACTGGTGGTGGGACGACTTCCACCACAACGGAGCGCTCTTCCTGCCGCATGCGTTCCTGTTCCTGAACGCATTCGGTCGGCCGCGACCGGAGCCTGTGAAGGACCGCACGCACGCGTTCGCCGCCGGAACGCCTGACGGATACGAGTACTTCTCGCGCACGAGCGTCGCCGAACTCGGTCGGCGCGTGATGGGTGACGACGTGCGCTTCTGGAACGATTTGATGTCGCATCCGACGTACGACGAGTTCTGGAGCGCGCGGAACCTGCTGCCGCACTTGAATCATGTGGCGCCTGCGGTGCTGACCGTCGGAGGTCTCTTCGACGCCGAGGACTTGTACGGGCCGCTGGCGATCTACCGCGAGGTCGAGGAGCGCAATCCGGGTATCACGAACACGCTCGTGATGGGACCGTGGGTGCACGGCGGCTGGTCGCGCACCGACGGTGACCAGCTCGGACAAGCGCGTTTCGGCTCGAAAACGGGCGTGTTCTACCGCGAGGAGATCGAGAAGCCGTTCTTCGACCACTTCTTGCTCGGTACTCGCGATCCGAAGCTGCCCGAAGCGCTGGTGTTCGACACCGGGGCGAACGAGTGGCGGCGGTTCGAAGAGTGGCCACCCAAGGCGAGGACTGGGCGCCGTCTCGTGCTTGGAATCGGCGGCACTCTGCGACTGCAGGATGGCGGCGGGGACAACGGCGGCGCGATCGCCACCTTCGTCAGCGATCCGAGCCAGCCCGTGCCGCACACGCAGTCGGTCGTGCTCGGTATGAACAGGGAGTACATGACCGAGGACCAGCGCTTCGCCGCACGGCGTCCCGACGTGGCGACATTTCGCACGGAACCGCTCGAGTCCGACCTGACGATCGCCGGGCCGCTGGATGTCCATCTGAGTGTCACGACCGATTCCACGGACGCGGACTGGGTCGTGAAGCTCGTGGACGTGTTCCCGGACGACGCAGAGGATCCGAAGGATCTCCCTCTCGCCGCCGGTCAGAGCAACGGCGGTTACCACATGCTGGTGCGTGGAGACGTGATGCCGGGACGGTTCCGCGAAGGGTTCGAGAAGGCCGTGCCGTTCCAACCCGGCGCTCCGGCAAACGTGCGCTTCACGCCGTGGGACGTGCTGCACACCTTCAAGAAGGGGCATCGGATCGAGATCCAAGTGCAGAGCACTTGGTTCCCGCTGGTCGCGCGCAATTCGCAGGGTTTCCGCGGAGATCCGTGGGGCGCCGAGCCGGCCCAGATGAACGCGGCGACCCACACGATCGGGACCGGTTCGTCGATTTCCGTCGGAGTCCTCGGAGCACCCTGAAGTGCCCGAACTGCCCGAAGTCGAGACGACGGTGCGCATGATCCGGCCGGGCCTTGTCGGTCGCACGATCACGGGCGCGAGCGTCACGTGGCGGCGTACGGTGGGCGAGCGCTCGTTCGAGCAGCGGGTCGTCGGTGCCCGCATCGCGGCCGTGACTCGGCGCGCGAAGTACTTCGTCATCGATCTGGAGCGCGCCGGGAAGTCCGCGGGCGCGCTCGTCGGCCATCTGCGTATGACGGGGCGCGTGCTGGTCGAGCGTACGGCGAGCGCACCGCCCGGCTACGCCAAGGTCGCGCTCGCGCTCGACGACGCGCACACGATGTTCTTCGTCGACGTGCGCAAGTTCGGGCGGCTCGAATGGCGTGCGGACGCGGCACACGAGCTGCGCGACCTCGGCCCCGAACCGCTAGGCGACACGTTCACGGCGGAATGGCTCGCGAATGCTTTGAAACAACGTCGTCGCGTGCTGAAGCCGTTGCTCCTGGACCAGACCTTCGTCGCGGGCCTCGGCAACATCTACGTCGACGAGTCGCTGCACCGCTCGGGCCTGCACCCGCTGCAGAAGTCGGAGCGCGTGAAGTCCATGCAGGCCGAGGTCCTGCACCGCGAGATCCGCGCCGTGTTGACCGAGGCGATCGAACGCGAGGGCTCGAGCTTCGACATCTTCTACCGCACGCCCGAAGGCAATCCGGGCTCGTACCAGGACCAGTTCCGCGTGTACGGCCGCGACGGCAAGGCCTGCCGCGCATGCGGCACCACGATCGCACGCCTCGTCGTCGGTCAGCGCGGCACGCACGTGTGCCCGCGCTGTCAGCCGCGGCCGCGCGCGCCTCGCGCTCGCTAGGAACTGACGCGGCAGGTTCGAGCACATGGCCGGGTACGATTCGACGCGCATGTTGGAGCTCCTCCTCGGTCTGGTTCTGGGTGGCGTGATCGCCGCGCTCGCCGCATGGATCTGGTTCCGTCGCTCGTCGGCGCGGACGCAGGTCGACGTCCACTCGACGATCCTGCGCTTCCGCGCGGTCGGCGAGCTGGTCGTGTTCCGCATGGTGAACCAGCAGATCGTCACCGCCGAGAGCCACCCGGCCGGTCGCATGCGCGAGCTGCTGGGCTGGCTGCTCTCGAGCAAGAAGATGGCGCTGGTCGTCGAGTACGGCATCGACTTCAAGTACGACCTGCGCGACCCTGGGTTCCGCGTGGAGCCGAGCGACGGCGGCGTGCGCGTCGTGATGCCGCCGATGCAGTTCCAGCCGCACGTGCGCGACATCCGCTTCTACGACGAGCGCAACGCGCGCTGGCTGCCGTTCTTCCTGGGCGACATCACGGAAGGGTTCGGGCCGCGCTTCGACGAGTCGGAGAAGAACAAACTGTTGGCAACGGCGCGCGCGCAGGCCGATCAGCTCGCGTTGAAGAGCGTCGACGGATTGCGCGACGAAGTGCAAGGGTCCGCGCGACGCACGTTCGAGGCGCTGGCGCGTGGATTCGGCGTGGAGACCGTGCGCATCGAGTTCGCCGACGCGGCTCCGATCGCGCTGGAGACGAAGCCCGGCGGGCCGATGCCGCAGATTGGCCACGCCGCCGGGCCCGCGTGAGTTCGGGTTCGATGTCGCCGCGATGCGTGACGACGACGCGCGCGCCGGATGCGGATCCGCTCGCCTCGACAGCGGGCCCGGGGGCGGGACGCCGCACGAAATCAGGACACTCCCTGCATCTTCCGACTCCCAGCGGGCCCGAGCCTCAGTAGAATCGACGGCCCTAGCCTCTTCAGAGGCCCCAGCTCCACCGGCATCCACGGGATCCGGATCCGACTCCCACGGATCTGCGTACCCGCGGTTGCCCCGACAAGATCCCCCGGAAACATGCGCGCGAGCACCCTCTCCCTCCTGCTCTGTTCCCTCACGACGACCGCATCGGCCCAGTCCCTCGCTCCGCGCGATGCAAGCCAAGCCCTCGATGGTTGGCGCGCGCAGTACGGAGCGCGCTGGTCGGCGAAACCCGACGCGCTGACCGGTCAAGCCGAGCTGATCTTTGGCGGCGTCGCGCGCTGGCCGGGTATCCCGAGCACGGATGCGCAGTGGGTCGATCGTGCGCGCGTCGCGGTCGATGCCGCGCGCGATCTGCACGGCGTGGATGCGGGCACGCTCGTCGGCGATCGCGTCGAGTTCCTCCCGCTCGGACAGATCGGCAGCGGTGACAAGTGGGCGGTGCGCTTGCGCCAGGAGATCGGCGGCATCCCGGTCCACGGCGGCCGGGTCAGCACGCTTTTCGACGCGAGCGGGTCCCTGCTCTCGATCCACAACCACGCGCTGACGGATTTCGACGGCTTGGAGCTCGAGCCGTTGTTCGCGCTGGAGAGCGCGCGCGAGCAAGCCGTGCTCGTGTTCCGGAAGGAGCAGGGCGCGGAGCCCACGTCCGTCGTCGATGCGGGCCTGGTCATCCTGCCCATCGACCAACCGTCGCGTCGCGTCGGCCGCCTCGCCTGGGAAATCGACGTGCAGTCCCAGGTCGAGGGTTCGGAACCGGTCGGTCGCCGCTACTGGATCGACGCGCGCTCCGGTTACCCGCTGCGCGACGAGCCCAGCGTTCACTTCTTCGACATCACGGGGAACATCTCGACGATGGCGACGCCCGGAACGCAGGCCGACTCGGCGGGGAACCCCGAGACGCCGCAGGGCGCGAAGTACATGCGCATCCAGCACTCGGGCGGCGCCGCGTATACCGACGCCAACGGCGACTTCACGATCCCTGGAGCCGTGCCGGCGCAGAACGTCACGCTGAGCTACGTGGGCCAGTTCTCCGACACGGACGACGCGCCGACGGGGACGCGCCACATGGAGATCGTGCCCCTAGTTCCCGGCCCCGGAAACAACGTTCTCTTGAACGCGGGCGCCACGGACACGGTCACCGCGCAGGCGAACATCTTCAACAGCGTCTCCGTGGTGCGAGACTACGTGCGGCGCATCACGCCCACGGATTCCACGGCCGATCGCGTGTTCGTCGGCCACGCGAACATCAACGCGACGTGCAATGCGTACTACGACGGCTCGTCGATCAACTTCTACGCAGCGGGCGGTAGCTGCAACAACACGGCGTTCTCGACCGTCGTCGCGCACGAGCAGGGGCACTGGCTGAACGACCTTTACGGCACCTTCAACGGCGGGGACGGGATGGGCGAGGGCAACGCCGACGTGTTCGCCTGCTACATCTACGACTCGCCTCTTGTCGGCCAAGCCTTCTTCACGAACGGCGGCTCCGTGCGCAGCGGATTGAACAACCAGCAGTTCTGCGGTGATTGCAACCCCGCTTGCTTCGGTGAGGTGCACGCCGACGGGGAACCGTGGATGGGCGCCGCCTGGAAAGTGCGCGCGAACCTGAACCTGTCGCTGGGCAACACGCTGGGGGACCTCGCCGCGGACCTCGTCTTCATGGGCTGGATGAACGCGTACGACCAACGCGAGATCCGGTCGGTGATCGAGCTGCAATGGCTGCTGCTCGACGACAACGACGGGAACCTCACCAACGGCACGCCGCACCAACTCGACATCCAGAACGGATTCCGCGCGCAGGGATTCCCGGGCTACTCGATCGAGTTCACGGGATCCGCGGCTGTGCCGGACTCGATGTGTTCGCTGCCCGCGTACCCGGTCACGACGAACGTGCACTCGGTGCTGGGTACGACCATCACTGCAGTCACCCTCAGCTATCGAACCGGGGTTGGCGCTTTCACGGACGTGCCGATGAGCTTGGTCAGCGGAGACACGTGGCGTGGCCTCATCCCCGCGCTCACCACGCCGGTTCAGGTCGAGTACCGAGTCCGCGCCCAAGATTCCGCGGGCACGATGCGCGACGAATTCTGCAGCAACCGCTCGTTCTTCATCGGGCAGGTCATCGCCTTCGTGCAGGACGACTTCGAGTCCGCGAGCGGCTGGTCGCACGGCACGGTCGGCGACACCACGAACCTGAACGACGACTGGCAACTGGCTGGTCCGCAGGGCAGCAGCGGTACTTCGCAGGGCGTTGCCTGGTCCGACCCGAGCACGGCGGCCGCCGGCATTCAGTGCTTTGGCAACGACCTCGGCATCGCGACCTCCGGCGCCGGCAACGGCGCGTACCAGGCGAACGTCCACAACTTCCTTCAGTCTCCGACGTTCGACTGCACGGGCCAGACCGGCGTGCAGCTGATCTTCAAACGCTGGCTCACGGTCGAGAAGTCGCAGTACGACCTGGCGCGCGTCTTCGTGGACGGATTCGAGGTGTGGCGCAATCCGTTCGCGACGGACCTCGTCGACACGAATTGGACGACGCAGGTGATCGACATCTCGACCATCGCGGACAACAACCCTTTGCTGACGGTCCGATTCGAACTGTTCAGCGACGGCGGTCTGGAACTGGGCGGCTGGCAGATCGACTCGTTCGCGCTCGGCCGCGTGGTGCCCGCGCCCCCGTGCAATGCGGGCACGGCCTTCTGCGCGGGTGACGGTTCCGGAACCGCTTGCCCCTGCGGCAACAACAGCGCCTCCGGCAGCGGTGCTGGCTGCCTGAACTCGTTCGGCCTGGGCGGTCGACTCGCGGCGAGCGGGACGGCGAGCGTCGTGGCGGACTCGCTGGTGCTGGCCGGCACCCGCATGCCCAACTCGTCGGCCTTGTACTTCCAAGGCACCTCCCAGCAAAGCGGCGGGGCCGGATCTGCATTCGGCGACGGGCTGCGTTGCGCAGGCGGCGTCGTCGTGCGTCTGGCCACGAAGTCGAACATCGGCGGCGCATCGCAGTACCCGGGCGTCAGCGACCCGAGCATCTCGGTGCGCGGTCTCGTCCCGCCCAGCGGCGGGACCCGCGTCTACCAGTGCTGGTACCGCAACGCGGCGAACTTCTGCACGGCCTCCACGTTCAACCTGACGAACGGCATCGAGGTGACCTGGGCGCTGTGAATCGAGAAGCGTGAACGGACGGAACCGTCGGTGCAAACCGCCGGTTCCCCCATTCGAATCCCACGCGCCGCACGCGCGGTCGATGACTCGGCCGCGCGTGCGGCGTATAGGTTCAGGGCATGCCCGCCGATCCCAAGAAGCTCGTCGTTTTCGTCCACGGCTACAGCGTCCGCAGCACGGACACCTACGGAAAGCTCCCGCAGCGGTTGATCCGCGAGTCCCAGACGGACGGATCGATCTCGATCGACGTCAAGCACCTCTGGCTCAGTCGCTACATCAGCTTCAACGACGCGGTGCGGCTCGAAGACCTCGCGCGCGCGTTCGACGCCGCGCTGCAGCGCGAGATTCCGAAGGACCTCGCCGCGGGACGGCGGTTCGCCTGCATCACGCACTCGACGGGCGGCCCGCTCGTGCGCGAGTGGTGGCAGCGTTACTTCCTCGATCGCGACCGCGGCGCGGAGTGCCCGATGAGTCATCTCATCCAACTGGCCCCGGCGAACTTCGGTTCGGCCCTCTCGCAACTCGGCAAGGATCGCTTGTCGCGCATCGCGGCTTGGTTCCAGGGCGTCGAACCCGGACAGGGCGTGCTCGATTGGCTCGAGCTGGGCAGCCCCGAGTCGTGGAAGCTCAACGAGGCGTGGATTCGATCCTCCGCGGACGTGCTCGCGACGGGGCGAACGTTTCCGTTCGTGCTCACCGGGCACTCGATCGACCACAAGCTGTACGACCACGTGAACTCGTACACGGGCGAGGCCGGCTCGGACGGCGTCGTGCGCGTTGCCGCAGCGAACTTGAACGCGAACTACGTGCGGCTGGAACAAGTCACCCCGCGTTGGAACGCGAAGACCGAAGCGTGGGAGGCGGGCGAGCTGAAGATCACCGAGAAGATCGATGCCGCACCGACACCGCTCGCGATCCTTCCCGGGCTTTCGCACTCCGGCAAGGACATGGGGATCCTGAACAGCGTCCGCGACAACACGAAGCCGCACCCGACCGTGGCGGCGGTGCTCGAATGTCTGAAGGTCGAAGACGCGCAGGATTACGCGGCGCTGCGTGAAGAGTTCGAGGCCTGGAGCGCTGCGACGCAGGCGAGCGAACACGTCGAGGTCGACGACCGCTTTTTCCTGCCCGACACGGTCCGCATCTACGACAAGAAGACGATGCTCATCGTGCGCGTGCGGGACGAGAACGGTTGGGCGCTCGAGGACTTCGACCTCGTTCTGACCGGCCAAGACGGCGATCCGAACTGGCTTCCGAAGGACTTCCTGGACGACCGGCAGAAGAACCGTCGCCACCGCGGCACGCTGACGTTCTTCCTGAATCACGAGCTGCTGAACGGCACTCCCGAAGTGAAACGCGGGTCGCGCGTCGTGCGGGCCGCGCAGCAAGGCGTCAATGAGTTCGGACTGCGCATCGAGCCGCGGCCGACCTCGGGGTTCGTGCACTACCTGCCGTGCGTGTTGCGCGCGACGAAGTCGATGCACCAGCAGGTCCTGCGCGCGAACGACACAACGCTGGTGGACGTGGTGATGCGCCGCATCGTCGGCCAGAACACGTTCACGCTGACGCGCGACCTCGGCGTGAAGGACTTCACGCGGACGCCGCCGGGCGATCCTATTCCTTGACGAGCGCGCGTTTGGGCGCGGCCGGCGAGCCGTCACCTGGCGCGCGGTTCAGCCATGGCGCTTCGCGACCAGCTCGCCGAGCGCCTTCACGTCGGGCCACTGCTCGGCCGCGAGCGCGAGGTACAGCGTCACGTCTTCCGGCGGGAACTTGCCGTCCAGTTCTTGCGCCGCGGCGGCGACCTTCGCGGCATCGGGCTTTTGCTTGTCGATGTCCTCGATCATGCCGTCCTGGTGCTCGACGCCGGTCGCGTCGAGGAACCCGGTGACGAGGTCTTTGCGGTGGCGGATCAAGTACGCGCCGAAGACTTCGTACGCGAGGTCGGCGCTCTTGCCCATCTCGAGGATCGACTTGGCACGCTTCGCGCGCTGGACCATCGGCAGCTTCCTCACGGCTTGCGGCCGGAAGCGCAGTGAGACCGCAACTTCCTTGTCGAGAGGTCCGAATCCCTGGATCTCCAGACCTTCGTAGATCTGGAGGAAGCGCTCCGGGGACATCGCGTTGAGGTGCTCGAGGACGGTCATGGATCTGGGCTCCGGACAGAGAAAGGGCGGGGGAGTCTAGTGGGGTTGGCCGGAAGTACGCAGCCAAAGTCGGGCTGACTGCGACTTCCTGGCTAGGCGCGCTGACGACGCGGGTTCGCTGCATCCCTCGGAGGAGGCGCAACGACGCCAGGGAGGTGCGCGCGGCCCGACTTGGGCTGCGTACTTCCGGCTCACCCCACCCAAGGGGGAGCCCGTTGCGCGCCAACGACGTTCTGTTCGACGGCCGAGTGAGCGGATATAGAGCGTCGCGCATGTCGTCCCGAGCCGGATCCAAGCGCGAAGCGCTCCTCTTGGCTGCCATGGCGCTGTTCGTGGGCTTCTTCGTGACCGCGAACTTCCTCGGCGCGAAGTTGTGGGAGTTCACGCTGTTCGGGCTGCGCCCGAGTCACATCGGGTTGGACGGCGAGACGTTCGTCGCGACGGCGGGCATCCTGGCGTTCCCGCTGACGTTCATCCTGACGGACATCGTCAACGAGTACTTCGGCATGCGTATCGTGCGCACGTTCACGTGGCTCGCGATCGGCGTGAACCTCGTGTTGCAACCGATCGTGCTGGCGGCCGCCGCCGCGCCGACGGTGAGCTTCACCCCGGGGGTCGATGCGCAGTACGCGCACGGCGCGTACCGGCTCGCGTTCGGTACGACGTGGACCATCACGGTGGCGAGCCTCGTCGCGTTCGCGCTGGCCCAGTTCGCCGACATCGGCATCTTCTCGTGGCTGCGCAAGAAGACGGGCGGGAAGATGATCTGGTTGCGCGCACAGGGCAGCACGGTCGTCAGCCAACTGCTCGACACGGCGATCGTGATCTACCTCGCCTTCTACCTGTTGCCGGCCATCGCCGGCGATCCGCACATGAACGCAGCCGATGCGGGGCGCATCGCGCTGACGAACTACGTCTACAAGTTCGCGCTGGCGGTCGTCATGACGCCGCTGCTCTACTTCGTGCGCGGAATGGTGGTGCAGTGGCTCGGTCCCGACGAGGCCGCGCGCCTCGCGAGCGAGGCGCATCCCGGCGACCCGACCTGATTCCAATCGGATGTGCCGGGCGCGGCGGGGAAATGCACGGAGGCCGCGGGAATCCCGCGGCCTCCGTGCGTTGCGCTCGAACCGGGCCGTGCCGCCCGGCGGAGCGGCGAATCACCAGACGACGCGTAGGCCGTTCGTCATGTTGAAGGTCGCCGTCGGGCAGAAGCTGGCGTCGGCGTTGCGGTAGAAGACTTGGTAGTAGGCCGTGATCCCGCTGCCCGGCGGCGTGTTGCCTACCGCCGAGATCGACGGGCTGAAGATGTCGGGGAAGAAGCCCTGTCCGGCTTGCGCGTTCTGTCCGCCGAACCGGATCTGCATGCCGCCGACGCAGCGGATGCCGTCGCCGAACACGGCGCCCGCGTTGTTCGAGGTGGAGCCCTTCACGAAGATCATGCTCGACGTGTTCGGCAGGCCCGACACGGTGAACGCGAGTTGGTCGGGGTTCGTGAGGCCCGACAGAGCCAGCAAGCCGCCGTCGATGTTCACGGAGTTCGCGCAGCCGCGCCCCGCGCCACCGAAGTTGAAGCACGGGCACAGCGCGGTCACGAACGGGTCCGCGCCGTCAGTGCCGCAGATCACGGACGCCACGAGTCCCTGGCACTCGTCGGGAATCGAGTCGTTGTTGATGTCGAAGCTGGTGCCGTTCTGGATGTCGCACGCGTCGAGGATGCCGTTGCTGTTGCAGTCGGGCGTGCCCGAGCACGCCGGTGCGAAGCGGCCGATCCAGTTGCTCCAGGTGTTCCCGCCGCGCGCGTACTCCTGGATGGTCCACAGCGAGTCGTCCACCGGGTCACAGCTGGTCATGCTGTAGTCGCCCCAGCGGCTGACGCCCGTTCCGTTGTTCGAGTAGTTGCCCTCGCCCGCCTTGAGCACGAGCGGCGTGGACATGTCTCCGAGCGGATCCGACGAGGTGCGGCCGACGTAGTAGGCCGATGCGAAGCTCGAACTGGACGAGCCGCTGAATCCGAGCAGCACGTTGCCCACGTTGTTCACACAGATCGACGGGATCGCGTAGCCGAGGGTGCCGTCGCTCACGAGACCGCTCTGCACGGTCGCGACACCAGTCGGGTTCAACTCGTACCAGCGCACGGCCGCGCGGCCGCCCGAGTTGATCGCGTGCGTCGTCCAGATGCTCCCGTTGCGCATCATCGCGTTCATCAGACGCACGTCGAGCGAGTCGAGGACCGCGCTGCCGGGCGCGACGAGGTTCGGCGGATTGCCGTAGCCGGGCACGCTGAAGTTTCCGAGCTCGCTGAGCGTGGGCGTTGTCAACGGCGGGTTCACGCGGCGCAGGCGCAGCGACGTCGAATTTCGCGTCGAGACGAAGTACGCACCGGCGCCGTCCCAGTTCACGACCGGCTGGATCGCGTCCTCGTAGGGGAGGTTGCGAAACGCAGTGATCGTCCCGAGGCTCGGCGCGCCCGCGATGAGCGGAGCCTTGTCGACTGCGAAGATCGTCATCGTGCCCGATCCCCCGACCATGAACGAGCATGTGTAGATGCCGTTCGCATCCACGCCCAGCGTCGGGTAGTCCGGGAAGCGCCCCGCATCCGTACCCGCGGACGCCGTGAAGTTCGTCTTGAACCACGATCCGGTCGGATCCGAACTCGTCGACACCGCGAGGAAGATCTTCGAGCTGAAGTCCGAGCAGATGATGATGAAGCGCTGGCTGGTCGGGTCGAACACCGCGCGCGGATCGCCCGCACCGCCCGAACCCGCGCCGAAGAAGCTGCCGATCGACGTGTTGACGACGCGCTGACCGGTCGACTTCACGTACACGGAGATGTTCGTGTTGACGATCGCGACGAAGTGGTTGAGTCCGACCGAGCCGTGGGTGTCCGGCGGGATCGAGTTCGCGCCGGTGTCACCCTGGCGCGGACCGATGAAGTTCGTCGAGAGCAACGGCGGTTGGGGCGGCAGGATCGACGCACCGATCGAACCCGAACCGCTCGGACCGCCGCTCGTCGACAGGAACGTTCGCGAAGCGCGCGCGGGCGCGGGGATGAACACCGCGGCTTGGTTCCCGCCGGCGAGGTCGCGCTCGACGACTTGCTCCATCGTCTCGACGATGCCCGTACCGAGGAGCGCCGGCGTGAGCTGCTCGCCCTGGACGGGCTCTCCTTCCGCGCCGGCAGCGCGCGCCCAACTGGGCGTGAACGCGACGGCGGCGCAGAGAAGGGTTCGGAAGACAAACCGCGAACGCGGTGAGAACGGGGGGATGTGCATGACGTGACTGGAGAGGATCCAACTCGGAACGCCCGATCGTCCGGACCCCAAACCTTGGGATCCGCGCGGTCGTTCGACTGCATTCACGATACCCGCGGTCCGAGGCTCTCGCTTGCCGGGTCGGCTCCGCCACGAATGCAGATCACGGATAGACTCCAAAGAGCTGCCTCCCGAGCCGGGAATCGGGGCGGACACCATGAAGCTCCACAGTCTGCTCGCCGTTCTACTCCTCTCCGGGTCCGCGTGGTGTCAGACCACCTGGTACGTCTCCGACACGGCCGCCGGCCCGGGCACGGGACTGCCCGGGGATCCGTACGCCAGCATTCAGGTCGCGATCTCGGCCCCCGCGACGATCAGCGGGGACACGATCCTCGTCGCGCCGGGCACGTATGGCGAGCGGATCGACTTCTCGGGCAAGGACGTGCGCATCGTCGGCGTCGGCAACGCGAACGAAGTCGTGCTCGACGGCGGGGCAGCCGGCACCGTCGTGACGTTCGCTTCGGGCGAAGGCGCGGGCGCCGGACTGGAGAACGTCACGGTGAGGAACGGCGTCGCGGCGGTCGGCGCGCCCGCGACGCGCGGGGGCGGGATCCGGATCGACGGTGCGTCGCCGACGTTCATTCGCTGCGAGGTCACCGGGAACCGCGCGCACATCGGAGGCGGCCTGTGGATCGCGAACGGATCGCCGAGCTTCGTCGAGTGCGGCATCACGTTCAACACGGCAGCGAGCGGCGGCGTGCAGGACACGTCCGGTGCCGGCGTGTTCGTCGGCGTCGCGGCGAATCCGCAGTTCACCGACTGCCGGATCGACCGCAACGGTTTCGGGAACTCGACGGCGAACCTGTACGGCGGGGGAGTCTGTGGGGGCGGTGAGTACTTGCGCTGCACGTTCTTCTTCAACACCGCCTACTCCGGCGCGGGCGTGTTCGCGGACGGGCGCATGCCGCACCTCGTCGACTGCTTCGTGCGGCGCAATCGGTCGAGCAGCGCGTCCGGTGCGTGCGGCCCCGGCGCGGGAGTCCGCGGCCCTGCCCTGTGCGAGGACACCGTGTTCCTTGGCAACCGCGGCTGCATCGAGGGCGGTGGCGCGTACGAGTGCACGCTGATTCGCTGTGCGTTGAACGAGAACGAAGTGCGAACCGATGCCGCGACGCAAGCGCTCGGCGGCGGCGCGTCGCGCTGCGACCTGACCGAGTGTTCGCTGCTGGAGAACTTCGTCTTCGGCGTCACGCCCGTGCCCGGCGTGAGCATGGGCGGCGGGGGGACGCACGGCGGCACGGCGACGGACTGCCTGTACCTCGACAACGTCGTCGAACGCGGCGACGGCGGCGGCGCGTACGACACCGTGCTGACGCGCTGCCGCCTGGAGAGCAACCGAGCCGAGCCTGTCGACGCGGGGATCATGACCTTCGGGGGCGGTGCCTGCCTGGGGTCGCTGACGCGCTGCGACGTGTTCGGGAACCGAGCCTCGCGAGGCGGCGGGTGCGCCGGTGCCGCGGTCGTGAATTGCACTGTGGTCGAGAACACCGCGACGGTGTCGGACGGCGGGATCAGCGACGGCGTGGCTGCTGGATCCGTCCGCAACTCCATCGCGCGCGAGAACGTCCCGGATCAGATCGGTACGACGTTCTTCGTGCCCTTGGCGGTGACCTTCAGCGACGTGGCCGGCGGTTGGCCGGGTGCGGGCAACTTCGACGCGGACCCGATCTTCGTCGCTCCGAAGACGCACGACCACCATCTGAAGGCGGGCTCGCCCTGCATCGACGTGGGCGATCCGATGGACCTCGATCCAGACGGTTCGCGCGCCGACGTCGGTGCCTTCCCGTTCGACGCGAGGTGGTGCGGCGTCGCAGGCACGTGGTGCACAGGCAAGGAAAACTCCCTCGGCTGCGTGCCGAGTCTCGACGTGCAAGGTTCGACTTCGCTGAGTGGCCCCGACGACTTGCGCATCGTCGCGACCGAGTTCGTCAACAACGTGAACGGTCGCGTGTGCTGGTCGACACAGCCGGCCGAGACGCCGTTCCAGGGCGGGACGCTGTGCCTGGGCGGATCGATCCAACGTGGCGCGGTGATGCCCACGGGCGGCAATCCGTCGCCGTTGCGCGACTGCAGTGGTTCGCTGCGGCTCGACGTGACGTACGCCTGGCTCGCTACGCGCGCCATCGGTCCCGGCACGACCCTCTACTTCCAGTTCGTGGCGCGCGACGCCGCGAATCTCGACGGGACCGGGTTCTCGTTATCGAACGCGGTCGAGATGACGATCTGTCCGTGAGC
>JBBQCC010000080.1:0-15004 GCA_038318285.1 Planctomycetota bacterium | reverse complement strand
TGGGGCCGCCCCCCCGCCCCCACTCCCCCGTCGATTCACTGTGTCTCCTCAGAGCGACTTCATGTCGATCACGAAGCGGTACTTCACGTCGCCCTTCAACATGCGCTCGTAGGCGGTGTTGATCTCACCGGGCTGGATCAGCTCGATGTCCGACGTGATGTTCTTCTCGCCGCAGTAATCGAGCATCGCCTGCGTCTCCGCGATCCCACCGATGCCGCTTCCGGCCAGCGAGCGGCGGGCAAACAGCAGGTTGAACACGTTGGGCGACGGGTGCGGGTGCTCCGGCGCGCCGACCAGCACCAGCGTGGCATCGCGGCGCAGCAGAGCGATGAACGGATTCAGGTCATGCGCGACGGCCACGGTGCTGACGATCAGGTCGAAGCTGCGCTCGTGCTTCGCCAGCTCGTCCGCATTCTTGCTGACGACCACTTCGTCGGCGCCCAGACGCTTTCCGTCGGCGATCTTCGACGGCGACGTGGTGAAGAGCACCGTCTTCGCACCGAACGCGTGCGCGAACTTCACGCCCATGTGCCCCAGGCCGCCCAGGCCGACGATGCCGACCTTTTTGCCCGGGCCCGCACCCCAGTGCTTGAGCGGCGAGTACAGCGTGATGCCCGCACACAGGAGCGGCGCGACCTTCTCGGGCGCGAGATTCTTCGGCACGCGCAGCACGAAGTGCTCCTTGACCACGATCGACTTCGAGTAGCCGCCGTACGTGACGGGCGCCGTCCCGTGGCTATCGGGGGCGTTGTAGGTGAACACGGTGCCACCGACGTCGCAGTACTGCTCCAGGCCCTCGCGACAGCTGCCGCACTTGCCGCACGAGTCGACCATGCAGCCAGTCGCGGCCAGGTCGCCGACGCGGAAGCGGCTCACCTTGGCGCCGACCTTCGTCACGCGGCCGACGATCTCGTGCCCGGCCACGCAGGGGTACACCGTCGGCATGGCGGCCGACCACTCGTCGCGCACCGTGTGCAGGTCCGAGTGGCAGACGCCGCAGTAGAGGATCTCGAACTCGACGTCCTCCGGACCGACCTCGCGGCGAACGATCTTCGCCGGACGGAGAGGATGGGTGGCACTGCTGGCCGCGATCGCATTCACGCTGTTCATGTGGGTTCCTTCGCTTTCGGACAAAGTCCTAGGGCTCGGGCCTAGCGCGAGCAAGTGCGCACAATCCGCGCGAATGGTGCGTTCTCGGAAACCATCGACGATTTCAGCGCGGTTACGGCGTTGCGCAGCGCCATGCATGGCGACGCAGCCTGCAGCCGAAAGCCGCGCCGACGACGGACCCGCGGCGCAAGCAGACGGCTTGATCCGGAGCCGATCGCCTCAGAGCAGCATCGCGACCTGCGCGGCCGCGAACTCCGCGATGCGCCGCGGCGACAGGAGGTCGATCGCGCGCTCGTTCGCTCCGCCCACGCGTCGCGACTCCTGCCACGAGCGGATCGCCTCCAGCGTCGCCTGATCCCCCACGTCCACGCGAACCTGCGAGGACCAGGTGACGAGGCCCGTCTCGACCGCGATGAGATCCACCTCGAGACCCAGCCGGACCGGCTCGTAAGCACGGAAGTCGACGACACGCGTCGCCAGGATCGCGTCGAGCCCGGCACGACGCGCGACTTCGAGGACGGTGTGCGGATCCGTGCGCCCCGTTCGCGTCGAATCGGGGGCCGAGATCGACTCCAACTCGCTCGCGCCGATCGGGATCAGCTCGTAGGACGTCTCGCTCGCGAAGGCGGCGCGCATCGCGTCACGTAGCGCCTCCGCGAGATCGTCGCTCACGTCGTCGCCGCGCGGCGGCAGGACGCCGACCCGGTGCACGTCGTAGGAGGCGAAGTCGGCGGACGCGCGCGCGGTACCGATCGGCACCATCGCCTTGGTTCCCGTCGAAGAGCAGGCGCAGAGCGCGAGCATCGACGCTGCGACGGAAAGGGCGACGCGGTTCGAAGTCATCGTGGGGTTCATCGGGGTCGCTCCGTCGAGTCGTTGCGCGCTCCACGCTCGGTCATGTCGTTCCGCGCTCCCCGCTCCATACGATCGTGGCGCGCTTCGCGTTCCAGGTCGGACTTCTGCAGCTCGAGGCGCGCGATCTCGGACTCGGCCAGCCGCCGTGCCAAGTCGATCGTCTGAGTTTCCAGCTCGCGCACGCGTGCGTCCAGCTCGGTCGACCGAGCCGCGACGGTCGCGTGTTCGGCGACGAGGGCCGCGTGCGCCTTGCGCAGATCGCCCGTCTCGACTTCGTTCGCAGCCAGCCGGCGCGCGAGCTCCAACTTCTCGCTCAGCGTGTTCTGGTACGTCTCGAGCAACCACGCTCGGCCGCTCGTGACGCCCGACACTTCGCGCAACGGGCCTTCGACGATGCGCACGGTTCCCGGCGCATCGGCGGCCACGAGCGTCTCGTCGCGCTGCACAGCTTGCGGCTGCATCGGCGGCTCCGGGTCCCCCGGCGAACGCGCCGCCTTGTCGCGGGCCAAGGTCGGCGAAGGATTCGGCAGGTGGCACGCGCTCACGCACGCACACACCACGATCGTCAGGAACGTCTTCATCGGGGCTCCGTCGTTTCGGCGATCTGCAGTTCGACGCGCGTCCATTCGCCGCACAAGCAGCGCACTTCGACGGCGCGCGTCCCGTCCTCGGCGGACACGAAACGCGCCTCCTTGGTGGTACAGCGTTCGACCGGTCGTTGAGTGGGCAGCGGTGCGGTCGGAGCCGACGTGTGCGTGCGCAGCGCATCCAGCGGGGCGACCGCGGGACGCAACGTGGCCCCGGACTGCAGGTCGCGCTGCTTCAGGATGCGCGTCGCCTGCGGACTGCGTGTCTCGATCATCGTGCGTTCTCCCCGTGCGCGAGCGCGAGCTCGCGGTTCAGTCGGTAAATGGCCTTGGAATGGATCTGGCTGACCCGCGATTCGGTCACGCCCAGCACGTCGCCGATGTCGCGCAACAGCATCTCCTCGCCGTAGTAGAGGAGGATGACCGTGCGCTCGGGCTCTGGCAGTTCTTGGATCGTCGCGCTGAGCAGCGCCTTCATCTCTTCCCACGCAACGGTGCCGACCGGATCCTCGGTGCGCGGATCCGACAGCAGCGCGCCCAGCGGGCCCGCGGCCGAGTCCTGGTCCAGCGAGGATTCGATGACTGCGCGCGCATCGGCCAGCGCGCACTCGACGTCGTCGACGGGCACGGCGGCGCGTTCGGCGATCTGTTCGATCGAAGGCGGCGAGCCCATCTCCTGTTCGAGCTCCGCCGTCGCGCGCTCGATCTCTCGCAGCGACTCGCGACGCCCGCGCGGCAGCAGGTCCGCGCGCCGCATCTCGTCGAGGATGGCGCCGCGGATCCGCGGAAATGCGTAGGTCGAGAACTTCAGGCCGCGCGTCGCGTCCCACGAATCGGCCGCCGACAGCAGTCCGACCATTCCCCATCCGAGGAGGTCGTCGCGATCGAAGCCCGCGGGCACGCTCATGCGGCCGACGATGTGCCGGAGCAGCGGCACATGATCCAGCACGAGCTTCTCTCGATCCGCGTCCGTCGCAAAGGTCATCGGGAACCTCCTCGCGGACCGCGTCCAGACTTCGAGCGTCCGCGCGCGAACGAACGTTCGGCAATGAAGATCACGAGCAGGCCAAGGACGGCGATCGTGCCGGCGCGCGACGCGACGGTGACGATCGGCCGCTCCGCGAGGATCCCCGACAGACCCGCCAGGGCCGCGATCGCGACCACCGTGCGGCGCGCGGCACCGCCGAAGTCGAGCGTACGGCGCCCGGCACTGCCGAACTCGATGCGGGTGTCGGACCCGGATCCGAGGAGGTTCGAGGGCTTCACCGCCGACCTCCGCAAGCGACGCGGCGGGTGCGCGCGAACCGCGCGGCAAGTGCGTCGAGACAGGCATGCGCGCTGGTGGCTCGCGTCTCGGCGCCGAACGGACGCTGAGCGCGGCAGGATTCGGTGACCGACGCGGACTCCGGCAGCCAGCCGGCCCAGCGCGGTGAGCGCGTCAGGAAACGTTGCGCGACGTCGCGCAAGCGCGCGGCGGTACGCTCCGCTTCGGACAGGTCCAGGGCGCGATTCACGACGACTTCCGGCGTCGGGATCTCAGGGTCGAGAGCCTCGCTGCGCTCGTGCAGCGCCTTGAGCAGCGCGTACGCGTCCGTCAGGGCCGTCGGTTCGGGTGTCGTGACGAGCAGCACGCTGTCCGCCTCGGCCGCGAGCGCCAACACGTCGGCGCCGATGCCCGGCGATCCGTCGAGCACGACCAGATCGTAGTCGCGCGCTGCGTCACGCAGCGCGCGCACGAGCCGTGCACGGACATCGTCGCCCAGTACGGCCCACTCGCGCTCGCCCGAAACCCCGGCGACGAAGTCGAAGCCCTGCACGGTGCGACCGGCGCACTCCGCGAGTGTTGCGTCCTCCTCGAGCACGTCGAGCAGACCGCGCATGGACGTGTGTCGCATCAGCACATCGGCGTCCGCCGCGCCCAGGTCGAGGTCGACGAGCAGCACGCGCGCACCGCGTCGCGCGAGCGCCGCGCACAGATTGACGCACAGGACGGTCTTGCCGACGCCGCCCTTGCCGCCCGTCACGTACAGGATCGGCGCGCGATCGGTGGCTTGCGCGGCCGCCTTGGACGCGCTCGGTGCGAGTGCGGTGCTCATGCGATCCTCCCGGTCAGGAAGACGTCGGCAGCCAGCTCCGGTTCCAAACGGTGCAGGTGCCGCTCGTCGCGCGCTCCGTCACACACGAATGCGACGGACAGGCCATGTTCAGCGGCAATTTCGAGCGCTGTCGCCGGCGCCGCGGCGCGGTCGAAACGCGTCACGATCGCGCAGTTCGCGCCGGCCGCGCGCAGACCGTGCGCCTGCTCCTGCAGCTCGCTCGCGCTGACGTCGGCGGCAAGGACACCGACGCGACGCCACGCCAGGTGAGCACCGACGCCGCTCGCCAGAGCATCCAGGACCGGTTCGTCGCGCGACCAGTCGCCCGATCCGTCCACGAGGACGACGCGCGCTCCGCGCAGCGACTTCGGAGGCAGCTCGGTGTCGGGCGCGACGACGCTCGCGCGCACGCCGATCTCTTCCAGCCATGTCGCCAGCCATTCGGGCTTCGACGAGCCTGGTTGTTCCAGCGCAAGAACGGCGACCGAGCGTTCGCGTTCGCGGAGGCGCAACGCCAGCTTGCGCGCGACCGCGCTGCGACCGGAACCGGGCGCGCCGAGCAACGCCAGGGCCGTGCCCTCGCCGCGGCGCGCGCGCAGCACGACGCGCGGGAACGCATTGCCGATCTCGGCCGCGGCCACGTCGAGCGGGTGCGTGAAATCGGGATGCAGCGAACGGGCCTCGACGCGTGCGAGGACGCGTCGCGCCAATTCGGGTGACGTCCCGCTCGACAGCAGGCGTCGTGCGAGCTCGCGCACGGCCGGTTGATTCGTGGTCCCCGCCGCTGCATCGGCGATCGGAGTGCGTGTCGACATCAGCGAACCTCCTCGAAGCGCACGGTCGCGGCCGTGCGGACGGAACGAGCGGGTTGGATTTCGTTGTAGGAGAGGACCGAGACCTTCGGCATCGACGCGTGGACGAGCTCGTGCACGAAACGACGCACGTTCGAACGCACGACGAGCACCACGTCCTTGCCGCCCTTGGCCGCCTGCGCGACGTTCGCCGCGGTGCGCTCCATGAGCGCGTGCATCCAGGCTGGATTCGCCGCCGCGGCTTCCGCGTCGCGCGATCCGGATAGCGCTGCGGCGAGGCGCCCTTCGACCTGCGGGTCCAGGGTGACCGCGTGCAGCGTGCCATCGCGATCCGCGTGTTGTTCGATCAGGACACGCGACAGTCGCTGGCGCACGGCTTCGACGAGCGCCTCGCTCTCCTTCGTTCGCCCTGACGCGTCGGCCAGCGCTTCCAGGATCGCGGGCAGGTTCTTGATCGGCACGCCTTCGCGCAACAGACCGCGCAGCACGCGCTGGACGTCGCCGTACGACATCTTCGAGGGCACGATCTCGTCGACGACGGCCGGCGCCGTCTTCTTGACGCCATCGAGCAGTGCTTTGACGTCGTCGCGAGTGATCAGGTCGCCGAGTTGCGCGTGCAGCGTCTCGGAGAGGTGCGTCGCGAGGACGCTCGCGGCGTCCACGACCACGAACCCGCGCGTCTCGGCGTCGTCGCGCTTCGCATTCGCAATCCACGTCGCAGGCAGACCGAACGCCGGGTCCTTCGAGGCCTTGCCCTCGAGCTTGCCGCCCGACTGGCCCTGGTCCATCGCGAGCCACATGCCCGGTTCGACCTCGCCGCGCGCGACTTCGCTGCCGCCGATCAACACGCGGTACGCGTTGGGCGCGAGGCGCACGTTGTCGCGCACGCGGACGGGCGGCAGTTGGAGCCCTTGCTCCTGCGCGATCTTGCGGCGCAAGCGCGCGATGTGTTCGAGCAAGCCGCCGCCGGACTCCTGCACGAGCGGCACGAGTCGGTATCCGATCTCGAGCGCGATGCGGTCGACCTGCAGCAGCTCGGCCAGATCCTCGGGCGAGTTCGACGAACTCGGCGGAGGTGCCGACTTCGCGGCATCCGACTCGGCCTCGGTCGCCTTCGCCGGCGTCCCTTGCGTGCGGCCGAGCCAGACGAGTCCGCCCGCCAGCGCGAAGAACGGCAGGACCGGGAGGCCCGGCAGGAGGCCGATCACGGCCAGCATGCCGGCCGCGATCGTGGCGGCGCGCGGGCTGCTCGCGACCTGGCCCAGCAGGCTCGTGCCGAGCGACGCCTCGCTGTTGTCTTTCGTGACTAGAACTGCTGCGGCCGTCGAAACGAGCAGCGCCGGGATCTGCGACACGAGGCCGTCACCGATCGTCAGCTTCGAGTAGCGATCGACGGCGTCGCTGATTTGCATCCCGTGCCAGGAAGCGAAAGCGATTCCGCCGACCAAGTTGATCACGGTGATGATCAACCCGGCGATCGCGTCGCCGCGGACGTACTTCGTGGCACCGTCCATGGCGCCGTGGAATTCGGCCTCGCGCGCGACAGCCGACCGGCGTTCGCGCGCGGTGTCCGCGTCGATGAGGCCCGCGCTCAGGTCGGCGTCGATCGCCAACTGCTTGCCGGGCATCGCGTCGAGCACGAAGCGCGCCGCGACTTCACTGATGCGCCCTGAACCCTTCGTGATCACGATGAACTGGATCACCACCAGGATCAGGAAGATCACGATGCCGACGGCGAGGTTGGATCCGCCGACGATTTCGCCGAACGCGTGAATGATGTCGCCGCCTTCGCCCTGCGTCATGATCAGACGCGTGCTGGCGACGTTGAGTCCCAGCCGGAACAAGGTCGCGAACAGGAGGATCGCGGGGAACGTCGACAGTTCGACTGCGTTCTTCGCGTTGAGCGTCAACAAGAGGAGCAGCAAGGACGCCGCGAGGTTGATCGCCAGCAGCGCGTCCAGCACGAACGGCGCAACGGGGACGATCAGGACGACGACGAGCCCCAGCACGCCGACGCCGAGCAGCCAGTCCGCCCAGCGGTGGAGGAACGTGCCGACCTTTTCCACGGGATTCGGTGCGATGCTCATGGATCAGGCACTCTTCCCGGTTTCCGGAACGAGGTTCCAGACCTGCGCGAGCACCGCGGCGACGGCCTGGTACAGGCCGGCGGGGATCTCGTCGCCGATCTCGCACTGCGCGTGCAGCGCGCGCGCCAGCGGGACGTCTTCGCGCAACGGGATGCCGGCTTCGCGCGCGACCTCCTTGATGCGCTGGGCGACGAAATCGACGCCCTTCGCGACGACGATGGGCGCGCCCGGGCCGCCATTCTCGTCCGTGCCGTCGCCTTCCCACCTCAACGCGACAGCGACGTGCGTGGGGTTCGTGATGACGACGCTGGCGGTCGGTACGTCGAACATCATCCGTTGCTTGGCGATACGACGTTGGGCCTCGCGGACGCGGGCTTTCAGTTGCGGATCGCCTTCGCTGTTCTTCTGTTCCTGGCGGACTTCCTCACGCGTCATGCGCAAGTCCTCGCCGTGCTGCCAACGCTGGTACAGCACGTCGATGAGCGCGAGGAACGCGAACGTCCCGATCGCAGCTCCGGCCACGTGCACCAGGACGCCCCCGATCCCGGCCAAGACGACGCCCACCGGCGCGCCGGAGAGCATGGGCAGCTCGTCGAAGGACGACCACGTCGCCCACACGGCGGCCGCACTGACGAAGAAGATCTTGAACGCGGATTGCAGCGTGCGCGCGACTCCGCGCACCCCGGCGATCTTCGACCAACCCTTCGCGGGCGACATCCGGCCCAGGTCCCACTCGAGCGCCTTGGGCGTGAATTGGAAACCGACCTGCGCATAGCCGGCGAAGATGCCCGTCGCGAGCAACGGCCCGACGACGAGAGCAACCGGGTAAGCCATCGATCGCGTCGACCCGGCCAGCAGGTCCGACCAGGTCTCGAGCGGCATGTCCTGGGTGCCGAGCGTGGCCATGTTGGCGACGCTGTCGCGCAGCAACGCGCCGGCACCCTGCGCCAGCGTGGATCCGCCCAGCATCAGTGCACCCGACGCAGCACCCAGCGACAACGCGGAGACGACATCCTGCGAGAGGGCGACTTGACCTTTGTCGCGCGCCTCCTCGCGTTTGCGTGGAGTCGCTTCCTCGGTGCGTTCCTGGCCTTCTTCGTTTTCGGCCATGTCAGCTCGCGAGGCTCCGCAGGGTGTTTTGCATCGCGACTTCCATCGCGAAGTAGATGCCGTTCAGCGCGGGCGCCATGGCCGGCGCGAACAAGAAGAGCGCGAACAGGCCGGTGACGATGCGCAGCGTGAAGCCCATCTCGTTGACGTTGAGCTGGGGCACCGCGCGACCGAGCAGCGCGATCAGCAGCGATGCAGCCATCAGGAGGCCCATCACGGGCGCGGCGAACGCGACGCCGGCTGCGACCATCGGCCCGACCAGCGACAGCGCGGATTCCGCGGCGCCTAGTGCGAAGTTCATGTCCCCTACAGGCACGCCGTCGAAGGACACGGCCAGCGCGCGCAGCAGCGCGTGGTGGCCGTCCGTCATGAACAGGCCCAGATAGAAGAAGATCTCGTAGAACATCGCGACCGACGACGTCGAACCACCGCTCGACGGATCGATCAGGCCGGCGTAGCCCAGGCCGATCTCCTGCGAGACCAACTCCGCGGCGGTGCGCACGGCGAACAACGCGCCGTACAGACAGAACGCCAACGCCAGGCCGATCGCGATCTCGCGCAGGATCAGGATGCCGTACTCGAACGGCTCGGGTTGGACCGCGAGCGGAGCGCCGTGCGCGGCGTACAGCGTGCCCGCGAGCATCGTGATGAACGCAGCACGCCACATCGTGAAGCCGTTCGTCGCGCCGAGCAGCGGCGCGCCGACGATCAGCGCGCCGCAGCGTGCGGCGTACAGACCGAACGACTCCAGCGTTCCGGGGGGGATCTCGATCGTGTTCAAGAGAGACCGAATCCCACGAGTTGACCGAAGATTCGCTCGGCGTAGTCCTTCAGGATCGACAGAGCCGGCGCCAGGAGCAGCAGCGCGACGAGCATCACCGCGAGCACCTTCGGGACGAGCGCCATCGTCTGTTCCTGCACGGACGTCAGCGCCTGGAAGATGCTGACGAGCAGGCCGACGCCGAGCGCGACGATGAGCGCCGGACCCGCGAGCAGCAGCGTGGTCCACATGAGCTCGCGGACCATGTCGGAGATGGTGGTATCGAGTTCCATCGCAGCTTCAGGTGGTGACGAAGCTCGTCACTAGGGACTCGCAGACCAGACGCCAACCGTCCACGAGGACGAACAGCAGGATCTTCAGCGGCGTGGAGATCAGGACGGGTGGCAGCATGAACATGCCCATCGAGAGCAGGATGCTGGAGATCACGAGGTCGATGACGAGGAACGGCAGGAAGATGAGGAAGCCCATCTGGAACGCCGTCTTCAGCTCGCTGAGCACGAACGCCGGCACGACGACGCGCGCGGGCCAGTCGATCGTCCCCCCGTCGTCCACGGGCTCGATCTTCGCGATCTCGGCGAAGAGCTGCAGTTCGGATTGGCGCGTGTTCGCAACGAGGAATCCGCGCATCTCCGTCCACGCGGCTTCCGCAGCCTTCTCCGCGTCCATCTGCCCGGATTTGTAGGGAACCCAGGCGTTTCCGTGCACACGCTCGGCAACCGGCGCCATCACGAACGCGGTGAGGAACAGTGACAACCCGAGGATCACCGGATTCGGCGGTAGTTCGTTCACGCCGATCGCACGGCGCACGAACGACAGCACGATGACGATGCGCGTGAAGCTCGTGACGGTGACCAGCACGGCTGGGAGCAGCGACAGCACCGTCAGCATCACGGCGATCTCGACCGCCGTGGACATGCGGCCCTGCGAGGCGGCCTGCATGACACCGTCGATGCCGGACGACAGATCGTCGGCCATGCTCGGCGACGCGGCGCCGGCGAAATCGACCAGACTGGGATTGAGCAGCATCACGTCAGGACCTCCTCGCGCTCGGTGCGCGAGCCGCCGCGCAGTCGGCTGAGTACGTCTTGGAATGCGCCCGCAACCGGCGTCGCTTGCACGGCCGGGATCGAAACGGCGGCGTCGATCTCAGCGATCAGGCCGACTTCCTTCTCGCCGATGCCCAGCGCGAATGTGCGGTCGTAGCAGCGCACGACGCATACGCGTTGCTTGCCACCCAGCGGCAGGACGTCGAGGACTTGCAGCGAGCGACGGCCGGCGGCGACCTTCAGCGTGCTGCCGACCATGCGGCGCAGCAGCCAAGCTGTGGCACCGAGGCCCAGCAGCAGCGCCGAGCAAACGAGCACGTAGCGCGTCAAGTCGGGGCCGGCGCGACCCGGAGTTTCGAGGGCCGCTTCGATCAGTGCGAGGTGGAGGACCATGGCGTGGTCCCGCAACAAGGCAAGGGTCGTGCCGCCGCTCGAATCACGCTCCAGGGCCCAGAATAGCGCCTGTTTTCAGCGGAAATCGTCGCGCATCCCGACACCTGTCGCGTTTCGCGACAGGTGGGCGCGACGGTCGTCAGACCGTGTAGTCGACGGCGCCCGACGCGTCGCTCGGACGCGTCAGGTGAGCCAAGCGCTGACGCTCGCTCTGCAGGCTCTGGAGCTCGCGCGCGGTCTCGTTGCGCTGCTTCAGGGCCGCGTCGCGAACGCAGGCGTGCAGGTCGATCAGGCGATCCAGGTCCGCCGGCGGACCTTCCCGGGTGAGGGAAGCGAGTGCCGCCGCGACGCGGTCGCTCGCGCGTGCGAGCGACCGACCATCGCCCAAGTTGGAATCCAGCGCGGATTGCAGCTCATTCAGGCTGCGCTCGGCCTCACTGCTCACGTGCGACCTTCGTCGATGCGTTGCCAGGCGTCGTGCAACTGGACGAGCACCGCACGTCCCTCGAGCGCTGGCTTCGGGTCGCGCCGCACCATCGACTCGCGCAGTCGCGAACCCACGAAGTCGTACAACGCCAGCGTGTTCTCCGACAGTTCCGGGGCCTTCTCCGGTTCGATCGCGAGGCTGAGCTCGGTGACGATCTCGTCGGCACGGGACAGGCTGGCGACGAACTCGGAGCTGGGGTCGTTCGCTGCGACCGATGCGGCCTTGTCGATGCGCCGGATGGCGCCCTCGAGAAGGAGCCGCACGATGCGGGCGGGGCTCGCCCCCTCGATCGAGCGTTCGCGGTACAGGCGGGCGGCGTCCTTCTGGTCGGTATGCATCATGAGTAGAGGGCGGACAGCGCAGATCCTTGGGAGTTCAGCTTCGCCAGCAGGCTTTCGAGGTTCGTGAAACGCGCGCGCAGCGTTTCCTCATACTTGTCGAGCCGCACTTGCTCGTCGGCGATGCGGTTGTCGAGCTCCTTGATCGTGGTCTGCAGCGACTCGTTCTTGGCGCCGAACAGGCTCTTCAGCACCTCGCCGTTCGGGCCGGTGCCGCGGTCGGTGAGCTGGTCGACCGCGCTGACCAAGTTGGCCGCGAGGCCGCCGTCCGGGCCGGAAGGGCCATCGCTGTCGGCGAACAGGTCGGCCAGCGCGCCGACGTTCTCGGAGATCTTTTCGTCGAGCTTCGACTCGTTGATCGTGATCGTCCCGTCCTTGCCGACATCGAGTCCGACCAGGCCCAAGGTCGAGTAGCCCTCGGTGTCGTTCTGGACCGTACCGGCATCCACGTTGAACAGCGCGTCGCGGATGCGCGTGCGCACGATGGACAGCGTGGAGTCGCCGAAGAGCGGGCCGCCGGCGCCCTTGTCTTGGGTGTACTTGCTCTGCCGGTTCACGAAGTTGACGACGTCGTTGTAGGCCGTGACCAAATCCTTCAAGGCGGACTTGATCGCCGTCTTGTCCGGCTCGATCGCGATGTCCACCGGTTGACCGTTCGACGTGGACTGCGCGTTGAACACGACGCCGTCGATGACGCCCGCGAACTCGTTCGTGTCGCGCTCGACGAGCAGCCCGTCCACGAGCGCCTTGGCGTTCGAGCCGACGGTCAAGTTGTTCGTGCTGGCCGGCGTGTTGTCTCCCGGCGCGGGCTCGGTGCTGTCGATCGAGAGGCCCGCGATGGTGCTGCTGATCCCCGTGATGCGACCGGTCTCGCCGCTCACTTTGGAGCCGACGACCAGCTTGTAGCTGGGCGAGGACGTCGTCCCCACGTTGACCACGGACGCCGACACCTTCTCGCCGGCGGCTTCGTTGATCGCGGCCGCGATTTCGTTGAGGCTCGACGTCCCGACGTCGACGTCCACGGCGTAGGCCGTTCCGCCGACGCTGAACGAGACTTGCTCGCCCGACCCTCCGCCGAGCTGCGCGGTCGGATCGGTGACGCCGTCGAACGCCCAGCGATCGAACGCCGCGAGCTGTTGCACTTCGATCGTGTGTGTGCCCAGGGCCGCGTTCGCGCTGACCGAGAACGACACGACGCCCTCGCGGCTCGGCGTACCCTTGAGCTTCAGGAAGTCGCCGGTCTTCGACAGGGCCGACGCCTTCGTCTTCAGGACCTTGACGAGGCTCTCGAGCGTCGTGATCGCGCCGACTTTGCCCTGCGCGGTCGTCTTCTTCGTCTCCAGCTGGCCCTTGCGCAGGCCCTCGAGCTGGACGAGGCGATCGACGAGTGACGCGGTGTCGATGCCGCTTCCGAGTCCCGAGAATGTGATACCGCTGGGCATGATGGAGACCTCCGCTGTGGGTTATCGGTAGCGATCACCCCGCGGATGAGCGCCGAATGGCGAAGAGCGGAGCCTCGCTGGTGCGAGGCCCCGCCCTTCTCGATCCCGCGAGCCGGCTTGCGGCCCGCGCGGGATCAACGGAGCAGGTTCAGCGCGAGCTGCGGCTGCGAGTTCGCCTGCGACAGGATCGCGACGGCCGCCTGCTGCAAGATGCCGTTCCGCGTCAGGTCGGCCGTTTCCGAAGCGACGTCGACGTCGCGGATGCGGCTTTCGGCGGCGGACAGGTTCTCGCGCTGGACCTGGGTCGTCACGAACGCGCTCTGGAGGCGGTTCTGCGAGGCACCCAGCTCACCGCGGGAGGAGTTGACGAGGTCGATCGCGGTTTCGATGCCCGTGATGGCCGCCGAAGCATTCGCGGCGGACGTGACGTCGAGCGCGTCCAGGCCGAGCGTCGAAGACGACGTGTCCTGCAGGGCGACCGTGATCGTGTCGCCGGCATCGATGCCGACCTGGAAGTCCGCGCTCGTGTTCGAGCCGTCGAGCAGCTGGATGCCGTTGAACTCGGTCGACTGGGCGATCCGGTCGATTTCGCCGACGATCTCGCTGAACTCGTTGTTCAGGGTCGTGCGCTCCGTCGCACTGATCGTGCCGTTCGCGGACTGCGTGGCGAGCTCACGCAGACGCGACAGGCTGTTGTTCACTTCGTTGAGCGCGCCTTCCGCGGTCTGCGTCAGCGAGATGCCGTCTTGCGTGTTGCGACCCGCGACCGCGAAGGCGCGGACCTTCGAGCGCAGGCGCTCGCTGATCTCGAGGCCGGCGGCATCGTCGCCGGCGCTCGTAATGCGCAGGCCGGACGACAGGCGGGCGTAGTTGCCTTGGAGGCGCGACGTGACGCTCGTCAGGTTCTTCTGAGCGGTCAGCGAGGCGATGTTCGTGTTGACGATCAGTGACATGGTATTGCGATTCCTGGGGGTCGATTGCGGTGCCGAGGGCCCCCCATCGGGGAGCACGCTTCGTGGCGCCATGAGGGTTCTCGGAGGCCCCGGGGCCCGCTTGAGCGGCAAGTTCGTCCCACTTGCGGGAATCCGTCAGCAGACTCACGCATCCGGTGTTGGAGTTCCGAGCCGATCCTGCCGATTGGAAATTCGTTCCGATGGCTGCTCCCTCGTCCCCCCTCCCGTGCGCGCCCCTGGACCTGGGTCTCGTCGGCCGTTCCGCGGCCCTCGTGGCCGTGCGTGACGCGGCCCTGAAGGTCGCGCGCGCGCCGCGGACCACCGTCCTCGTGACGGGTGCGTCGGGCACGGGCAAGGAACTCGTTGCGCGCGCCATCCACGCGCGCTCGAGCCGCGCTGCCGGTCCCTTCGTCGCCGTGAACTGCGCCGCGCTGACCGCGGAACTCTTCGCGTCCGAGTTGTTCGGTCACGAGCCGGGCGCGTTCACCGGCGCGCTGCCGAAGGGTCGCAAGGGACTCTTCGCCGCGGCGGAAGGCGGCACGCTCCTGCTCGACGAGATCGGCGAGCTCGATCTCGCCGTCCAAGCGCAGCTGCTGCGCGTCCTGCAAGAACGCGTGTACCGACCGGTCGGCGGTTCGCATGACGTTCCGATGGACGTGCGCATCGTCGCCGCGACACACCGGGACCTGCAGGACCTCGTCGCCTCGGGGCGGTTTCGCGAAGACCTCTGGTACCGACTCAACGTCGCGGCGATCCACGTTCCGAAGTTGGCCGAGCGCGCCGAAGACGTGCCCGATCTGTGCCGCCACCTCCTGGCGCGCATCGCGGACGATCACGGACTCGGCGAGATCGCGGTGGACGCGCCGGCGCTGGACCATCTGTCCGCGGCTGCCTGGCCGGGCAACGT
>JBBQCC010000079.1:0-15033 GCA_038318285.1 Planctomycetota bacterium | reverse complement strand
ACCCCGTACGGAGCCTGGTAACTTCGGTCGGGTTTTGGCTGTTGGCTTCGCACAGCGCGGCGACGCCGGCTAAACCCCGTCCTAAGTTACCTGGCTCCGTACGGGGTTTCGGCACTCGCCGCCCGCGCGTGCTCCTCACGGCCTCGTCGGGCGCTGGAGTCGGCTCGGCACTTGTCGGAAGGCCTCGATCAAGGGACAACGGAGGGCCATGACCCGCGCTCCGATCGACCCTCAGGCGGCCTACAGATTGCTGCCCTCCATCGACGAAGTGCTGCGCGATCCGCGTGCGGCCGCGATCGAGGCGCGTGCCGGCCGCGACCTCTTGCAGCGCTTCGTGGCCGAGACGCTCGAAGCGTGGCGGGCCGAGATCAAGGCCGGTCGACTCGACGCGGACCGCATCGTCACCCTGCGGGCTGCGGGCGAGCCGTTCGTCGAGCTCGAGCGACGTGCGGGGCGCGAGGAACGGCGCGGCGTCGTACGCTGTGTCAACGCTTCCGGTGTGGTGTTGAATACCGGTCTCGGTCGCGCGCCGGTGCACCCTGAGGTCGCCGAGAAAATGGCGATCGCGGCGCGCAGCTTCGACGTGCTCGAGGTCGACCGCGAGACGAACGAGCGCAATCAGCGCGACGAGTACCTCGGCGATCTGCTCGCGCGGCTGACCGGCGCGGAGGCCGGCATCGGCGTGAACAACTGCGCGGCGGCCGTGCTGCTGCTCTTCAACACATTCGCCGGCGGCAAGGAGGCGATCGTCTCGCGCGGCGAGCTCGTCGAGATCGGCGGCAGCTTCCGCGTGCCCGATGTCATGGCGCGCGCGAACGCAGCGCTGGTCGAAGTCGGCACGACGAACCGCACGCGCCTCGCCGATTACGAGCACGCCGTCACGCAGCGCACGGGCCTGTTCGTGAAGGTCCACACGAGCAACTTCCGCGTCGTCGGATTCACCGAAGAAGTCGGGCCGCGCGAACTGGCCGACCTGGGTCGCCGCCTGTCGATCCCGACGGCGTTCGACCTCGGTTCCGGGCTCTTCGAACCGGCGGGCGCGCCGCCGCTCGCGCACCTCTTGGGCGACGAACCGCTCGTCGTCGACGCGGTGCGGAGCGGCGTCGACGTCGTCATGTTCTCGGGCGACAAGCTGTTCGGCGGTCCACAGGCCGGGCTCGTCGTCGGCCGCCGCGCGGCGATCGCGAGCTTGCGCAAGAACCCGATCTACCGCGCGCTGCGCCTCGACAAGGTCACGTTGGCTGGACTCGAAGCGACCTTGGCGCTCGTCGCCGCCGGGCGCGCGCACGAGCTGCCCACGCGCCGGATGCTCGCGGCGACGGCAGCGGAGCTGCGGCCCGCGGCGGACGCGATCGCGGCGCGGCTCGCGCGCATCGCAGGCATCACGGCGCGGGTCGTCGAAGGCGAGAGCCAGCCCGGCAGCGGCAGCGCACCGGGCGTCACCCTGCCGACGTTCGTGGTTTCCGTGCGGCACGCGAGCCTGTCGGACGCCCAATTGTCCGCGGCGTTGCGCGAGGCTGCCGTGCCCGTCTTCGCCCGAGTGCAGGCCGGCAGCGTGCTCGTGGATCCACGCACGCTGCTCCCCGGCGACGACGCCGACCTCGTGCGCGGTTTCGAGCACGCCGCGGCTCGGGCGGGAGAGTCTGCGCTCGCGGGAAGAGATCCGGGCGCCGCGCGTCGTTCCCCCGCGTGACGCACGACGAACTCCTGGCCGCGTTCGGGAACCGCACGGGCACCGTCGGCGTCGTCGGCCTGGGCGCCGTCGGCCTGCCGCTCGCGCGCACCTTCACGCGCGCCGGGTTCCGCGTGCTCGGTTTCGACCGCGATGCCGAGAAGGTCGCGCGCCTCGCCGAGGGGACGGGCGCGCCGTCGCACCTCGGGCCGAATTTCGCAGCTGAACTGCTCGAATCGGGCCGCTTCGAGGTCGCGAGCGATCTCGAACGACTGGCCGAGGTTGCGGCCGCCCTCGTCTGTGTGCCGACGCCGATGACGAGCGCGCGCGAACCCGACCTCGCCGACGTGCTCGACGCAGCCGCACACCTCGCGCGCTGGGTGCTGCGCGGCGCGTTGGTCGTCCTCGAGTCCACGACGTGGCCGGGCACGACGCGCGGACCGTTCGCCGACGTGTTCCGCGCCGCGGGCCGCGCGCCCGGTGAGGACGTGCTGCTGGCGTTCTCGCCCGAGCGCGAAGATCCCGGTCGCGCCATCGATCGACGCAGTGTGCCCAAGCTCGTCGGCGGCACGTGCCCGCGTAGTGCACGGGCTGCGAAGGCGCTCTACGCCGCCGCGTTCGAACACGTCGTCGCTGTGTCTAGTGCCGAGGTCGCCGAGTCGGCGAAGCTGCTCGAGAACGTCTATCGCGCGGTGAACATCGCGCTGGTCAACGAGCTCAAGGTCGCCTTTCACGCGATCGGCGTGGACGTGGGGGAGGTTCTCGACGCGGCCGCGACGAAGCCCTTTGGATTCCAGCGCTTCGCACCCGGCCCGGGCACCGGCGGGCACTGCATCCCGATCGATCCGCACTACTTGGCCTGGGCAGCGCGTGCGGCGGGGGCCGCGGTGCCGCTGGTCGACGTCGCGACGCGCGTGAACGCCGGGATGCCGGCGTATGTCGTCGCGCGTGCGGAGGCGGCGCTGTCGGGCCGCGGGCGTTCGCTCGCGGGCGCGCGCGCCCTCGTGCTCGGCCTCGCGTACAAGCCCGATGTGGATATCACGGCGGAGTCGCCGGCGCTCGCGATCCTGGCTGAGCTGCAGCGCCGCGGTGCCGACGTCGCGTACTCGGATCCGCACGTCGCCAGCGCACCGGAGGGTGCCGCGCTCGCGCGGGATCGGCGTGCGTCGGTCGCGCTCGACGCGCGGACCGTGGCCGAGGCGGACCTCGTCCTGGTCGTGACGGACCACGCGGCCTTCGACTGGGACCTCGTGGCCCGCGAGGCGCGCCTCGTCGTCGATGCGCGGCGCGCGCTCGAGACCCGCATGCACGGGGATCCACGCTACTTCACGGCCTGATCCAGGATGTCGCTCAGCGACTGCGCGCGCGGTTCGTCGGGCGCGTCGCCGAGCCCGTCCACGTCCGCGAGACGTTCCGCCGGTACGTAGGGCCGCAGACGACGCAGCGCGAAGAGGCGGTCCGCGAGGTCGTTCGACGGATCGCGCGCGACGACTTCCATGAGGGCCAGCGCAGCTTCACGGCGCGGCCCGCGCGAGTTCAGCACAGCGTTGTCGGCCGAGATCACCACGCCGCGCACGGGAATGCCGACCGACGGATCCGCGCGCCGGTCGTAGGCGCTGCGGAGCGCATCCACGCCGTGCAGGTCGTCGCTCGCGCGCAGCATGCCGGTGAGGAACGCTTGCTGGCGCACGTCGCCACTCGGGTCCGTCTCGGCGATGCCGAACAGGAGTTCGGGATCTTCCGCGCCCATGCTGGCGACGAGGATGCGCCGCCCGATGGAATCCGTGCCCGCCGCGGCGAGTCGGTTGTAGTGCTCGCGCAACACGGTGCCCGCACCCGGTCGGGAGGCGAGCTCCGCGAAGGCCGCGTACTGCGAGGCGTCGCGCAATTCGAGCAGCAGCTCGACCGCTTGTTCGGGCGGGGCGGCGCGCGCGATCGCGCGGGCGAGGATTCCGCGCAGAGCCGGATCGCCGTGCGCGCTCTCGACGAGTTGCAAAGCCGCAGTGAGCGCGGCCGTCGGTTCCAGCAGGAACAGCGCGCGCAGTGCCAGTGCCCGCACGTCCGCGGACTCCGACGTGCCGAGCGCCGTCTGCAACAACTGCAGGTGCGGCCGCAGGCTCTCCGCGTCGTCCGTGATGCGGTCCACCAGCGCGACATAGGTCGACGCGTCCTCGGGATGATCGCGGCACAGCTCGAGCACGACCGTGAGGTAGCGCCCGTCGAGCGCGCCGTGTCCTGCGACCTCGGCCCCGGCGATGCGCACGACGAGTTCGGCGCGCGTGTCCTCGTCGAGCCGCGGTAGTCGGGCGAGCAATTCCGTGGTCCAAGCGACGCCGTCGCGATCGCTCGGCCCGCCGCCGCGCGACCAGCGTGCGACGCCGACCGCCAGGACGATCAGCGCACCGCGCCGCGCGTCGGGGATCGCTGCGAGGCGGCCCGATTCGAGCAGATCGAGCGTCGCCGTGAGCCGTTCCGCGCTCCCGACGATCTCCGGGAGTCGCGCGGACAGCTCGGCGTCGTCCCGGCGCGCATCGGCCCGACCGATCGCGGTCAGGATCGACAATAGGTCCGCCGGATGCGCGCCGCGATCCTCCACGTCGACCGGCGCGCTCTCGACGATGTCGATGATGTCGACGACACGCGTGTGCGGGACCTCCGGTCGCGCCAGCGCTGCGGCGTTCGACTCCGCGAAGCGTTGCGTGCTCGCCGCGGTCGGGATCGAGAGCGGGCTGGTGCCCGAGCGCTCCCGCCCGCCGAACCAGACGAGCGCGGCAAGGAGCATCAGACCGGCGATCCCGACCGTGGCGAGCTTCATCAGCCGATCCCTCCCGGGCGCGGCCCGCAGGCGATCGTCTCGTGGTCCCAGACCATGCCGGCGCTACCCGAGTAGATGCACGAGCACTCGGCCTCGCTGACGCCCAGGTCGGGGTACGACTGCGTCACGCACGTGCACGTTCGCACACGCACCTCGACGCTGGCGACCGGTTCGCAGTCCGTGTTCGAGTTCGCGAAGCTCTCGCACTCGCGGTGCGCCGGCGTGACCGTCACGGTGTCGGGACAGAAACCGCCGCCGCCGATGCCGATCTGCAGGCCGAAGATGCTGAACACGCGCCGACAGCGCACTCCGTTCGTGGAGTAGACGATCACCGGCGCACGGTTCACGGCGCGCAGGCCCGGACAGTTCGTCCGAGCCGACGCCTCCGGCGCCGTCCCGAGCAGCGCCGCGCCGGTGCCGACGACCAGCAAGAAGAAGGATGTCGCGTGGAATCGCATGAACGTGCCTCCGGTTCAGGGTCTCGTGAGAAGAGTCGCGGCGCGGCGATGCCGACCGCCTCCGATGTCACGACCGTTCGGCGCGCGCGGAGGTCGCACCCCCAGGCGCGAATTCCCGTGCGCGCCGTGCTAACGTCGCGCACATGGCCGACATGCAACCGAAGCGACTCACCGACTACGCGAACTGCGCGGGTTGAGCCGCGAAAATGCCCATCGGGCAGCTCGCGCACGTGTTGCGCGAACTTCAGCGTGATCAGAACGAGCACTTGCTCGTGGGACCCGAGACTTTCGACGACGCCGGCGTCGTCGAACTCGGAGGGGTGGAAGGTCTGCCCGCGGATACGAACTTGGCGCTGGTGCAGACGGTCGACTACTTCCCGCCCGTCGTCGACGACCCGTACTTCTACGGCGCGATCGCGGCCGCCAACTCGCTCAGCGACGTCTACGCGATGGGTGGGCGGCCGTTCAGCGCGCTCAATCTGGCCGGCATCCCCAAGGACTTCGCGCCGGAGTGGACCGCGGAGATCTTCCGCGGCGGCTTCGAGAAGTGCCGCGAGGCGGGCGCGATGGTCGTCGGCGGCCACACGATCCAGAGTGCGGAAGCGCTGTTCGGTTTCGCGATCACGGGCTTCGTGGACCGTCGCGCGATCGCGGCCAACACCGGCGCGCGCGCGGGCGACGTGCTCTACCTGACGAAGCGCCTGGGCACAGGCGCGCTGGCAACCGCGGCGAAGCGCGCGCTGATCGCCTGGGACGAGATGCTGCCCGCGGCGCGCCAGATGGCTGCGCTGAACGACCGCGCCGCTCAGGCGATGAATGCGGTCGGAGCGCGCGCCGCGACCGACATCACCGGATTCGGACTGGCCGGGCACGCGCGCAACATCGCCCGCGGGTCCGACGTCACGCTGGCGATCGAGCTGGCGCGTCTGCCGCTGCTCGACCGCGCGCTGGAGTTCGCGCGCGGAGGCGTGACGGCCGGCGGATCGCAGAAGAACCGCGCGGCGCTCGCCGACGTCGTGACGGTGCGCGATGGACTCGATGCGGCGCTGGTGGCTCTGGGGTTCGAGGCCGAGACGTCGGGCGGTCTCCTCATCTGCGTACCCGCAGCGCGTGCGCGCGAACTCGAGGCGGAGCTCGCGGCACGCGACGTGCTCGTCGCGGCGGTCGGCGAAGTACGCCCGCGCGGCGACGCGCTCGTCGCGTTCGAATAGGGCCGGGGCGCGTGGACGAACGAGTGCCGCCGCGGACCGAGGACCCGGGACCGCCGCGCGGCGGAGCTACCGTGCCCTGGATCCTCGGCGCGCGCGGCGCTCCGCTCGACGCGCCCGAGAACACGGCGGCCGGCTTCGCCACCGCGATCGCGCTCGGACTCGACGGCGTCGCGGCCGACCTGCGTGCGTGTCGCAGCGGCGAGGTCGTCGTGCACGCCGATGTCGATCTGGAACGCACGACGGACGGCCAGGGGCTCGTCGCGCTGAAGGACTGGACCGAGCTGGCCGATCTCGATGCCGGAGCAAACTTCCACGCGCAATTCCGCGGTGAAAAGCTCCTGCTCGTCGAGGAGTTGCTGGCGCTGACCGCGCTCCACGGTTCGGCGTCGAACCTACTCGTGCGCGCACACGGTGATGACGTCGTCGCGCGCTTCGCGAGCCTCGCGCGCGAGATCGCGCCGACGGCGTCGATCCGTTTCTCGTCGACGGAGCGCGACACGGTGCTCGCGGCGCGCGACGCGGGGCTGGCTGCGCTCGTCGTCGCCGACGCGCTCGACGATCGGCTGCTCGAGCAGGTTTCGATCGACCGTCCGGCCGCGGTCGCCGCGCCAGTATCCGCGTGGAGGTCCGAGGTCGGCCGACGTGCTTGGCCGGTCGAGCGCTGGTCGCTGGACGTCGACGCGCCCGACGAGTTGCTCGCGGCCTGCCGCGGCGGATTGCACGCGATCACGACGCGCGAACCGCGCCGCGCGCTGGCCGCGCGTCGCATCGCGCAGCTCGCGCCCGATTTCGCGGGCGCCTGGCCGATCGAATTGCCCGAGCTGCACGTCGAGCCTGAACCGGCAACCCGCCTCGCCGGCGACTGGAGCGGCGCTTGGTCCGTGCGTGCGCGCGTCGTGAACCCGTTCGCGTTTCCCGTGCGCGCCGCTGTGGCGCTGGCGGTGCGACGCGGCGTGTTCGACGTCACGGGTCTGCCACGCGCGTTCGAGCTCGAACCGGGCGCGTCCGCTGACGTCGAGTTCGAGCTGACCGGCGGCGCGCGTCGACCCGGCGGCGATCCGCTGCTCGTTGTGCGCCAGTCGTGGCGCGCGGGTCCGGGGCGCGCCGCGGGTCACGTCGATCTCGACGCACCTCTCGTGCGCACGCGCAGCGCGATCGCGGACGCGATCCCGCGGCGCCTCTTCCTCCTGCGCGATGGTCCGCAGGACGCGGCGGCGACCCTCGTCCTGCGTCGGCGCGCGCACCATGTCACGGTGGCGCTCGAATCACCGGGCAATCTGGCCGATCCGCGCGTGGTCGTGCGCTGCCTGGGACAGACGTACCGCGGACAGCGCGGCGTGCGCGTGCCGCTCCCGCCCGACTTCGACGCCCGCGCGGAGGGCATCCCGTTCGCGTGCGGTCTCGTCGCGTGGGAAGCGGGCGAGCGCGTCTGGCGCGCGTGGTGCGGCGGCCTGACCGACGTGGCCGATGCCGGTGCGCCAGGTACGCTGCTGCCGCACGCGCCGGCGTGATTTCGACGCGCGCTGTCGCGCCTGCGTTCGTGCGACCCTACTTGCGCAGCACGATCCGCATGCCGTGCATGCCGAACTCGCCGCCCGCGGGCCAGCGATGGCGCAGTGCGTCGCGCATCTCCTTCTGCGGCGCGCTGGACCCGCCCCACTTGTCGTAGATCTCCACTTGGAATGCACTGGAATCGACGATGCGTCGGAAATCACCTTCGCAGAGTCGGTTGATGTACGCGTGGTGCCAGACGTAGTCCGTAAGCCGGCGCGCCAGCTCGGGGCCGCGCGTGATCGCGAGGAACGCGAGCAGTTCGTGCTCCTCGAGCAAAAGATGACCCCAGCGCGGAATCACGTGGTCGTTGAACGTCACGAGCGGCTGGCCCTGCTCCATGATCCACACGTGGTGGCCGACCGACGACGACCAGATCGGCGCGAACTGCGTGAACAGGCGGCCGCCCGGTCGCAGCACACGGTGCGCCTCCGCGAGCACGGCGTCGAGCCGATCGAAGTGCTCGAACGCGCACACGGAGTAGGCCACGTCGATCGATTCGGACGGGAGCAGCGTTGCTGCGGCGTCCGTGCGCAGTGCTGTGTAATCGGCGGCCTGCGCCACGTCGGGGTTCAGGTCGCAGGCGGTCCAGTGCTGCACGCCCAGCGCGCGTACGGCCTCGATGGGCACGCTGCCGCCGATCTCGAGCACGCACTTGCCCTTCAATCCCACCAGTCGTTCGGCGGTCTGCAGCGCATCGAGCACCCACGGGTTCAGCGTGGCCGCGCCCGTTGCACACGCGGCGTCGGCGCTGCGCCACGTGCGCGCGGACAGTTCGGATTCCTCGAGGACGGCGAGGTTCTGTTGTGCGAGCGTGTTGCCCGGATCGGCCTCGAGCGCCGCGCGCAGGCAGCCGATGGCGCCGACGACGTCCTGGTCCGCATGGCGCAGCAGCGCCAAGTCGTTCAGGAGATCGGGCCGTGCACCGGTGGGGCCCGACGCGAGACAGCGGATCGCCTCGATCGTCGCCAGCTCGGTCTGTCCATGCGCCGCGAGTTCGCCGACGCGCAGGATCTCGTCTTCCAGAAGGTCCAGGTTCGGCATCGAGGTCGTCTCCCTGTCCCGCCATGCGGCGGGACGTCCCTCGTGTCGACCATTCCGGCCGGAAGCTGATGCGACTGCGCCCCGAGGGGGCGCGCCGGGCCTCCCGCGGGACCGGAACGCACGGCTTTCAGCTCTTGCGCTGCAGCGTGTACGTCATGACGAGCACCTCGCGCCCGCCGATCGTGTCGTACATCTCGTTTTCGACGGTGCCGTCGGCCTTCGTCCAGGTCTTCATGCGGTATGGCCGTTCGCCGGCGATGTCCTTCATCGTGCCCGTCAGGTTCGTCACGCCGTCGGGCGACTCCTTGCCGCGCGCCTCGACCCACCAGGTCGAGTTCGAATCCATCCACAGCGAGGTGTACTCACCGGACTGCTTGTCGAATCCGAGGAAGAGCAGGCCCTGCATCGGCATGCCCATCATCTCCATGGAGTGCTCCTCCATCAGGTAGCGACCGCCCAGGACGGGCTTCGACGTCACGCTGCCCGCGGCCGACTCCCAGGGCGCGTCCGGACTCCAACGGTACTTGTACTGCACCGTCCACGTGCCGGCGTGCGCGGCCAGCTCGGCGTGCTCGGGCCCGGGCGTCGCCAGCTCCATCATGCGGGCCATCGCCTCCTCCTCGGACATCATCGCGGCCGTCTCGCCGGTGCCCGACCTCGAGGCGTTCGGGTGCGAGGGCGCGGTCGTGTCCGTGGAGTCGCCGGTCGAGGAACAAGCGCAGCACAGGGTGAGAGCCAGGGCGCGGACGAGCGGCGCGGCGAGGACGTGGGACTTCACGGTGGGTTTCTCCGGGGCGGTGGGGGGAGCAGGATCCGGTCGCGGCCTGCGACGCAGGCCGGGCGGGGCTGTAGGCCGAGCGACGGCCCGCAAGGTTCGCCGCTCCGGCCCTGTCCTTGCAAGCGCGCGCCGCGCCGATTGGAATGCGCGGCCCCACAGGGGAGCGGATCGGTGCTGGTGTGCCGCCCGGCCTTCAAAGCCGGTTGGGCTTCGTGAACAGCGGGGCCGGTGGGTTCGATTCCCATGCGCTCCCGCCAGGGCGGGGTCGACTCCGTAGCTGTCGTAGCGCGCGCCTCCTCCCGGGGAGTGCGTCGAAATGCGATCGAGCGCGCCGATCTCGACGCGCTCGCACGGAGCTCAATCCGATTGCGATCCGCGCGGATCGCGCGCGCTCGTCAGAGAAGGCGCAGGATCACCGCGCAGGCTCGTCAGAGCAGGCGCAAAATCAACGCGCAGGCTCGTCAGAGCAGGCGCAGGACCAACGCGCGCTGGACCTGCTTCTCGATCGACCACAGGGCGCGAATGTGGACCTGCGGATTGCCGCCGCAGAACGGACAGTCTGTCGGGTCGGGATCACTCACCCCGGAAGTGATGGGGTGCGTGTGGGCCACGGAGGCCGGCGCGTCGGTCGAGCGCGCACCGAGCGAAGCGCCGACGAGGGTCAGCGCAGCGCAGCCGAGGGCACAGGCGAGAAGGGTCGGAAGGACGGACAGCTTCTTCATGATGGAATCTCCAGCCCCGAGCGTAGGGGCAACGGCCCCGGTGGGCAAGGAGTCCCGTCCTCGCCTCGGGTTCGATCTTCGTTTCGGCCGGCTGACGCCGGGAACTCCACCCGGAGCGCGTTGCGCGTGCCGGATGGGGCTCGGAAGTGCCTACACTCATCGATCCGCATGACTCCCGCACTTCGCTCCCTGGCCCGGCTCGCCTCGACGCAGGCCTCGACGACCGTTCTCCGGCGCCTCGCGGCCCTCGTGCTCGTGCTCGTGGGGCTGTGGGCCGCGGGCTGCGGTGCCGCGATTGAGGTCGATGCGCCGCCGACACCGCGCGTGACGCACGTGCGCTTGGATGGGCCGATCGACGTCGGCGCGCTCGCGCTGATCCGCCGCGGCATCGCCGCTGCGCAGGCCAACGATTCGAAGACGCTGCTCGTCGAATTGGACACGCCCGGCGGCGCGCTGGACGTGCTCTGGGATCTCCAGGCGCAACTCACCGCGGCGCAGGAAGGCGGACTCGAGATCGCCTGCTGGGTGCACGAGCACGCGGCCTCCGCTGGCGCGCTGATCGCGATCAGCGCAAACCGCTTGTACATGTCGCCCTCGGGCACGATCGGTTCGGCGCTGCCGGTCCTCGGCGGGCCCGACGGCCTGCTGCCGCTGCCCGAGGAAGACGGGGTGCGCGAGAAGGAGATCTCGTTCCTGCGCAGTCAGTTCGGGGCGATGGCTGAACGCCGCGGTCGCCCGGCGGCGCTCGCGCGCGCGATGGTGGACCCCGACGTCGAAGTGCTGCAGGTGCGGATCGAGAACGAACTGCGCGTGCTGGATGGCGACGAACTGCAGAGCTTGCGCGACCAGCACAAGGCCTACGAACCCGTCGCGAACATCGTCGCGTCCGGGAAGTTGCTCAACCTCACGGCGCGACAGGCCGTCGAGTACCGACTCGCGGACGGCATGGCGGAGACGCTCGCGCAAGTGCTCGAACGATTGGGTTACACCGCCGCGGACACGACGCTCGCGATCGAACGCTCGGCGACCGAAGCGGTGGTCGTGTGGCTCGACCGCTTGGCGCCGCTGCTCGTCCTCGCGGCACTCGTCCTGGCCTTTCTCGAGCTGAAATTGCCTGGTTTCGGCTTGCCGGGCATCCTTTCGGCCGCGTGTTTCCTGGCCGTCGTCGCGGGCAAGTACATGGCCGGCTTGGCGCAAGTTCCGCACCTCGTCGCGGTCGGACTCGGCATCGTCCTCGTCGTCGTCGAGATCTTCGTCGTTCCTGGAACGTTGTGGCTCGGGATCACCGGCGCGCTGCTGCTCGCCGGGGGCTTGCTGCTGGCGAGCATCGGTCCCGTCGCGTCGTTCAGTGACCCCGTGTTCCTCGGTCGACTGCTCGACACCGGGCTCGAGTACGCGCTGGCCGGAGTACTCGCCATCGTCATCGCCGTCGTGATCTCGCGCTGGTTGCCGAACACGCCGATCCTGCGCCGCGCCGTGCTCGCGCCGGATCCGTCGAATGCCTTCGCCGGTGGCTTGCCCGAGAACGCGACGTTGCCGGTGGTCGGCGCGCGCGGGACGGCGCTCACCGATCTGCGGCCCGTCGGCAAGGTCGCCGTCGACGACCGCGCGGGTCTCGAGTTCGAGGCGCGCTCACTCGGCCCGTTCCTGCTCGCCGGCGAGCGCGTGCGCGTCGTCGAAGTCGGCGTCGGACGGCTCGTCGTCGAGACGGATGCGGACGGAGTCGGCGCATGAGCTGGCCCCTCGTCCTGTTCTTCGCCGGGCTCGTGCTGATCCTGCTCGAGTTCCTGCTGCCGAGCCTCGGCGCGCTCGGCGCCGGCGCGGCGCTGTGCCTCTTGGCGTCCGTGATCTGGGCCTTCACGATCGACTCCGCGTTCGGCATCAACATGCTGCTCGCCGGCGTCATCGGCGTGCCGGTCGTGATCCTCGTGGGCATGAAGCTCTTGCCGAAGGGACCCCTGGGCCGCGTGCTCGTGAACCCCGGCGCGACGTTCACGGACGGCGCGGCCATCGATCCACGGGATGCGCGACTCCTCGGAGCGGAAGGTGTCGTGGAGTCGCTGCTGCGTCCCGCCGGCGTCGCGAGCTTCGACGGTCGCCGCGTCGACGTCGTCAGCCGCGGCGAAGCGATCGAAGTCGGCGCGCGCGTGCGCGTCATCGAACTCGCGGGCAACCGCGTCGTCGTGTCGCGGGCGCAGCCGTCCGCGTGAAACCGAAGTCCCCAGCGCGTACTGTCCTCCCATGACCTTGAACCACCTGCTCGCCCTCGCCATCCAAGCCCGTTCCTCGAATGCGGCCGGGGTCGGCGACGACATCCCGGTCTGGAAGATCGGGCTCTTCCTGGTTCTTGGGCTCTTCCTCCTGGTGTTCCTGGTGATCGTGCTGCGCTACGCGAACCTGTGGGTGCGCTCGGTCACGACGAACGCCGGCATCGGTCCGTTCGAGATGTTCGCGATGAGCCTGCGCAAGGTGAACCCGTCGACGATCCTGGACGCGAAGATCATGCTGGTGCAGGCGCGCATCGAGGGCATCACGACGCGCGACATCGAAGCGCACTTCCTGGCCGGCGGTCGCGTGCAGCGCGTCGTGCAGGCGCTCATCTCCGCCAACCGTGCGGGCATCGAACTCGACTTCCGCACCGCCTCCGGCATCGACCTCGCCGGTCGCGACGTGCTCGAAGCCGTGAAGGCCAGCGTCACGCCCAAGGTCATCGACTGCCCGAACCCTGCGTCGGGTAAGAGCGAGATCGCCGCCGTCGCGAAGGACGGCATCCAAGTCCTCGCGAAAGCGCGCGTGACGGTGCGCACGAACATCAACCGGCTCGTCGGCGGCGCCGGCGAGGAGACGATCATCGCGCGCGTCGGCGAGGGCATCGTGTCCACGATCGGTTCCAAGAGCTCGCACAAGGACGTGCTCGAGAATCCCGATTCGATCTCCAAGAACGTCCTCGCGAAGGGGCTCGACGCGGGCACCGCGTTCGAGATCGTCTCGATCGACATCGCCGACGTGGACATCGGCGTGAACATCGGCGCGCGTCTGCAGGCCGATCAGGCCGAAGCCGACAAGCGCGTCGCGCAAGCGCGCGCCGAACAGCGCCGCGCGATGGCCGTCGCGGCCGAGCAAGAGTTCAAGGCGAAGGTGCAGGAGAACCGCGCCAAGGTCGTCTTGGCCGAGGCCGAGATCCCGATGGCGATGGCCGCCGCGCTGAAGTCGGGCAATCTGGGCGTCATGGACATGTTCCGTCTGCGCAACGTGGAGAGCGACACGCGCATGCGCAACGCGATCTCGGGCCCGGGCGAGGCGACCGAGACGCAGTCGTAGTCGGTGACGCCGTGACGTTCGACGTGCTCCTCCCGTTCGCGCTCGCGGAACGCAGCATCCCTGGGTGGATCATCCAGGCGGTGCTCGTGTTCCTGTTCATCGGGCTGCCGATCCTGCGCAGCATCCGCGAGTCGGCCGCGAAAAAGCGCGCACTCGACCGCGACCGGCCGAGTCGCGAGCCGCGATCGAGCCCTGCGAGCGGAGAGTCGGCGGACGATCCGCCCGACGACATGCAGGAGGCGCGGCGCCGTTTCGAAGCGCTGCTGCGCGGTGAGGCTCCGGACAGCGCGCCGCGCATTCCGCCGCCGAGGGCACGCGTTGCCGAAGCGCCCGTGCCCGAGGCCGCGCTGGCCGGTCGCCTCACCGACATGCGGCCCGCGCCGAACGAGGACGACACCGAGGCCGGTGACGATCCGGAGACAGCCGACCCCGAGCACTTCATACCCGACGAAGAACTGCGCTCGCGCGAGGAGATCGACCGCCGGATCCGCGTCGAACGCGAGGCACGCGCGGACTTCCTGGCGCGCGAGCGCGCCGGCTCGGTCGGTCGGCGCACGAGCGTCGCGGCCGAGACGATGACCTCGATCGGTGCGCCGACGGCCGCGGCCACGATCGAGCGCGCTGTACGCCCCGACGCGCTCTTCGAGCCCGACGCGAACGCCAACGATCGTCGTGCGGCGATGCGCCGTGCGTTCATCGCGGCCGAGATCCTGGGCGCGCCGACGGCCCTGCGCGACGGCGGAACGGGACCGGCGAGTCTGCGGAGTTCTCGGTGAGTCCGGTGCGCCGCAACGCGGCCGACCCGCAACGAACCGGCCCGAAGAAGGCTGCCGCGAAAAAGGTCGCACTCGGGAAGGCCGCACCCAAGACGGCCGTCGCGGCGTCCTCCGCGCTCGAGCCGCGGCCGACGCGCTGGCTGCTCAAGACGGACCCCGATTCGTTCCCGTTCGATGCGCTGTGGAGCGCGCCGCGCCGCACGACCGGCTGGGACGGAGTCCGCAACCACCAGGCGCGCAACTATCTGCGCGACGGGATGCGCGTGGGAGACCTCGTGCTGCTGTACCACTCCAGCAGCGACCCCGTGGGCGTGATCGGCGTCGGACGCATCGCCGGCGCAGCGCGGCCCGACCCGACGCAGTTCGACCCGCGCGACCACCACTTCGACGCGAAGAGCACGCGCGCAGCGCCGACGTGGTGGGAGGTCGACGTGCAGGCGCTCGTGCGTTGCCCGCACTTCGTCACACTGGCCGAGCTGCGCGCGGAACCGCGCCTGGCCGGCCTCGCGGTGCTCCAGAAGGGGCAACGCCTGTCCGTGCAACCGGTGGAACCGGCCGACTTCGAAATCGTCCTGGAGCTCGCCGGCGTGCGCCGCGCGGACCTCCGCTCGTAGCGGAACTCTCTTTCGGTCAAGGGCTTAGGCCGTTACCATGGGGCCTTGGCGGCGTGACCGACCGAGCCCGC
>JBBQCC010000078.1:0-15041 GCA_038318285.1 Planctomycetota bacterium | reverse complement strand
AATCGGGGCGACGTGAGCCTGGCACCGTGTGACGGAATTCGGCCGTCAGCCCTTCCCGCAGCACTGCTTGAACTTCTTCGAGCTCCCGCACGGGCACGGATCGTTGCGGCCCGTCTTCGAAGCTTTGTGCACGAAGGGTTTTTGCGGCGCGGCGGTGGCATGGTGCGCGTGCTCGCCGGTCGCGACGGCGTGCTCGAACTCAGGGAGCGTGTGGTCGAGCGCGCGGCGCAGCTCGAACATCTGCGACACGACGGCGCGCTCGCCCAGGAACTCGAGGTACGCGCGCAACACGTCGCCCACGTGCGCGGCAAGCGGATCCTTGCGCCCGAAGTGGCCCGGCAGCATGTGGCCGACGATGCCGTGCAGGTCGTCGCCGTCGATGTGGCGCGGCGCCTTGCCGATCTCGTCGTAGCAGCAGGCCAGGAAGCGGTCGGTGATCGCGTGGATCGCCTCGCGCTTCACGCCCGTCAGGGTCGCGGCTTGCGTCGAGTCGAGGAAGGCGGCGGTGTCGAGCGTGATTTCGCGTTGCGGCATGAGAGGTCGTGGAGTCGAGGCGTGGTTCGCGAACAGTCTACGGATTGCGTCACCAGATGACCTCCGCGTGCAACGTGCACGCGCCCATCTGGTCCTCGACCGTCCCCGTCACGCACAAAACGCCGGCTTCGGCGAGGTGCGCGCCGTCGCGCTCGTACACGTCGGCGAAGACGACGACCTCGGCCAGACCCGTCTCGTCCTCGAGCGTCAAAAAGCGCATCGTCCGCCCGTCCGCCGTGCGCACGTGGCGCGTCGCCGCGGGCCAGCCGCGCAAGGTGATGCGCGCGCCGGCGCGGTGCGGCACGTCGCGCGCCATGGTCGGATTCACGAGCCGCGGATTCACGAGCCGCGGATTGACGGGGCGCGCCCGCTCACCGGCCAACTCCTCGCGCGCGGCGATTCGTGCATCAGCGGGGCACGGGAACAGCGCGGTCGGGTGCGCCGACACGGTGAGGCCCAGCACCTCGTGCTCCAACCGTCCGCGTGTCAGCGCGTCGTGGTCCGGCAGCCGCGGCAGCGCCGGCGCGCCCGTCTCCGGCGGCCCGAAGAGCGACGCCGTTTCGCCCGGCGCGAGGTCGATGTTTCCCGCGCCGATGCCGACGCCGTTCCAACCGGCCGTCTTCGCACGCGCGCCTCGCAGCACGTCTTTGGAATGCGCATCCTTCGAGCGCGCCGCCTCGCGCGAGTGCGGCGTCGCGCGCAACGCCGCCATCTCGCGCGCATCGAGCCGCGCGTCCTTCGGCACGCGCCGCGCCGGTGCGCGCAGGAGGTGCAACCGCCACAGGAGTTCCGGGATCGTGCGATCGAGCCCGTCGAACGCTCCGCAGCGGATCAACGCCTCGGCCTCATCGCCCTGCGCGCCCGCGCGCTCCAAAAAATCGGGCAGCGACACGAAGCGCCCGCCCGATTCACGAGCCGCGACGAGGGCCCGAATCGTGCTCTCCCCGAGCCCGCGCACCTGTCCCAGCGGAACCCGAATCGCACCACACGGAACCGCTCCACACGGTGCCTGGCTCACTTCGCCTGGGCTCGGAACCGGGGAAACGCGGCGTGAGTCCATTTCCCCATTCTTGAACCCAGGCGAAGTGAGCCAGGCACCGTACGGAGCGGTTGGCGTTTGCCAGGTGTGGGCGGCGCTCTGGTTCACGTCGGGCGGCAGGATCGTCACTCCTAGACGCCGCGCTTCCTCGACGTAGACGCGTGTGTCGTAGTAGCCGGTCTCGCTCTCGAGGAATGCGGCGAGGAATGCGGCGGGGTGGTGCGTCTTCAGCCACGCGGCGCGGTAGGAGATGCGGCCGTACGTGACCGCGTGCGCTTTGCAGAAGCCGAAGGACGCGAAGTTCGCGACGAGGTCCCACACGCGCAGTGCGTCCTCGCACGTCACGCCTTGTTCGACTGCACCGGCGACGAAACGTTCGCACAGTGCAGGGATCTCGCTCGCGCGACGTTTCTGCAAGGCGCGGCGCAAGAGGTCCGCTTCGGAGAGGTCCATGCCCGCGAGCAGCGCCGCGACCTGCATGACGTCTTCCTGGTACAGCATCACGCCGTACGTGTCCCACAAGAGTTCCTCGAGCCGCGGGTGCGGCGCATGACGCGGTTCGAGCCCGCGGTAGCGCCGCACGTACGCGTCTTTCATGCCCGAACCCGCGGGTCCGGGGCGGATCAATGCGACCGCTTGGATCACGTCGTCCATCGTCGTCGCGCCGATCTGCTGCAGCAGGTTGCGCATGCCCGGCGACTCGATCTGGAAACAGCCCAGCGTGCGCCCTTCGCGCAACGTCTTCGCGGTCGCGGGATCGTCCTCGGGCAAAGTGTCGAGATCGATGTGCACACCCTGCTGCGCCAGGGAGCGCACGCAATCGTCGATCGTCGTCAGCGCGCGGTTGCCCAAGAGGTCCATCTTCACGAGCCCGATCGCCTCGACCGCGTCCTTGTCGAACTGCGTGACGATGCAGCCCTTCGCGGCACGTTGGCACGGAGCGAAGTCCGTGATCGGCCCTGGAGCGACGACGACGCCGCCGGGGTGCAGCCCGTAGTGTCGCGGCGAGCCCGCCAGTCGGTCCGCGGCGCGCAGCACGCTCTGCATGCGCGGATCGTCGAACGGGAAACCGCGCGCTTCCGGAGTGCGCGCGAGCAGTTCGGCGACGTCGTTGTCCACGAGACTCGCGGGTAGGTCGCGCGCGTTGGTGACGCCGCGCCCGCGTGCAACCTTTTGCGGTCCAGTGAGGCCCAATTCGCCTGCGATTCCCGGCGTTTCCGCGCCCTTCGCGCTCGCGCGACTCCAGTACATCGGCAGCTTGCGCGACCAGCGGTTCGCCTCGGCGGGGGGGACGCCCAGCGCGAGCGCCGACTCGCGGAACGCCGCGCGCACACCGCACGTCGCGATCGTGGCGATCATCGCCGTGCGCTCGGCGCCGAACAGCTCGTAGACGTGGTCCAGCACCTCGTCGCGCCGTCGCCAGCAGAAATCGAGGTCGATGTCTGGCCGATCGCGCCGCGCCGGGTTCAGGAAGCGCTCGAACGTCAGCCGGTAGCGCAAGGGATCCGCGTCGGTCAGTCGCAGGCAGTACGCGACCAGCGAGTCCGCCGCCGATCCGCGCCCGACGCAGGGAATGCCCTTCGCGCGCGCGAAGTCCGCGATCTGCTTCACCAGCAGGAAGTAGCTGGAGAACCCGAGGCCTTCGATCGTCGTCAGCTCGTACTCCAGGCGTCGCACGACCTCGGGCTTGAGCGGCCGGAAGCGCTCGCTCGCGCCCTGGAACGCGAAGCTCGCGAGGCGCGAGTACGGCGTCTCGCCCGGGTCGAGCGCGATCGTCGGGAACACGATGCCGCCCAGTGCGGGTGTGAATCGGCACAGATCCGCGACGGCCAGCGTGCGCTCGATCGCGCCCTGCTCCGAGCGCTGGAAAGGCCCTGAACGTTGGAAAGGACCCGAAACCTCGGGCAAATCGGCGTACAGCGCGCGCATCTCCGCCGCGGCGAGCAAATGCGCCGGCCGCGCCGCGAGCCACGTCTCGGGCAGGTCGTGCACGAGCGCGTTGTGCTTGATCGCGACGCGCGCTGCGTGGTCGGCGAAGCTCGCCGCGTGCGCCATGTACACGTCCGGGACCGCCAGCGTCGCGACACCGCACGCGCGCGCGACCTCGACGAGGTCCTGCGCCGCGACGGGCGGTTCGGGCGCGGGCACCTTGGGCGTCTCGAGCAGTTCCTCCTCGTCGCGGCGACGCAGCACGAACGGATCGCGGTCCGCGCGCTGGGCATCCACGCGCCGGCGCGGAGCGTGCGCGGCGTTCCGCGGTTCCGTGTTCGAGCGCGATCCCGCGCGCACGCGCAGGCTGGCGGGCGAGATCGCGGCGAACAGCGCGCGCTCGTCCACGCGCCCGCTGAACTCCATGAGCAACCGCGGGTGATCGACCAGGAAGACGAGTCCCTCCTGGTGCCGCACCGCCGCGTCGACGATGCGGAACGCGTCGGGTCCCGAGAGTTCGCTGCCCGCCGCGCCCGGATCGCCGCCGAGTTGGCGCGCGCTGACGAGCTTGCACAGGTTGCGCCAACCCGCGGCGTCCTCGACCAGTGCGATGACACGTCCGGGCAGACCGCTGGGATCCGAGATCTCGGCGCCGACGATCGCGCGCACGCTGGACGTCGTCGTGGTTCGTTGGTCGGCGGTTCGTATATCGACGGTCCGCGTATCGGCGGTCCGTGCTTTGGCAGCCGCGCGCACGAAGTCGACGACGCCGCTCAGCGTGTCGACGTCGGTCAGCGCGAGCGCCGGGAGGCCGAGCTCGGCCGCGCGCTCGAGCAACGCGCGCGGCGCGTCGACGCCGGTGAGCATGGAGTGGTGACCGTGGACGCGCAGCGGGACGTACATGGCGGGCCGGACTCTTGAAAACAGGGGACGCGGATCGGGGACGCTTCGAAGGAATGCCGTGCGCGCAAACGCCCGCGTGGACGCGTCGGGGACGCGTCGCCGCGGGAGAGAGGCCGGCCCCGGCGGCGGGGAGTGCGTTCCGTCGCCGAGGCCGAAAGGTCCCCGCGCGGAGGACGCCGAGGCGTCCTGCAGTGGGGTGGTGCGTGGTGAGTGCCGCGCGGGGACCGGCGCACCCTAACAGATACCGAACGGCGCGGGTGGGGTTCTTGGCACCCGCGACGCAAACCCCTGCCCGGCCTACGCCTGCGTCGCTCGAGCCGTACTCGAGGGCAGGCGCAGGACGTTCAGCGCCGCCGCAGCGTCGCCAGCACGACGCCCGCCAGGATCGTCAGCGACCCGGCCAGCGTCCACACCGTGAACGGCTCCTCGCCGAGGAACGTCCCGAGGAGCAGCGCGATGGCCGGCGTGGCGTACGCGATCGTGCTCATCCGCCACGCCTCGGTGTGGCGCAACAACCAGAAGTACAGCGTGAACGTCAGCACGGTGCCGACGAGCGCGAGGTAGACGACGCTCGCGATCGCGCGCCCGGTCCACACCGCCTCGGCATCGCGTTCGAGCACGAACGCGCACACGGTCAGGATCGCCGCGCCGATCCACATCGCGTCGCGGTTCACGAGCGCGGAGCTGACGCCCTTGCCCTCGCGCTTCAACACGAGCGTGCCGATGCACGACACGAGCGGCGACACGAGCAGCAGCGCCGCCGCCGGAATACCGTGCGCGCCGAAGCCGCGAATGTCGGTCGCGAACAGCAGCGCGACGCCGACGAAGCCCAGCGTGAAGCCGAGCCACTGTCGCGTGCTCAACGATTCACCGGCGAGGAACCAACTCGAGCTGATCGCCGTCATGATCGGGAACACGGCCCACAGCAAGCTGACGATGCCCGACGGCAGCTGCGTCTCGGTCCAGTAGACGATCGCGTACGAGGCGCCGAAGTTCAGCGTGCCCTGCACGACCGCCAACTTGCGCGGCGGACGCGTGCCGCCCTCACGACGCGCGACGGCCGGCGCGATCGCCGTCATCGCGACCGCCGCGAGCAGGAAACGCGCGGAAGCTGAAGTGAACGGCGGCAGATCGCGCAAGCCGAACGCGATGACGATCCACGTGCTGCCCCACACGAGCGCGAGCAGCACGATGAGCGTGGTGACGACGGCGCGCGAGGGAGCGTTGGGGGCCACGAGGGGCGAATAGTACGGATTTCCATTCCGTACGGTGCCAGACGACCGTACGGATCGAATTTCGGAATGCGGCAGCGCGGCGGCCTACCGACCCGGACGGTGCGTTAGCTTCCGGCGATCCCAAGGACGAACCCGTGCGACCCCTCCGCTACTCCATCAACGTCTCCCTCGATGGCTGCTGCGACCACCGCGCGATGTCGCCGGACCCGGAGCTGCACCAGTACGCGGCGGAGATCATCGCGCGGGCGGACGCGCTCCTATTCGGCCGCGTCGTCTACGAGATGATGGAAGCGGCTTGGCGCTGGCCCGAGGAAGTGCGACCGGAGTGGGCAGCCGAATGGACGGAACCCTTCGCGCGGTCGATCGACGCGGCGAAGAAGTACGTCGTTTCCAGCACACTGAATCGGGTCGACTGGAACGCAGAACTCGTGCGCGGCGATCTGGCGACCGTCGTTCAGCAGCTAAAGCGCGAGCCGGGCCGGGGCCTCTACGTCGGAGGCGTGCAGCTACCGTTGGCATTGGCGCAACTTGGCCTGATCGACGAGTACGAATTCATCGTGCATCCCAGGTTAGTGGGCCATGGACCCACGCCGTTCGCCGGGCTCGCGCGGCACATGGACCTGGAGCTCGTCGATCGGCGCGAGTTCGCTTCGGGTGCGGTGGCGCTGCGGTATCGAACGCGGCGCTAGCCGTCGCTCGACGTCAATGCGTCGTGATCGGCGTCGCCCAGCGATGGCGAAGTCGGTGCGAGGCGGCATCCCAGCCCAAGTCGGCCGCGACGGATGCAAGCCAAGCCGAAGGACTGCGGCCTGGATCGAGGCGTTTCTCGAGGAGGTCGAGGTTTCGCGCGAGGTCGTCGATCAGCTGGAACAATGCCGAGGAGTCGGCAGGCGGGAGCAGATCCTGATGCTCGTTCACGAGATCCGGGCGATCGATCAGGCCGCGCGCGATGCCGAGGTGGAACGTGGAGTCCGACAGGGCGATGGCGAAACGGTCGACCGCCGTGGAGCTCACGTCGCGCAGGGCGAGCGGGTGCTTGGCGTCGATTTCGAGGGCTCGTTGCCAGATGTGCTCATGGGCGCGTTCGGCGCGGGCGACGGAGTCCGCGTCGGCGCGTGCCGACAGCCATTCGTGCACGCACTCGTCGTCCGGATATTTGCGCGCCAAGTGGAGGAGGTTCGGAAGGCTGCGCACGAAACACGCGCGCAGGCCTTCAGGCGTTGCAGGTTTCAGGTGCAGGCCTTGCGCGTGCGTCGTCAACGAATTCGTCGCGCCAATCCCTTGCAGCCGGCGAGCGAGGTCGAGTTCCTCGAAGCCCCATGCGCGGTAAGCGACATCGAATGCGAGGTCATGCGCGGTGAACAGGCTGCGCTTGAACGACCAGTTGTCGGTGAACCACTGCGTCCAGTCGACGTCACGCGATTCGCCGCGCGAGTCAGCATTCGTGCTCGCTGCGCCGCGCGGTTCTGGAGCTGTGCTCGCTCCACTCCGTAAGCGTGGATTGGCGCGCGCGCCGGTCAGCGCACCGAACAGACCCGCGTCGACGCCCCATGTCAGTGCGCCCAGGTGCGTGGCCAGTTCGGACGGGTTTTCGTGGTGAAACTGGACGTGCTGCTCGACGAATCCGAGCGTCGGAACGATGTCGCTGTCGCACACGATGACGATGCCGCCGGTCGCGCGTGCGAGCCCATCGTTCAGCGCGGCGCCGCGTCCGCCGTTGTCGCGTCGGACCAGCGTCACTGCGTTCGCGATGCCGAGCTCGGCGACGAGTTCGGCGAGGGGCGGCTGCGAGCCGTCATCCACGAGCACGAGCTGGAACGCGCTGCCTGCGCCCTCGCGCAGGAAGCCCTGCAACACGGGACGCAGCAGGTCGAAGCGGTTGAAGCACGGGATGACGACGCTGACGCTCGACCGCTCGGTGAGGAGCATCGTGCCGAGAGCCGTCGTCGTCGGCAATGCCGCGGCGGGCGTGCCGCACAGCTCGTCGATGCGTCCGCGGCGCCACGCGCCGATCCACGGCGTCGCGCGCGCGATCTCGCGTGCGCGTTCGCCGAGCGCGCGCGCGGTCGCACCGTCGCCGAGCGACGCAGCGGCCGCGGCCGACAGGATCCACGCGTCGGGTAGGCCGTCGGCGACGAGCGATTCGAGCGACGGCAGCGCGCGCGCGGCTGATCCCTCGTCGATCCAGGCTTCGGCGCAGCCCAGCCGGGCCTCGACGTGCTTCGGTTCCGCGTGCAGGACGGACTCGAAGTGGTGGCGCGCGGCACGGGGGTCGCCGGCGAGCAACAGTACGGTCGCGAGGCGCGTCGCGCCGGTCGTACCGCACGCGCCGGGCAGGATCTCGGCCGCGAACGCGCGGCCACGCAGCGCCAGACAGCGCTCGTAGTCGGCGCGCGCGGCGGCGAGCTCGCGCGCGAACGTCTCGACGTCGGTGGCGATGAGGGCCAAGCGCTCGTGGACAAGACCGCTCAGGAGCTCGAGGTTCGGGTGGGCGGGCGTCCAGCCGCGCGCCGTCGTCAGCGCGTGCAGCGCCACGTCGAGATCGCCGTGCTGGATCGAGAAGTACGCCAGCATGGTCGTCGGCAGCACGGGATCCGTCGACGGACGACCGCCGTCAGCCGAGGCGACGAGCGCCGCCCACGCTGCACGTGCTTCCGCGAGCGCGCGCGCGGGATCGCCGGCGCGGTCGTACTCGCGCGCGAGGTAGGCGCGCACGTTCGGGTTCGCGGGTTCGTCCTGCGCGCGCCGCTCCAGGAGCGTGCGGTTGCGGTCGGCCTTGCCGCGCGCCGTGCGCAGATCGGGGACCGCGCCGTAGTGCGCGATCGGAGCGTCGACCATGGTGATGCGGCGTCCGCGCACACGTGACCACGTCGTGACCTGTTCGTGCACGCGGCCCTCGTAGCGGAGGTCGGAACCGAAGCGCATCAGGCGCGGCAGCAGCACCGGTTCGCCGCGGCGCGCGCGTCCGGAGACGACGTCGGCCGGACGCGCATCGAGCGACTCCGCATCGTGCAGTGGCAGCATGCCCAGATCGAAATCTGGCCGTTTCAGCGCGCGGCGCAGCGTCTGGACTGCGGCGGGCGTCAGGCGTTCGTCGGCGTCGAGGACCAGGACGAAGCGGTCCTTCGCTGGCCGTACGTGCTCGAATGCGGCGTTGCGCGCCGCGGCAAAGTCGTCGTCCCACGCGCGCCGGACGACGATTGCGCCGTGTGAAGCGGCGATGGCGGCGGTCGCGTCCGTGCTGCCCGTGTCGACGACGACGATCGAGTCGACGAGGCCGGCGACGGACTCGAGACAGCCGGCGAGGAACCGTTCCTCGTCCTTCACGATCATGCACAGGGTGAGCGGGATCACGAGACGGCCTCCGCATGCGCGCCGACTTCGGCGGGGGTCCCGTCGATCGGGACGTAGTACTCCGCGCGCTCGAACGCACGGCTGACGGAGGCCTGGATCGCGGTGTACGCGCCGTAGGGAGCGTTCGTCGTGCCGCCCCATTTCTCGGTGAAGCGCGACCAATTGCGCTTCAGCAGCTCCGAGTGCACTTCGGCCTTCTTGCCGCCGTAGTGTTCGTGGCGCACGAAGACATCCAGCGCGATACGGTTCCGGAATCCGGCCAGTGCCGCGCGCATGCTGAAGTCGTCGTCCTCGAATCCCCAGGGCGAGAATCGCTCGTCGAAACCGCCGATCTCGTCGACGACCTCGCGGCGGACGAGCATGCAGAACGACGTCATCAACGTCTGATTGCGGTACTTGCGCGGGAAGTCGGCCGCGCGTTGCTCGGCGAAGCGCTCGACATCATCGGTCGAGCTCGTGCCGACGTAGGGGATCTCCTGGTTGTGGCCCGCGCGGTCCGTCAGAGGCCCGACGCACCCACTGCACCCATCGACCTCGGCGTGGAAGAGCAGACGGCGCAGCCAATCGCGCGTCGTCATGACGTCGTTGTCGAGGAAGACGATGTACTCGCCGCGCGTGATCGCGAGTCCTTGATTGCGCGCGCGCGGAGCGCCAGCGTTGTCCGCGTTGCGCACGAAGACGATGTCCGTCTGTTCGGCGAGCCACTCCGCGCTGCCGTCCGTCGAGCCGTTGTCGACGACGATGATCTCGGTTGGATGGCGCGCATCCGCGTTGCGGCGCAGCGCTTCCAGGCATTTCTGCGTCTTGGCCAGCGCGTTGTACGAGACGACCAGAACCGAAGTCAGGCGCCCTGCGGCCGGTCCGTCGTCGAGCGCGCGCGCCGGGTCGTAGCCGTCGATCTGCTGCAGCCAGCCGCGGTGCGTGGCGATGCCGGCCATCTTCTGCGTGGTCGCGGCCAGGAGGCGCAGTTCCTCGGTCGAGAGTTCGCGGTCGGGCGTGGACTCCATCTCCTCGAGCTTGTCGACGAAGCGCTTCTGCACCTCGTGGTAGGCCTCGACCGTGGCCTGCGCGGACGCGCGCCAGTGTGGCGTCGGCCCGCCCTTGAAGTTCGGGATGGCGAAGAGCGCCGGGTCCGCGTGCTTCTGGTACATGCGCGCCGAGTTCACGCCCAGCCGGAATGCGCGCTTGAAGTAGCCGCGCGGCGTGACGATGTGTTCGTGCTCGCAGACGAGTTCAGCGCGGTACTGGACGCGCCAACCGTTCCTCTCGAGCCGGTAACCGAGCTCGACGTCCTCGTGCAACGCTTCGCGGAACGTCTCGCCGTCGAAGCCGCCGACCTCGCGCAACGCGGCGAGAGGTAGGCTGATGTTGCATGTCCAGAAGTTGCGCCAGCCGTACGTGCCGCGGTCTTCCATGCGCACGTAGTCGAACAGCAGCGACGTGCGCGCGAGCATGCGCACGAAGGGTGAGCGCATCGAGTTCTGAGTGAACGGGAAGGACCCCAGGATGGCCGTCTTGCGCGGCGCGTTCCGATGCGCGGCGACGTGACCTTCGAGCAGGTCGCGCGCGGGCACGGCGTCGTCGTTCAAGATGAGGACGAGCGGCGCGCGCGCATGCTCGAACGCGAGGTTGCGCGCCGCGGCCGGCCCGGCGTTCGCCTGGCGCAGCAGCGTGATCGGGTACGAGTACGCGGCCGTGTCGATCGCGATGGGCGGCACGGTCCCGTCATCGACGACGACCAGCTCGAAGCGGTCCTTCGCCAACGTCTGCGCCTCGAGTGCGCCGAGCAGCGTGTTCAGGATCTCGGACCGCCCGTAGGTGGGCACGACGACAGACAGTTGGAACCCGGAACCGCTCGCAGGAGGTCGATGCGTCATGGTCAGCGCATCGGCATGTGGAAGGAATTGCCTGAGTGCCGCGCGGTGGGTCCGACGGGTCGGGCTGGCCGTCTGGGGGGGGGGGCAGCGGATGTAATCCGTTTCTAGACAGCGCGTTACGATCGTTGAAGAGCGCTTCGGGCGCGATCGTCAGCCGACCAGCGGGAGCCGGATTTCGAACTCGCAGCCGCCGCTGTCCACGTTGCGGACCGCGATCACGCCGTGGTGCAGCTCGGCCACGCTGCGCGCGATCGCGAGACCGAGCCCCGTTCCGCGTTGCTTCGTGCCCTCGCCGGGCACCTGGTAGAAGCGCTCGAAGATGCGCTCGATGTGCTCGCGCGGGATACCCGGACCGCGGTCGCGCACGCGGATCAGCGCTTCGCCCTGACCGCAGGACACGCGCAGATCGACCGGTTCGCCGCGCGGCGCGAACCGCAGCGCGTTGCGCACGAGGTTCTCGACCATCGTGCGCAAGAGTTCTGGGTCGCCGACGAGCTCGGGTTCGGCCTCGCCGTCCGCCGTCAGGTGCAAGTTCGTCACGAGCGGCACGTCCAGGCTGCGCGCCAACTCGCTCGTGCGCTCGGCCGTCTCGAGGATCACCTCGTTCACCGCGACGTTCTCGCGCCGGACGAGTTCCTTGCCGTGTTCGACGCGCGCGAGCAGCAGCAGGCTCTCGACGAGGCGCGCCATCGTGCGCATCTCCTCCTCGACGTTGGCAGCGAAGTGCGCCAGCTCTTCGGGGCTCGCGCCCTGCCGCAGCACTTGCGCCTGCGACAGCAGCACCGCGACCGGCGTCTTCAGCTCGTGGCTGACGTTGGAGAGGAACATGCCCTGCGCGCGGTAGCCCTTCTCGACGCGCTCGAGCGCGGCATTCCATTCGTGCTGGAGACGCGCGATCTCGGAGTCGGTCGGGTCGACGTCGATGCGTCCGCGCAAGTTCGTCGGCGATACGGCTCGCGCGGCGGTCGCGAGGCGTTGGATCGGTCGCACGAGGCGCCCGGCCATGATCCAGGCCATCGCCGCGGCCGCGATGACGCCGATCGGGATTCCGATCAGGAAGTAGGGCGCGACACCGTCGCGCGTCGACTTCGAGTGCGCGCGCACGGCCAGTTGGAGCGTGAAGCGCGCGCCCGTCTCGGCGACGTACTCGCGCGAAACGCTGCGCCAGGGCTGCTGCTGTCCCGGTTCGACCTCGACGTCGAAGGGCACGATCTCGTCGGGTGCTGCGGAAGCCGGGGCGGGCAGCTCCCGGGCCGCAGGCGGACCCTCGCCGGCGCTGGCCGCGATCGTTCCGTCCTCCAGGCGCAGGTACACGTGTGCGCGGGAGAAGTCCTCGGTCCGCGCCAGCTCCTCACGGATCCGGCGCGGCAGCTCGACATCGATCTGACCGCGGGCGCCGCGCACCATCCGATCGACGACCTCCATGGCCTCCGACTGGATGCGCTGCTCGCGTTCGCGCATGACGAGCGCGTTCTGCGCCAGGAACCACGTCCCCGACGTCGCGAGGTAGACGATCAGGAAGACGACGAGCGACCACAGCGTGAACCGGAGCCGCAACGGCAGCGAAGATGCGCGCAGCACGGCGTTCCTAGTCAGCGCTCCGCGCGCTGCTCAGACGCGTTCGGCGATGCCGAATCGGTATCCGGCCGAGACGACGGTGTGGATCAGCGATTGTTCGTGGTCGCGGTCGATCTTTTTGCGCAGCTGGCTGATGTAGACGTCGATGACGTTGCTGGCTGGCTCGTAGCTCATGTCCCAGACCTTCTCGACGATCGTCATCCGCGGCAGCACGCGGTTGGGATTGCGCATCAGGAACTCGAGCAGCGCGAACTCCTTGGGCGTCAGCTTGATCTTCGCGCCGTCGCGCGTGCACGATCGCTTGCCCAGGTCGAGCTCGAGTCCTTCGTAGCGCAAGGTGCGCGACTCGCTGGCCTGTCCACGGCGCAGCAGCGCGCGCACGCGGGCCACGAGCTCCTCGAACTCGAACGGCTTCGCCAAGTAGTCGTCGGCGCCCGCATCGAGGCCGCCGATCTTCTCCTGCGTGCCCGACAAGGCCGTCAGCATGAGCAGCGGCGTGCGCACGCCGCGTCGGCGCAGACTGCGGCACAACTCGACGCCGTCCCGGTCGGGCAGCATCAGGTCGAGGAGGATCGCGTCGTATTGACCTTCCGCGCAGCGCTCCTCGCCTTCGAAGCCCGTGTGGGCGACATCTACGGCGTAGCCCTGCTCGGCGAGGCCGCGCTGGATGGCGCTCGCCATCCGCGGGTTGTCTTCGATCACGAGAATGCGCATCGGTCTGAAGTCCTTCTCAGGAGCGTACGCCGGACGAGCCCTGTCTGCCCACGGGCTCTTCCACGTACGCGCTTACCTTTCCCATCGGATCTGTTGCCGACCTCTCTAGCGAATGAGGTCGTTTTCATTCGGATTTCAGCCGGGCATCACGACCGTGTGGGAACTTCCTTCCACACGAGTCCGCTCGGATCGGTCGACAGGGGGGCAATCTGGCGGCAGTTCCGGGTGGACACGTGGAATCCGCGCCCGCGAGCGATCGGGGGCCGGACGGAAACGCGTGCGTTCGGATCCTCCGGATTCGCCGGATCCCGACGAGCGCGACTCCGAACAGGGCGCGTCGCCGCGGGCAGGTGGCGGCGCGCCCGACTCTCGTACGGAGCCAGGTAACTTCGGACGGGGTTTCTCACCGCCGTTGCGTGGTGCGCGGCAGCGCCAAGAAACCCCGTCCGAAGTTACCTGGCACCGTACGGGGTTGCGTTCTCACTGGTTCAGCGACGGCGTGCGCAGGCGGAACCCGTCTTCTTCCAGCGGGTGCGTCGCGGCGAGCGGCAGGCTCGCGCCGCGCACGATGCGGCCGAAGCCGTGGCGCGCGCGCAACTGGTCCAGCGCGACGTCGAGCCGGTGTTCGCGGTCGGCGCGCGCTTCGCGCCCGTCCTCGTCGGCGAGGTGACGCTGCCAACCGCGCGCGGGTTCGAGGCCTTCGAGCGACAACCCGACGCGTTTCACGAGCGCGCGGCGCCGCGGCAGTGCGGCGAAGAGCTCTTGTGCGCGTTGCAGGATCGCGGCCGTCCCGTCGGTCGCCGGCTCGAATTTGCCGCGTTTGTCGGCCGAACGAGGCTCGGTGTCGAGTGCGCGCGCCTGCGCAGCGGCGGTGCGCGTGTCGACGTACTGGATGCGCACGACGAGGATCCGCGCGCGGACGTGGTGCGAACGCAACCGGTGCGCCGCACGCTCCACGAGGTACGCCAGCATCGCGGCGACGATCTCGCGGCGACCTTCCTCGGGTTCGAACGTGCCGTCGCGCTGGATCGACAGCGGCGCGCGCGGCGTGCGCGTCCCGTCGGCGTGCAGCGTGTACGTCGGCTCGACTGGATCGAGATCGATGCCGCGCGCACGGTCGTGCAGCACGAGCCCGTGTGCGCCGAAGCTCGTGAAGAGCACTTCGCGCGGCACGAGGGCCAAATCACCGACCGTGCGCACGCCGAACCGTTCGAGCAGTCGTCCCGTCTGGTGCCCGCAACCGGGCAGGTGCGCGACGGGCAGGTGCGCGAGGAACGCGCGCTCGCCGCCGGAGAAGATGTGCGCGACGGCGCCGGGCTTCGCCAGCTTGCCCGCCAGTCGCGCCATGGTGCGCGACGATCCGATGCCGATCGTCACGGGCAGGCCGACTTCATCGCGGATGCGCGCGCGCAGTTCGCCTGCGACATCGATGGGCAGGCCCAGTGCGCGCTCGCTGCCGCTCAGGTCGGCGTACAGATCGTCGATCGACGTGACCTCGACGCGCGGCGTCACGGACAGCGCGACGTCGACGACGCGCTCGCGCAACCGGTTCGCGCCCTGCGAGTCGCCGCGGCGGAACACGGCGGTCGGGCACAGGCGCGCCGCCTCGGCCAGCATCATGCCCGGCCGCACGCCGACCGCGCGCGCGGCGTAGGAGCACGACATGACGAGGTTGCGGTCGGTGGGCATCCCGCCCACGACGACGGGCAGGCCGCGCAGCTCGGGGTGCAGCGCGATCTCGACGGACGCCAGGAACGCGTCGATGTCGAGGTGCAGGATGACGGGCGCGGCGGGCACGGGTGCGAGAATACCAGAACAAAAACCTAACGCTGCACTCGGTGCCTGGCTCACTTCGCCAACATTCGAAGTGGGGTAAGG
>JBBQCC010000077.1:0-15224 GCA_038318285.1 Planctomycetota bacterium | reverse complement strand
TCGCGCGCCGTGCACTCCGTCGCCGTCAGTACGCGGTCCGCGCGCCGTGGCCCGAGCCGTGCCCACAGTCGATGGCGCCAGCCCGCGTTCTCGGTGACGCCGTGCAGCCAGGGCAGTTCGTGGATCGTCTGCACGCGCAGGCCCGCACCGCGCAACGGGAACGCCGAGACGCAGGTGTGGATGCCGGCCAGTCCGAGCCGCACTTCGAGCCGCGGCAGCTCGACTTGCCGCCAACGCGCGGAGCGGGCGCCGTGCTCGGGTGCGAGGCGCACGACCTCGATCCGCCCGCGCCGTTCGAGCGCTGCGACGAGCCCCGAGACGACGCGCACGACGCCGCGGGGATGCGGCCCGGACAGGGGGGAGACGTCGAAGCCCACGCGCATCGTCCGCGCTACGCTACCGATGGTGCACGCGACCTTCCCTACCGATCTCGGCGGTCCCGAGCCCGAATCTCCGAACTGTGCACGCCAGAGCTCGCGCTGGACGTCGCTCGCCTGGCTCGGATCGTGCGCATTCCTCGCGCTCTTGTGGTTTGTCGTCGCGCCGGTGCCCTTCCTCTCCGAGGACTGGACGCAGATGGAACACCTCGCCGGCGCCCCGACGTTGGCGAGCGCCCTCGACCCGGCCCGCGAACCGCTGCGACCGCTGCAGCACGCCTTCCTGTGGGCGCTGGCGCACAGCGGCGTCGACCCGACGACCTGGTTGCCGGGCGCGGCGCGCGCCGTCGCGTTCCTACTGCACCTCGTCGCCTGCCTCGCGGTGTGGGGGCTCGCCCGGCGTGCGCGGCTGGGCGCGACCGGCGCGGCCGTCGCGCTGGTGCTGTTCGCGGTCTTTCCGAACGTGAAGATGCTCGCGTGGCCGGCGGCGATCGGCAGCCCGGGCCGCACGGCGTTCGAGTTGGTCGCGTTGTACTTCCTCGTGCGGCGCGTGCAGGCAGGTCGAGCGCGCGACGGTTGGTTCGGTCTCCTCGCGCTCGCGGTCGCGCTGGGATTCCACGAGACAGCGCTGCTCTTGCCGGCGATCCTGATCACATGGGTTGGCTGCATCGGCGCCGACAACCTGCGTGCCGGAGTCCGACGCGTCCTGGCATCCCTGCGGGATCCCTTCGTGCTGGCTGCGTGTGCGATCGGCGCGGCGCACCTCGTGCATCTGCTCTTCTTCCGACCCGACCGCGTGCATGGCGCGAAGGATCCGGGGGCGCTGCCGGCGAACTTCGTGAAGGCGGCACTCTCCCTGGCGCCCGAATTCGTGCGCGAAATCGGCGTCGAGGGGTTTCGCGGGCACCGCGGTACGTTCGGTTTCGCGGCCGCCGGCCTGGTGTTGGCGCTCGTCGCCGCGCTGGCGGTGTGGTCGCTGCGCCGCGGCGGCGTCGCACGCTTCGCCGTGCTGGCCGTCGCGATCGACCTCGGGTTGGCGGTGCTAGGCGCTGGATTCGTGCAGCGCTACGCCTGTTTGGCTTCGGCGTTCGTCGCGTTGGCGTTGGCGCACGGGGTGGTGAAAGCCCAGGGCGTGAGCTCGCGCGGCACCCTCGCGCCGCGTGTCGTCCTGGTGGTCGGCGCGCTGTGGCTCTTCGACGCGGCGCGCGACGCGTTCGAGATCCGGACCGCGGGTCAGGCGGCATTGCGGCTGGCCACCGCCGCGCTCGTGATCGAGGACGCCTCGCCTCTCGCGATCGTCGGCGTTCCTGACATGATCGGCGCCGAAGAAGACGTGCCGTTCTTCAACTGGGGCGGTGTGTCGTTCCTGCGTGCACACGGACTGCGCGGTCCTGTAGAGCTGCTACGCGAGCGCGCCTTCCGCACGAACAGCGACCAGGTCCTCGTCGACGCGGCCCGGCTGCGGGCGCTGCGCGCGGCGGGGGTCGACGTGCAGCGCTGGTCGCAAGTCGATGCATCGCTGACGACTTACACGCCCTGAGTGGCCTTCGGCGGGCGGATCGGATACGACCCTCGGCATGCGCCAACTCTTCATCGCGGCTCTCGTCGCCGGTCTCCTCTCGAGCTGCTTCATCTCTCGCGAACGCTCGAACGAACCGCTCCAAAAGTCCCGGATCGACTCGCTCGCGATCGGAACGAGCACCGCGACCGAGGTCGCGCAGACGCTCGGAGCGCCCACCGAGGTCGTTCAGCTCGGGAAGCGCAGCGCCTGGCGCTACGACTTCACGACGACGAAGACGTCGGGGTTCACGATCATCATCATCAGCTTCCTGAACGCAGATCGTCGTTCCGACCGCTGCTGGTTGTTCTTCGACGAGTCCAGCGTCCTGCGCCACGTGGGCACGACCCTCGACGCGGACGACACGCGGTACGCGATGCCGTGGCAGGACGTGGATTGAGCCGCGTCGCCGCAATCCTCGGCGCCTCGTGCGCCGCGTCGCTCGCGAGCTGCATCCAGTTCTCGTACCACCGCGAGATCATCGAGAACCAGCCCGCGGCACGGGAGGTCGATGCGTTCGCGGTCGGTCGCCCGAGCCTCAGCGAAGTGCTGAACGTGCTGGGCGCACCGATCGACGTGTTCGAGGGCGCGGACGGTGCACCGGCGGTCACGTACGGCGGGTTGCGCAGCGGCGCGTGGCTGTGGAACTTCAGCTTGCCGCTCAGTGACTACACGAGCGCTTCGTTCTCGTACACGGACACCAGCGCGCGCACGCGCGGCTTCATCCTGATCTTCGACACGAACGAGCGTCTCGCCATCGTGCGCGAGGGGTTGCTCGGCGACCTACGGGAAGAGTTCATGCGCCGCCCCCCCGCTTCGGTCGACGGGGACGTGCCGGGCGCCGTGCCCGGTACGGCCGAGGGCGACCAGCCGTGAACGGCGGCGCACCCGCCGAAGCGACCGGTGCGCCGCAGCGAACCACGTGTCCGCTCGACTGTCCCGACGCGTGCGGCGTGCTCGTCGAGACGGATGCGCAGGGAGCGTTGGCTTCCCTGCGCGGAGATCCCGCCCACCCCTGGTCGCGCGGCGTTTTGTGCGGGAAAACAGCTCTGTACGGCGAGGTCGTGCGCGCGCCCAACCGGCTGCTGCACCCGCTCGTTCGACGCGGCGTCGAGCTCGTGCGCGCGACCTGGGACGAAGCTCTGGACCTCGTGGCCGCGCGCGTCGGGGCGCTGCCGGGTCGCGAAGTCCTGGCGCTCTCCTACGGCGGTTCCATGGGCATCGTGCAGCGCAAGTTCCCGAACCGCGTCATGAACGCGCTGGGCGCGACGCACCACGACGGCGGAATCTGCGACGCGACGGCCGACGCGGGCTACCAGAGCGTGCTCGGTCGTTGCCTCGGTCCGGATCTCGACGACGTCGGAGCGTGCGACCTGCTCGTCCTGTGGGGCTGTGACATCGCCCGCACCGTGCAGCACCTTCAGCCGCGCGTGAAGGCGCTACAGGACCGCGGCGTGCCCGTCGTCGCGATCGACGTGTGGCGCACGGACACGATCGAGGACGTCGAGCGCCGGGGCGGTCGCGGGTTCACGATCCGGCCCGGGACGGACGCGGCGCTCGCGCTGTGTCTGGCGCGGCTCGCGTACGAGCGCGACGCCGTCGATCGCGAGTACTTGGCGCGCGAGTGCATCGGCGCAGAGAAGTTCGAGCAGCACGTGCGCGGGGCGCACGACATCGCTTGGACGGCGCGGACGACGGGCCTCACGGAGATGGACGTTCTGGAACTCGCCGCGCTGCTCTTCGGTGCAGAGCGCCCGTTCGTGAAGACCGGCGTCGGCTGGGCGCGGCGGCGCAACGGCGGCAACTCGATGCGCAGCGTGTGTGCGCTGGCGGCGATCCTCGGACAGGGCGACCGCGTGCACTTCGAGAGCTACGCGCACTTCGGTCTGGCCGAGGACGTCGTGCACCGGCCCGACTTGCGTCCACCCGAGGCCCTACGCGATCCGGTCAGTCAGGTCGGGTTGGGTCGAATGCTCGCAGAAGGCTCATTTCGTGCGGTATTCGTGTGGTGTCACGATCCCGCGGTGACGCTGCCCGACAGCGCGAAGTTCCGCCGGGCGTTCGCCCGGGATGACCTCTTCACCGTCGTTCACGACCACTTCCTGACCGAGACTGCGGCGCTGGCCGACGTCGTGCTGCCGGCGACGACCTTCGTCGAGCACGCCGACGTGTACCGCAGCTACGGCCACCGTGCGGTCCAGCGCGCACGAGCGATCGCGAAGGCTCCGGGCGAGGCGCGTTCGAACGTCGAGACGTTCGCCGCGATCGCGCGGCGGCTCGGCTTGCCACGCGAAACGTGGGACGTCACGGCCGAAGGGCTGTGCGACGAACTGCTCACCGCGTCGCGCGCGCGCTTCACCGACGACGAGTTCGCGCGCCTCGCGACGGGCATGCCGGTGAAGCTCGCGCCGCGCGCCTTCGAGGGTTGGGGGACGCCGAGCGACCGCATCGAGCTGGCCAGCGACGCCGCAGTCGCCGCGGGATCCACGCGCTGTCCGGCGTATGTCCCCGACGACGCCGAGGCCACGCAAGGCGCGTTCCAGCTCGTGTGCGCGCCTTCCGTGCACACGCACAACGCGACGTTTTCGCACAGCGCTCGCCACGCGAAGAAGGCCGGGATCCCGCGTGCGCACTTGAACCCCGCGGATGCGCAGCGGCTCGGCATCGGGGGTGGAGCACGCGTGCGGCTCGCGAACGATCGCGCGACGGTGACGCTGACGTGCGCCACGGATCTGCGCGTGCCGGTCGGCCTCGTGCGCGTGGACGGCCTTCCGCGTGCCGCGGAAGTGCCCGAAGGACACGGGATCAACGCGCTCGTGGCGGGCGAAGTCAGCGACCTCGGGGGCGGGAACGTGCTCTACAGCACGCGCTGTGACGTGACGCCGTAGGCTTTCGTTGGGACGGTCGCCGGCTGACGGGTGCGCGTGATCGCTGCGCACTCGGGGCGTATACTGCCGCCGTTCGAGAGCGGCGACCCTCCCCGTCCAATCCACCGTCCGCTCCGACGCGTTCCCATGGCAGACCTGCGCACTTCGGCACACCTCACGGCGCGAACCGCGACGTTCGGCGGCCTCCTCCTCCTCTCCGCCTGCCAGTCCGAGATCTTCGGCGGCAAGGACACGTTTTCGCCGGCCGTCGAAAAGCGCGACTATGCCCAAGAGAAGATCGACGCCGGTCCGAACAGGGGCGAAGTCTACGGTCCGAACCAGCGCGACCCGGGCACGGCTCCCATTGCGGAGTTCGCCGACGCGCTGCTCGCGTTCCAGCCCAAGCCGGCCAGCGTCGCTTGCCTGCCGCTCGTCACGCTCGACCTGAAGACAGGCAAGCCCTGGGTCTCCGAACTCGGCGTCGGCACCGCCGACGCGGTCGCGCGCACGCTACGCGAGAAGGGCTACTCGGGCAATGCGTCCGCGACGGACGACGTCGGGCTGCGCCTATCGCGGGCGAACCTCCCCCGTACGAGCCTGACCTCCATCGAGTCCATCGCTGCGAACGCGGAGCGCATCGGCGCGGACGTCGTCGTGTTCGGCACGATCCGTCGGCGCGAGCGCGCGGGTTCTCTCGATCGTGAAGTGCTGACGTGCGAGCTGCAGGCGTACGACGTCGCCGGTCGGCGCATCGCGACGTCCACGCGCTGGGAGATTCCCAGCGACGAGCCGAACTTCCGCCGCGTGTGGGATCTGGCCCAGGCCGAGAGTGCCTGGATGCCGGATTCGCGCTACGCGCCGCCGGGCGTCGCGCCGAGCTTCGCCGCAGAGCTGCAGCGCGTGACGGACGATCTCGCCGCGTCGCTGTCCCGCACGGTGGACAGCGCCAAAACCGAGGGTGCGATCTACGTTGCTCCGCTCGACGTCGGCGCGTTCGCGCCGGAGCTGGCCTTGCTGCGCGCGTCGCAGGGCACCTACGCGGCCGAGATGACGCGCCGCACGAACGCCGCGACGGCCGCGCAGTCGGATGTGGACCTGTCGGGCAAGATCGTCCTGGCCGGCACGGAGTTCCCGAACCTGCAGGCGGCCGAGGCGTACTTGACGCAGCTCTCGGAGGGTTTCCAAGCGACGTCCGCCGCGCGTTTCGCCCAGAGTTTCTCGGCCGGATTGGGCGACGCGCTGCGCGCGCGCTCGAAGGCGTCGGGTCGCGCGGTGAACGACATCGCGGCCGTGCGACCGGCCGACCGCGCGCTGATCGAGGGCGAGCTGGCGCAGGGCGGCCTCGCGCGCAGCTCGGCCGCGCGCGAAGCGCTGCAGTCCGCGGGCATCGGCCTCGTCGTCGCGCCGCGGCTCGAGAAGATCGGCGACGCGCTGCAGATCCGCGCCGATGCGTACGACCTGGCGCGCGGTGCGAATGCGGGCGACGGACGCGCGTCGATCCCGGCCGACTTTGCCGCCGAGCTGCGACGCGCGCTGGCACCCGATCCGAGCGCGCGCTCGAGCGCGGTCTTGCCCGCCGCGCATGCGGGGAGCGGCGCGTGGACCAGCCTGTACGACTCGGTGAAAAGCGGCGTCGTCCGTGTCAGTGGCTCGCAAGGGTCCGGCACCGGTTTTCTCGTGCGCGAGGACGGTCTCGTGATGACGAACCACCACGTGGCGCACGGGATCGGCGAGGGTCTCGAAGTGACTCCCGAGGGCGGCAAGCCTCTGCCCGCAACGCTGGTCTCGAGTGATGCGTACTGGGACCTCGCGCTGCTGCGCGTCGAGGGTCTCGGGAGCACGCGCCACGTCTTCGAGTTCGCCGATGAGGTGCGTGTTGGGACCGAGGTCGCGGTCCTCGGACACCCGCGGGCCAGTTCCGGTTGGGTGCTGACTCCGGGCTACGTCAGCTCGGTCACCGAATTGCTCCCGACGGACGACGGGCGCCGTCGCCCCGCGTTGATGTACACGTCGCCGACGCGCGAGGGGACCAGCGGCAGTCCCGTACTCCTCGCCGATGGGCGCGTCGTCGCCGTGAACTCCGCGGGACTCACCGGGAAGTCGTATTCGGACAACTCGGACCGCACCGAACTCACCGGGTTCGCGCTGGGTACACCGGCTCGTGAAGCGCGCCTTTTCACCGAGAAAGTCGCGCGTCCCTGAATCCCCGTGTCCCTGAAGCCCCGCGTGCCCTCGAGCGGGCGCACGATCGGCCGCGAATCAGGGTTCCCCGACCGTTCTTCGTTACACACAACCGCACACCCGTCCGCACACCACATCGGGCATCGCCCGTCACCTCAGGATTCCCCGGAACATGAAGTACTACCAAGCTTCCTTCGCACTGGTCGCCGCGCTCGCACTCACCCTGTCCTCGTGCGGCTCGACAGGCCGCGTGCGCGGTGAGGGCGAGGAACAACTCGTCGGCGACAAGCGCGCCGGAACCATCACGTACGACGAGCTGGTCCAGCAGTCGACGACGAAGCTCGTCGCGCAGGCCGGCATGCACTCGCGCGCGCAGGGCCCGTACCGCGTCGCCTTCTTCGGTCTCGAGACGAAGGGCGCCGAGGAACTGCGCGACCAACTGCCCGCCATCTACGAGCAGATCGAGGAAGTCCTCGTGAACTCGGGCCCGTTCACCGTGCTGTCGCGCAAGGCGGTCGACCGCGCGCGTCAGGAAGCGGGCTTGCGCGATTTCGACGACCTCTTCATCGCGAAGAACCGCGACAAGTTCCTCGGGATCATGGGTCGTGACTCGCAGGCGCCCGACATCCTCGTGTACGGCACGACGACGACGCAGACGACGGAGAGCGGTGGCGGCTGGTTCACGCGCGACACCAAGGAGCGCCGTTACTCGCTGTCGCTCGAGATGATCGACGCCTCGACGGGCACCATCCTCTCGAAGGTCAGCGGTAAGCAAGAGATCGAATACAAGAAGTAGTCGCCACCAAGGCGCGCGTCCCGTGAAACTCCTGCTCGCATCGATCGCCGTGGCGCTCGCCGCCACGGCGTGCAAGACCCCGGACCAACGCATCGCGCCGTTCGCGAATGCGTGGGGTCAGGGCGATTTCGGGCAGGCGGAGGGCGAGATCGACAAGCTCGTCGCGAGCGAGTCGGGCGTCGAGAAGAAGCTCGTCACGGAGTCCCGCGGGCTCGACGAATCCATCGATCCAGCGAAGGGCGACACGTGCCTTTTCCTGCAGGAAAAGTCGATGACGCGGCTGGCCGCGGGCGATACGGACGGCACGATCAACTTGCTCCGGCGCGCGCGCGACGTGCTCGAAGACCGCTACACGGACTCCGACATCTCGGGCTGGCTCACCGCCGGTTTGACCGACGACACGACGCTCGATTACCGCGGTGCGGATTACGAGCACGTGTTGACGCCGGCGCTGCTCGCGCTGGCCGATCTGCTCGAAGGCGGTCAGGACGCCTACGCCTACGCGCTGCAGGTCGGCGAGGTGCAGGAGCGCATCCTCGGCAGCACCTTCGGCGACGACGTGGACGGTAAGGGCAACGGCTACAACCCGCGCGAGCTGTACCAACGCGTTCCTGTCGGGGCGTACATGGAAGGCCTCGTGCGCGAGCGCGAGGGTTACGCCAGCGAGGCGTTCAAGGCGTACGAGCGCGCGCGCGACTGGAGCGGATCGGCGCCCATCGTCGTCGAGGCCTGCGAGCGCACGTCGACCGGCGTGTACGCGCCGGTCGGCGAAGGCGTCGTGCACGTGTTCCGCTTTGCAGGCAAGGGCCCGCGCCTCGTGCAGGGCACCTCGCCGATCACGGACAGCGCGCTGTTCCTGGCGAACATCGGCGCGATCGTCATCGGTGAAAACGTCGGGCTGCTCGGCCAGATGAACGTGCCGGTGCCCGTCGTGCTGGCCGGCGAGACGTCCGTGCCGGAGCTCGAGATCCGCAGCGAAGGTGTGCTCGTCGCGACGACGTCGACGCTGCTCGACGTGACCAGCGTCGCGGCGCAGCAGCTCGACGCGAACATGCCCTGGATCCTGGCGCGCGCGGCGATCCGTCGCGGTGTGAAGGCCGTCGCGGCGAAAGCGACACAGGATGCCGTCGACCACAGCAACAAGGACAGCGGCTTCGGACTGTTCGCCGGGATCCTGACGAACCTGGCGCTGACCATCGGCGAGAAGGCTGACACACGCAATTGGACGTCGCTGCCGGCGCGTTTTCAGGTTGCGCGTTTCACGCTGCCCGAGGGCGTCCACGAACTGGAATTGTCGGGCGGAATGCGCGCGACGGTGCGTGTCGCGGCGGGGAAGGACTCCTACGTCGTCGTCGTGCAACCGGACATCACGCGTCGCGGCGCCCTACTGACGGACGTGTACTCGAAGCCCGAACCTGCGACGCCGGCTCCTGCGCCGGTCGTCGCTCCCGTTCCCGCACCCTAGCACATGGATCTCGGACTCACGGGCAAAGTCGTCTTGATCACGGGCGCTTCCGGCGGCATTGGGCACGCGTTGGCCGAGGCGTTCGCGGCCGAGGGCGCGCGGCTAGCGTTGACCGGCAACCAGAACCTGGGCGAGCTCGAGCGCTGGGTCGCGAGCGGCGACGTTCGCGACGCGCTGGCGCTGCGTGTCGACACCACGGATCCGGCGTCGGTGGACGCGGCGTTCGCTGCGGCGGTCGCGCGCTTCGGTCGCATCGACGTCGTCGTCGCGAACGCCGGGAGGTGGACGCCCGAGTACGCGCTGCTGCACGAAGCGTCCGTCGAGCGCATCCGAGACAACGTCACGACCAACTTGCTGGGCACGATGTGGACGGCGCGCGCGTTCCTGCGCACGTTGGCCGCGACGGGGCCGCGCGACGACGGACAGGGCGCGAGCCTGGCGCTGATCGGTTCGACGGCCGGGCGTTTCGGCGAGAAGGGCCACGCGGAGTACGCGGCGTCCAAGGCCGGCATGGTGGGGCTCGTGCACTCGCTGAAGAACGAGATCGTCGAGCTGGATCCGTTCGCGCGCGTGAATCTGATCGAACCCGGTTGGACCGTGACGCACATGGCGCGGCCCGCGCTGCGCGAACCGGGCGTGATCGAGCGCGTCGTGAAGACGATGCCGTTGCGCCAGCTCGGCCGCGCGCAGGACGTCGCGCGCACGGCGCTGTACCTCGCGTCGCCGACCATGTCGCGGCACGTCAGCGGCCAGACCGTGACCGTGGCGGGCGGGATGGAAGGCCGCACGCTGTGGAATTCGGACCAGATCGACGAGGACGCGATCCGGCGACGGACCGAGGATGCCTGACTGCGCGTGAGCGTCTCACGCGCCCGGAGCGCGATCCGTCCGCGGGCGCTCAGCCTAACCCGCTCGAGGATGACGCCGCGCCACCGGCCAGCGCGCGTTCCCAACACGAGGCCGTGTCGCGCGCGCAGGCGGACCACGTGAGCTCGGCAGCCCGTGCTCGCCCGCGCTGCACCAAGTCGTGCGCGAATTCTGGATTGGTCAGCACGCGCACGAGATCGCGCGCGACCGCCTCTTCGTCGCGCGGATCGGGCAGCAGTGCCCCCGCGCCGAGCACTTCCGGCAACGAACCCGCTGACGACGCGACGACGGGCACGCCCAATGCCGCAGCCTCCAAGGGCGGCAGACCGAAACCCTCGTCCAGGCTGGCGAACAGGAACGCGCTCGCGTGTGCGTACAGCGCGCGCAGCTCGGCGTCGGGCACGAAATGGAGGCGGACGACGCGCTCGCGGACGCTCGAGCTCGCGAGCGCCGCCTCGAACTCCTCGGCGCCCGCGCCGTGCGGACCGGCGACGACCCAACGCAGCGGACCGTCTGCGCTGGCCGTGACTCCCGCGCGCACCGCGATCTCGAATGCGCGCAGCATGCGCACGTGGTTCTTGCGCGCGTCGACGCGTGAGACGGTCAATACGTACGGGCCTTCCACGTTGGGCCTGGACGGAGCGGTCCCGCGCAGCACGTGGTCGCAGCCCAGCAGTGCCACGTCGATGCGCGCGCGGTGCACGCCCAGCGAGCGCGCCAGGTCGTCGGCGACGAACGCGCTGGGCGTCAGGATGCGCCGTGAGCGTGTGCACAGTGCGCGCACGCCCTCGGCCATGCGCTGCGCGGCTTCGTCGGTCAGGCCTGCGCCCGGTCGCGCCCAGATGCAGTCGAAGACGATCGCGGTCTCCACGGCGGCGCGCACCGGCAACACGTGCGTCTGCGTGTGATGGAACACGTCGCATCCGCCGACGAGGTCGTCCGCGCCGCGCCCGAGGATGCGGCACAAGCGCGGGATCCAGCGCGAGGGGAAGCGGAGGCGATCGAGGTGTACGCCCTGCTGCGGCAGTCCGAGTTCCGCGGGAGACACTTCGCTGCGCGCGAGCGTCCAGCCGAACAGGCGCGCGTCGGGCGGCTGTTCGAGCGTGGCCAGTGCACGCACGAGTTCTCGCGTCGCGCGCCCGATGCCCTCGCGGTTCACGAGCGCGGTGCGATAGTCGATGCCGACCCTCACGTGCCCAAGCTCCCGTGGATCGCGCTCGACAGCGCGATGCCGGCCGCGAATGCGAGCGGTCCGCCCAGCCAGCCCCACGCGCGCCAGGGCGTCCGCACGCCGCCGCGCGCCAGCACGGACGCGGCTCCGATCGCGACGATCAGTTCGGTGGCGAGCGTCGCCATCCCGGCGCCCTCGATGCCGAAACGCGGGATGAGCAGCGCGTTCGCGGCCAAGTTGAGCGCGAGGCCAACGGCTGCGATCCCGAGCATGGATCGCCCGCGTCCCGCCGCGACGAGAGCCGTGGTCAGCACGGCGCCGGCGTGGATGACGGCGACGGCGGCGAGCAGCCAGCGCAGGCTCGCGGACGCGGTTGCTACGTGCTCGCCGAACAGTCCCAGCAATTGCGCCGTCCACGGTGACGCGAGCCCGGCGACGAGACCGGCTGCCGCGAAGAGCGGCTGCCCGAGCCGCGCACACGCTTCGCCCAGTCTTCCCGCGGCGTGTTCGCGCGCCAGCCAGGGGAACGCGGCCTGCGAAGCGTAGAGCGCGACCATGATCGCGACCGACAGGATGCGGACGCCGACGTTGTACGCGCCCAACTCGGCTTCGCCGCGCAGCCCGCGCACGAACAGGTTGTCGGCGTAGAAATACGCTTGCTGGCACAGGCTCGCGAAGCCGATCGGCGCCGCGGCGGCGAGGATCGAGGCCCACGGGACTTCCGTCGCAGCGCGGCGCGGCAAGTGGCGCTGACAAGCGAGGTACAAGAGGCCGTTCGCGATCGCGCTGCCCGCTGCGACCGCACACAGGTAGTGCGCCGGTTCCGCGTCGCCGGTCGAGCGCAGGAGCAGCACGAACGTGAGCGACAGCGTGACCGCGATCGCGCGCAACGCGACCGGGATGCCCCAAGCGATGCGGTTGCGCAGGACGACGGTGGACAGCTCGGCGACGTGCGTGACCGGGTACAAGCTCGCGACCAGGATCCAACCGGCCGCGGGTTCGTGCATCCACAGCGCGCCGCCGCCCACGAGGACGACGCCCAACATCCCGCTGAAGAGGCGCACGCGTCGCGCACCGGCCAGCACTTCGGGCATGCGCGATTCGTCCGCGGCGGTGCGCTGGACCGCGACCTGGCCCGTACCGAAGTCGACCAGCGCGTCGAGGAACACGAAGACTGCCAAGTAGAACGTGTAGCGGCCGAATGCGTCCGGATCGAGGTGGTGCGCGAGCAGCCACAGTTGGACGAACGTGCACGCCGAGCCGTACACGCGGCCGAGCACGAGGAAGGTCGTCCCGCGCCACACGCGTCGCGGCACGGCAGCGTGAGCGGACGGCGGGGTGGGGGTCGACACGGGGACGCGGGCACTCTACCGGGGCGGGATGAGGAGTTGAACGCGGCCCGAAGCTAAGATCAGCGACGCGTGGCCCTGGGATCGAGACTGCCCACCCCGCACTGGATCGATGAACTCGCGCAAGCGCTTCGACATCGGGTGGACCGACCTTCTCGCGGGGCTCGCGGCGTGCACGTCGCGGGCCGACGGCGCCGATGCTGCGGCGCGCATCGAACGCTGGTTCGACGACGGCAGCGGGGACGCGTTCGCGTGTCTGTCCGTACGCACCGGCCTCGATCTGTACCTGCGCCAGCTCGCGCTGCCCGCCGGTAGCGAGGTGCTGATGTCGGCGCTGACGATCCCCGACATGGCGCGCGTCGTCGCGCACCACGGCCTCGTCGTCGTGCCGGTCGACGTCGATCCGACGACGCTCGCGCCGCGACCGGAGGCGTGGCGACGCGCCGCGAGTCCGAAGACGCGGCTCGCCATCCTGGCGCACCTGTTCGGGACGCGCGTGTCACTTGCGCCGCTCGTCGATCTGCGTCGCGAGCGCGGGATCCTGGTGCTGGAGGACGCGGCGCAGGCGTTCACGGGCCGCGATTGGCGCGGCGATCCGGATGCCGACGTGTCCATGTTCAGCTTCGGGCCGATCAAGACCGCGACCGCGCTGCAAGGTGCGGTGCTCTGCGTGCGGGACCCCGCCGTGCTGGCCGGCATGCGCGCGGCGCACGCCGCGTATCCGCGGGCGACGCAGGGCGCGTTCGCGAAGCGCATAGCGAAGTACTCGGCGCTGAAGGCGCTGACTTGGCGTCCCGTGTACTCCGCGTTCGTGCGCGTGAACCGCGCGCTCGGCCGGCCGGTGGACGACGTCATCCAGCGCACGGTGCGCGGATTCCCAGGCGGCGAGTTCTTCGCGAACATCCGCCATCGACCGTCGACGGCGATGTATTCGCTGCTCGCGCGCCGGATGGAACGCTGCGACGGCGCTCACGTGGCCGAGCGCGCGCGCCTGGGCGAGGATCTCGCACGCGCGATCGGCGACGTCGTGACGGTGCCGGGCATCCGCGCGCCGCTGCGCACGCACTGGGTGTTCGCAGTCGCGACAGAACGCGCCGATGAGCTCGTCGCGTCGATGCGCGCCAACAGCTTCGATGCGACGCGTGTGGCCACGATGACCGCGGTGCCGGCACCCGAAAGCCGACCCGAGACGGATCCGCGTGAAGCACGTGCGCTCGTGCAATCCCTCGTCTACCTGCCGCTGTACCCCGAGCTCGGCGCAGCGCGCACGGCGCGGCTGGCGGAGCTCGTGCGCGAGCACGCGCTCCACGCACGGTCGGAAGCCTTTTCCGTGCAGCCGACGCCGGTTTCCTGAACCCGATCGAGGAATGTCGGAACGCATTTCAACTCGCGGTCTGCGGTGTCGGATGGTCGCCCCGGATCTTCCGTGAAGTGCTGATGTTCCCTCGCGGCGTGCGCCGAAGTGCTGGAACTGCACTTCCATGTCGTTGGCCACGCTCCATAGCCGTCGCGGAACCCGCGGAGGGTTCTCGCTCGTCGAGGTCGTGCTCGTCCTCGCGATCCTGAGCGTCGCCTCCGCGATCTACGCACAAACCGTCGCCTCGTCGCGTCGTCTCGACCCGATCGCGCGCGAGACCAACATCGCCGCCGAAGCCGTCCGCGTGGCGATCGAGCGCCTGCGTGCCGTTCCGGTGGACGAATTGGTCGCGACGTTCGACGCGGATCCCGCCAACGATCCGGGCGGACCGGGCACGGCGCCCGGCTCGACGTTCGCGGTCGAGGGTCTGGCCCCGGGAGCGGCTGGAACGCCGGTGGGCAGCTTCCAGTTCCCCATGGACGGCAATCGCGTGGCCGAGGACTTCGTCGACGACATGCTCGGCACGCCGCGCGACCTGAACGGCGATCGCGTCGTGGATGCTCTGGACCACCGCGACGACTGGGCGCTGCTGCCTGTGCGCGTGCGCATCGAGTGGCTGCCGCAAGGCAGCAAGGGCGGCATGCGCCACTTCGAGATGTACACGCTCCTCCCGAGACTATGACGCGCGTCCCCCTCACGTCGCGACGATCGGGATTCACGCTGCTCGAGATGGCGGTGGCCCTCGTGCTGTTCGCGCTCGTCATGGGGAACGTCTACACGATCCTTGGCGGCACGACGAAAACGATGGCGGACACGAACGTCACGTTCGAAGCCGACGTGCAGGCGCAGCGCGTTCTCGACCGCATCGCGCTGGCCGTCGTCAGCAGCAACGAAGGCTCGATCTTCGAAACCAGCGAGAGCCCGACTTACCAGTCGTCGATCAACTACGAGGAGTTCCTGGGCATCGGCGATCCCGACGGCGACGGCGAGAGCTCCGCCGTGATGAGCCCGCCCATGCGGATCGCGCTGACCGGGGACGGCGCCTGTGAGGTGAGCTGGTTCGAGAACCCCGACACGGCCGACGAGAAACACGTCGTGTGGGGCAAGAACATCCCGGCGTTCGCGCTGGGCGAGATACCCGGCAACGGAGCGGACGACAACGGGAACGGGCTCATCGACGAGACGGGTCTGGCGTTCGTCAAGGAAGGTCGCTCCGTGCGCGTCTTCCTCTCGATC
>JBBQCC010000076.1:0-15519 GCA_038318285.1 Planctomycetota bacterium | reverse complement strand
CCACTACATCGGCGTGCCGCTCATGCCGATGATGACGGTCTACGACTTCTTCATCAAACGCGCGCTCGACCAGCTCTACTACAACCTCTACTGGGGCGCGGAGTTCGTCATCCTCGGCACGCCGAGCGGCACGACGCTGTCGAGCGAGGGCGCGCAGCACTCGTGGAAGAGCGACATCCAGATTCCGAACCTCGTCACGTGGGAACCCACGTTCGCGATCGAGATGGACTGGATCCTGTCCGACGCACTGCGTCGACAGATGACGGACGACAACGAGGGTCGCCGCGGCGTGCTCGTGCGCGCGGTCACGCGCGGCATCCAGCAGTCGCTCCTCTTGACGCACGTGCGCATGCAGGCGCGCTCGAAGGTCGACGGAACCGTCACGGGACTCTTGAAGCCCAAGGACGGAGGCGACGAGTGGGGTGACGCCGCCGACGAGTCGACGCTCGAGGCGCGCTCCGACGCCGAACTGCTGGAGCGTGTTCGCCACGACTGCCTGCTCGGCGCGTACCGCCTGATCGACTGGACCGGCTATTCCGGCTACGAGCCGGGCGACAACGTCGTCGAGATCCTGGCGATGGGCGCGCTGGCGCCCGAAGCCTGCGACGCGGCCTGGACTCTGCTCGAAAAGGGCATCTACGCGAACGTCACGCTGGTCAGCTCGCCCGAACTCCTGCTGGGCAATCTGGCCGACAGAAACCGCTACCAGCACCTACGCGAAGGCATCGCTATCACCGGCGATCTCTTCGCGACCGAGGGCGCGGGCGCGAGCGAAGCCGGCCTGCTCTCCGTCGCCGGACGGCGCGTCCCGATCGTCGCGGTGTGCGACGGCGAGGCCGGTCTGCTCGACAACGTCGGATCGATCGTCGGCGTGAAGCAGGTCACGCTGGCCGTGCGCAAGTTCAGCAAGTGCGGTCGACCCGACGAGGTCTACGCCTACCAGCACATCGACGCGGCGAGCATCGTCTCGGCCGTCGGCGAAGTGCTGTCGGAGTCGGCGCTCGAGGAACTGCGCGTGTCGCCTGCGTTGCTCGCGCGCCTCGCCGGTCGCGAACCGAGCGCGCACCGCGACTGGCGCGCGCTCTGGCCCGACGCAGGATCGCAGGCGCATTGAGCGCACGCGATCCCGAGCCGTTCCCGCCCTTCGAGACGGTGCGCTCCGAGCGCATCTACGATTCGCCGTGGGTCGGTTTGCGCCGCGACGTCGTGCGGCGGGCGGGTGGGGTCGAGCGCGAGTACCACGTCGTCGAGATCAGCGACGCGGTCGCCGTCGTGCCCGTGCGCACCGATGGATCGATCGTGCTCGTCGGCCAGTACCGCTACCCGCACGGCCGCACGCACTGGGAGATCCCCGCCGGTCGTCTCGCACCCGATGAAGCGCCGCTCGACGCGGCCGCGCGCGAGTTGCGCGAAGAGACGGGTCACGGGGCCGCGCGCTTCGAAGTGCTGCCGGGCTTCTATCCCATCAACGGCATCAGCGCGCACTGGGCGCACCTCTTCGTCGCCCACGATTGCGTACGCGTCGGCGAGATGCAGCTCGACGAGTTGGAGCAGATCGTCGTGCGCTGCTTCACGCGCGCCGAGGTCGAAGCGCTGCTCGACGACGGTCGGTTCGCGGACGGTTTCACAGCGCTGGCCCTGCTCCAGTACCTGCGGCGCAGCGCCTGACAGGCGCCGCGCGGAGCCCGGGGTTCCCGACCCCTCGCGCACGATCGGGGTTTCGCCGGCGCGATTCCCAGGGTCGCCGACGCCCCCAGAACTCTCCGGATCGGGGTCCGGGCCGACTCCTTCTGGAATCCTCACATTTCCCTCGCGCACCCCCCCGGTCCTCCCCATCTTCTCGCGATCGCGCCCGCCGACCCCGTTTGGAATGGACCATGGGGTGGTTTGGGCAGTCATGTGAACGAGGTTCGAATTCGAATGGGTACGCGTCTCTACGTCGGCAATCTTTCTTTCCAAACGACCGAAGCCTCGCTCCGCGCGGCGCTCGAAAACGGCGGTCGCCAAGTGCGCGAGATCGCCATGATCACGGATCGTGAAACGGGTCGTCCGAAGGGTTTCGCCTTCGTGACGATGGGCAGCGAGTCGGACGCCAAAGCGGCGATCTCCGAACTCGACGGCCAACAACTGGACGGTCGTCCCCTGCGCGTGAACGAGGCCGAGGAACGGCCCGCGCGCGGTGGTGGCGGCGGTGGTGGTGGTGGCGGTCGTAGCTTCGGCGGCGGCGGCGGTGGCGGCTACGGTGGCGGCGGCGGCGGTGGTCGCGGCGGCTACGGTGGCGGCGGCGGCGGCGGTCGTGGCGGCTACGGCGGCGGCGGCGGTGGTCGCGGCGGCGGCGGTGGTCGCGGCGGCGGCGGTGGCGGTTACGACGACCGCTACTGAGATCCGCGGCGGGATCCGATTCCGCCGCGTCTCCTGAAGCGCCGCGAACACGTCGCGCTTGAAACACGCACCGCGTCTGCTCTCGAGCAGGCGCGGTGCTTTTTTCGTCACTGCGCCTCTCTGCTGTCGCGAGACTCGCGAACCCTGCTGTCGCGAGACCCGCGAACTTCAGCGCACGCGCGTGCGATCAACCACCGGTCGGCGGCGGCAACTCGATCAGGCGCAGGAGCGGGCCCGGCCGGATGACGGTCCACAACCCGGTCAGCGGGAAGTCCATCTCCGTCGGTAGGAACGCTTCGCTGGCCGCCCTCCCCGGTGACGCGCTCGGATCGACGCTCCACACCGTGCGCAGGTTGGCCGGGTCCCTGAGGAAGAGGCTCGCTGGGCCATCCGCGGGACGCCGATCAACGACGAGCAAGTGCGTCACCCCGATCCGGCGCAGCACGGCGAGCGGGTCCGAACCCATCTCGGCCGCCAAGCATGGTCGGACCTCGATGGAATCCGCGCGCTCGTCGAAGTCGAACAGCTCTTCGACGCGCACCGCGTCGATCCCCCCGTGCGCGCGCCCGTCCGCGAGTGCGAGCTTGCGGTACAGCTCGCGCGGACGCAGCTGCTTCTGGCAGGTCGCGCGGACGCGCTCCAGGACGATCGAGCCCTGGAGATCGAGGTCGACGTACGGACCGTAGCGATCGATCGCCACGCGTTGGCCCGGCGCGAGCGCGGCGAGCTTCCCCTCCGCGATCGCGCGCGTGTCCGGGCGGTGCAACAGCTGGTCGAAGCGCAGCGCTTGGACGAGCGGCACCGCGAGCACCAGCGGAACGGCGAACTTGCCGAACGGCTGCGCGAGCCAGCGCTCGACGAGCAGACCTGCGGGCAGCGCGAGCAGCACCGTGACCGGGAGGAGGTAGCGCACGTGATCGCTCGGATTCACGAGGAAGAACGCCGTCCACGCGATCGTGAAGAGCATCACGGGTCGCAGGCGTCGATCGCGCAGCGCGAACGCGAGTCCGACGATGCCGAGCACGACCACGATCGGGTCGTACCCGAACACGGCCGGTGCGAGGCGCGCCAACGAATCCCAGCGCACGCCGAAGTTCGCGCTCATCCCGCCGAAGCTCGCATCCGCGGCGCCCTGGCCGACGACGGCATCCTGCGGCGTGGCGCCGTGCACGAGGAGGTAGGGGTGACCGATCAGGATCCCGAACGCGAGGAAGCCCGCGACGGCCAGCACGCCGCCGACGAGCCGCTGGCGCAGCGCCACCGGGCTCCAGCCGAGCGGCCCGAGCAGCCAGGCCAGGAACGGGATGCCGATCGCGAGCGCGCCCGATTGGTGGCAGGCGAACGAGAGTCCGGCGGCGATGCCCGACAGCGCGAGGTGCAGGGTGCGCGCGCTGGTGGCGTAGACGATGGCGGCCCAGGCCGACAGCGCCACGAAGAAGACGACCGGAACCCACGGACGCTCGTGCGTCGAGAGCTGGAGGTGCAAGAGGCCCGTCGCGACGAGCCAACTCGCCGCCCAGGCCCCGGAGTGCAGCCCGGCCGCGAGCGCCGCGCGGTACACGACCCACACCGTGAGCGCGCCGAACGCCGCGACGATGATCCGCAGGATCCAAGCGGCGCGCTGCGGATGCTCGAGCAGGTAGTCGCCGTACTCCTTGGGGTCCTTCCACTCGCCGCGCCACGTGCCGGCGACGTACTGCACGCCCAGGAACGGGATCGCGACGTACGGGACGAGGTTCGGGTACGTCGAATACTTGCCGACCGGCGGCGCGAGATCGCGGTCGCGCGCCATGCCCAGCGCCTGGCGCACCATGTGCGCGTCGGGGACGTAACCGCGCTCGCCGCCGTGCTTCAGCGGGTAGATGCGCAGCGCGAGCGGCAGCAGGAACAGCAGGAGGAACGTCGCGAATCGCAGGCTGCGCGAGGAGGTCATTGCGCCGCGGAGTCTGGCACTCTCGTCCCGCGCACACCAGATCCGGCGCGCCGATGCAGACGTCGTGAGCCGTCCTCGCTCATCTCGGCGAGTCCGGCGACGTCGCGGGGTTCGAACGAGCGAGCCCGCACCCGAAGCCGGGCGTCAGGCTTCCGGATCGACCTCGAAGCGCTTCAAGAACTCGTCGGTCTGCTCGACCTCGTCGAGCTTCGTGATCAGGAGTTCCATGCACTCGTAGGGATTCATGCGCTGCAGCACGCGGCGCAGGATGTGAATGCTCTTGAGCTTCTTCGAGGAGAGGATCTTCTCCTCCTTGCGCGTACCCGACTTCTCGATGTCGATCGCGGGGAAGATGCGGCGGTCGGCGAGGCGGCGCGAGAGCACGAGCTCCATGTTCCCGGTGCCCTTGAACTCCTCGAAGATCAGCTGATCCATCCGGCTGCCCGTGTCGATCAGCGCGGTCCCGAGGATCGTCAGGGAACCGGCATTCTCCGTGTTCCGTGCGCTACCGAAGATCTGCCGCGGACGTTCCATCGCGCGGCTGTCGAGGCCGCCCGACATCGTCCGGCCGCTGCCCGCCGCCATGTTGTTGTAGGCGCGCGACAAGCGCGTGATCGAGTCGAGGAGCAGCACGACGTCCTGGCCCAATTCGACGAGGCGCATGCAGCGCGCCCAGACCGCCTCGGCCAGTTGCACGTGCATCTTCGCGGGCTCGTCCGAGGTGCTGGCGAAGACCTTGCCCTTCGTCGAGCGCTGCCAGTCCGTCGCTTCCTCGGGACGTTCGTCCACGAGCAGGACGAACAGGTGCACGTCGGGATAACCGACTTCGATGCCCTTCGCGAACTGCTTGAGCAGCGTCGTCTTGCCCGTGCGCGGCGGCGCGACGATCAGGCCGCGCTGACCGCGACCGATCGGACACAGGAGGTCGACGATGCGCATCGAGACCTCGTCGGTGATGTCACCGGTCGCGTAGTGGAAGTCGGGGTCGATCGTCGTGAGCGTCTTGAACGCCGGCAAGTTGCGCACTTCCTGCGGGTTCTTGCCGTCGACCGTCGTGACCTCGACGAGCGCGTACTTGTGCTTCTGACCGCGGGTCACGCGTCCCGCGACGAGCGAGCCCTCGCGCAGCTTGTGCTGCTGGATCAGTCGCATCGGCACGAAGACGTCCGTCCGCGCGGACAACCAGTTGGTGTCCTCCTGACGCAGCGTCCCGAACCCTCCGTGCTCGAGCGCGAAAATGCCCGAGACCTCGGCCGGGAGCGGCTCGGCTGGCGGCCGCACATTCTGGGGACGATCCTGCTGGGGACGATCGTGCTGCGGACGTTGCTCGCGCTGCGGACGATCCGTGCGCGGTCCGCGGTCGGGCCGGCCACCCTGTTGCCGGTTCTGTCCCCCACCGCGCTGCGGCACGCCGCGCGCGGGCCCCGCTTCGCGCGTGCCTGCGCCGAACTCGCCTTCCAGCCCGTCGTCGAACTCGACCTGCACCGCGCCTTGGTCGGCGTGCGAGCCCGCGTTCTCGTCGAACCCGAACTGCGCCTGGCCGGGCGCGTCCGGCCCGTCGGCGACCAGCGCCGCGGGCGTGTTCGTGCCCTCCGGGCCGAACGGCGGCCCGTTGCGGTTGCGGCGGCGCCGACGACCGCCGCGTCGACCGTGGCCGCGACGGCGATCGGACGGACGCCAGTCCGTGGAGCCCTGACCGCCGCCCTCGGTGCGCTGGCCATCCGACTGTGAACCCTCGGGACGCGGCTGGCCTTCGCTGCGCGGGCCTTCGCTGTGCTGGCGTTCGCTCCGCTGCGGTTCGCTGTGCTGGCCTTCGCTGCGCTGGCCTTCGCTGTGCTGGCCTTCGCTGTGCTGGCGTTCGCTGTGCTGGCGTTCGCTCCGCTGCGCTTCGCTCCGCTGCGCTTCGCTGTGCTGCGCTTCGCGGTGTTGCGGCCCGTCGTCTCGCGGGCCACGGTCCCGGGGCCCGTTCTGCCGTGGGTGATCCTGCCGTGGCGATTCGTGACGCTGCCCGCCGCTGCGCGTTTCGTCGGGGCGACGCCCTTCCGAACGCGGGGGCTCGGCGCGCGCGCTGGCGGGGCGCGGGGATTCCGCGCCGGCCTCGGCGGCCTGCGGCTCGGGAGCGCGCGGCTCGGCCGTTTGCGCGGCGGGCGCTTCCGCGCGGACACGCCGCGTGGAGGCACGTTTGGGCGCCTCGGCCTTCGGCGTTTCGGTCTTGGACGACTCGGTCTTGCGAGCCGAAACAGCGCGCGGAGTCGTGTTGGCGACGGGCTCGACCCCCGCGGCGGAGCCGGTCGGGGAGCTGTCCGCAGCAGGGCGGCGCGGAGCGCGCTTCGCCGGCGCCTTCTTGGCGCGTGCGGGTCGATTCGGAGTGTCTTCGGAAGCCAAAGTATCCCTCGGGACGGTGTGCGCGATACGCGCGTGTCGGATGGGGGGAGCGGTCGCGCGGCGAACGGATCCCGCGCATGGGTTGGTGGCAGACGCTGGTGGCAGACGCTGGTGGCAGAGGCTGGTGGCAGAGGCTGGTGGCAGAGGCTGTGAGCAGGGCCGAGTGAGCGTCGGGGTGCGAGTGCTGAGTGCTGGCCGCCTCGGGACGGGCTCGGGCGCTTTCCGCCGGGTCGCGGTCCGAGGCTCCACGGGGCCGGAGGGCCGCCGCTAGCGTCGCCTGCGACTCCAGCTCGTGTTGCCGTTCGTCTGCTGCCGTGCGGTGAACCGCGCACGGTCCAGCGGGAGGGGTCGCATCCGACCCGACCGGCGCCGCGCGCGGTCTCGGAAGCTCCGAGATGCGTGCCGGCGTGCTGGCTGTGCGCCCGATCGCCCTGCCCACGGCGCCGACGAACGTCGCTCGGCTGCATCGCAGCCGCCCTCGCCTCGCGGCGGGTGTGCCCTACGCGCGCCCGACGGCCCCCGCTCGGAGGGTCGCGGCCCGCGCAGTGCGCAGTCAACGTTCGGGATCGGATCGATCCCCCGGTCCTCCATCGGAGGTCGGCGCGCCATGCTGGAGTCCGAACGCCCGGTGAGGGCTCCTCCGAAGCAGGTCGACTCGGGTGCGCCGATCAGGTCCGAGGTCCGGAATCCGGACCGGGGTTGCTCGGCGCCCACCCGCGGACGGCAGCACCGCCCGCAACGGCTTCTAGAATGCCGCCTGGGGGCGAGGGAAGCGACTGGAAATCCAAATTCCTGGCCGCCCCACGGGTCCCCCGCTCGACCAGCTCAAGGCAGTGCATAGACCTCGATCGGCGGCCCCAAGCGATCCTGGGCCAGCAGGTGGTTCAGGAACTCGGGGTCGGCATCCCGGGTGAAGATCGAGTCCAGGGTACCGCCCAGGCCAAAGGGCAGGATCGTGGCCCGCGGTTCCCCTGCGATCTCGCGGACCGTAGCGCGCGTGTCGTCGCTCGCCGCTTCGTCCGCGGTGGGGATCGTGACCATCACCCAGCGGGCGCCGATCGCCCGCAGGCGATCCAGGACCTCCGTGCGGTCGAGACGGTGATCCGTGTACATCCCCCGCTGCAGGATGGAATGCAGATCCCACGCGGCCTCCACGCCGACTCCGACGACCTGCGCACCGAGATCGGCGTCGAGCTGGTAGCGACTCCACGGTTGCAGCGTCAAGCGGGGCCAACCCGCCAGCACATCCGCGCGCACGAACAGGGGCAGGGTGAGCATCGCATCGAGCGCGACCGGACCCGAGTCGGGGCCGAGGTTCGTCACGACCCATCGAGCCGCGAGCTCGGTGGTGTCCTCGCGCGCTCGGATCCTGGCCATGTGGAACGTCACGAAGCACGGGAACGCCAGGGCCAGCGCCGCCAACACGGGACCGATCCAACGCGGCGCGCGCGCACCGCCGGAGATGTCCGAGGTCGGCGCGAGCAGGCGCGCGACGACACGGTCGACACCGCGCAAGGCAGCCGCGGCGAGCACGGCTGCGATCGGCACGAGCGGCAACGCGAAGCGCGCGTAAAAGGGTTCGTGGAGTCCGAACAGGAAGATCCACGTTCCCGCGAACAGGCCGACGACGACGTTCGCCGCGACTCGGTGCGTCGCCTTGCCCGCGACGATCGCGCGTGGCTGCGCAAGTCGTGAGCCCGCGCGCGAGAGCCATGTGAGCCGGAAAAGGCCACCCAAGAGGCCCACTCCGGCAAGGGCGAGGAGCACCGGGTCGTGCTGGGAGAGCACGGGAAGCATGTCCGGAAATCCGCCGCCGTTCCAGGCTGCCCAGTCGATCGCCTGCTCGCCCATGTTCAGCGCCCCGTCCACGTGCGTGGAACCCGTCGGCGGAACGAGCACGAGCCAGTAGGAATCGATGCACAGCGCGGCGCAGATCGCCAGCGCGATCCCGAAACCGCGCCAGCGCCCCCGATGCCGATCCGCGCGCAGGCCGAGGACGTGGGCCAGCACGAGCGCGGGGAACAGGAACAGTCCGCTGTTCAGGGTAGCCATCGCGAACGCGGTCGCGATCCCGGCGGCGCAGTAGTCGCGCAGGCGTCCTGTGTCGACGAGACGCACGATCGTCCACAAGGAGAGCGCCGTGAAAGCCAGGAGCGCGCCGTGCGGCTTGCCGACGACCGACATCTCGAACGCGAGCAGGCTGGTCGCGGTGAAGGCGGCGGCGACCACGGACCACCCGCGCTCGAGCCAGCGCCGCGCGAAGAGGTACGTGCCTGGCACCGCGAGCAGCGACAGCAACGCGATCAACCAGCGGGCGCGCGTGTACGGATTCGCCGCGGCGTCGAGATGAGCGCGGAGCGGTGCGTCCGGCGGCTGGAACACGGCGTAGCCCGAACCAGGGAGAACGACGAGCATCTGCCCGAGCAGCACGGGGTAGACGGACGACGGGTAGGTCGCGCTGTTCACCGCCGCACCGGGCGGCCGGTCGTAGTAGGCCGCGTAGTGAACGAGCGCGGTGTCCGCCTCGCGCGCCTGCGGCAGTCGAGCGTCGATGCCAACCGCGCGCTCGACGAACGCCAGCAGCGTCAGGAGCGCCACGGCGAGCGCGGCCCACGCTGCGCGGCGGCGATCCGCACGCACGCATTCGGGGCCGTCAGGCGCCATTCGGGCAGGGTCCTGGTTCACGGAACGCGAGGTGGGCACAGGATCAGTAAGGCCCTCGCGAAGGCGGCCGATCCTCCAATTCATCGGCAGGGCCCGGACCAGCGCGGACCGTGGATGAAATGGTCGGGGCGAGAGGATTCGAACCTCCGGCCTTTGCGTCCCGAACGCAACGCTCTAGCCAAGCTGAGCTACGCCCCGACCCTGGGGCGGAGAACGATACGGGCGGATCGCGGGCGCGTCAATCGGGCGAAAACGCGCTGGGCGGGGTCGGCTCCGCCCCCCCGCGAGGTTGCCGCACAGCCAGGATCACTTCCCGAGGTCCACGAAGACCCCGTTGTTCTCCTCGGCCATCCGACGCATGAAGTCCTTCTGGAACTCCCCCAGCGCGATCGTGTGGATCGTGATCTTGCGCAGCTCGTTGGCCGCCTTGATCTCGCGCAGGATGTCGTCGGGATCGACGAACTCGCCCACCGTCGGTCGACCGTCGGAGAGGAAGAAGATCGTGTCGACCTCCGTCTTGTAATCCTTGTCGCCGGTCTGCGGCCCCTTCTTCGGATCGATCCCCATGGCGGTCATGATCGCGCCGTAGGTGTTCGTCTTGCCCATGTCGAGGTTCGCCGAGCCGAAGAGGCCGACGGACGCGAGGTCCTCCTTGGACGCGCCGCCGATCGCGTAGAGGCCCTTGACCCAGTCCTTGGCCGAGGACTTGTTCAGCACGGTCGCGGGCACGAGCCGGTCGCGCTTCCACGGATCGACCTTCGTGGCGAAGGCGATGACGTTGAAGTTGACGTAGCGGTCGAGGCGATCGAGCGTGCGCGCGAGCTCCGTCTTCACGATGTCGATGCGCAGGAAGCTCGGGTAGTTGCCGTCGCTGAAGCGCTCCTTCTCGACGACCTCGGCCTCCATCGATCCCGACACGTCGATCACGAACAGGATCGAGCGGCTGGGCGTCACGATGCCGTGGTAGTCGGCGACGCCCGACTTCTCGAACGACCACTTCGGTTTGCCGGTCGTCGCTTCGCGCTTGCCGCGCAAGTACGCGATCGCTTCGTCCTTCGGCAGGACGTAGCCGGTCTTGCTCGCCTCCCACCAGGTCTTCCAGGCCTCGGGCTCGGTGAGCTCCAGGCCGGTCAGGTTGGACAGGGCTTCGAGGATCGCCGGGACCAGCACGCCTTCCTCGACCTGCAGGCGGTCGACGAGCGGTTGGATCGCCTCGAGTTTGCGAATCTTGGTGAGCGCGCGGATCGCGCTGGAGCGCACTTGCCACACGCTGTCGTTCAAGAGCGCGCAGGCCTTCGGGATCATCTCGGCCACGCCGAGCGCGGTCATCGTCTCGAGCGCTTGACCGCGCACCGCTGGTTCGGAGTCGTCGAGCAGCGGCTGACAGGCCAGCGCGGCCGCCGGATCCTTCGCGGCCTCGATGACCTGCAAGGCGTGACGACGCACTTCCCACGACTTGTCGGTCAACGCGAGCTGTGCGAGCGCGGCGGATCCGTCGTACTTGCCTTCGCCGATCGCGCGCAGGATGCCGACGCGCACGATGTCGTTCTTCTCGGACTTGTACGCGTTGAACAGTTGCTCGACCGTGCCGGGCGAAGGCAGCTTCGCCAGCACGCGGATCGACGCTCGCACCAGTTCCGTCTCCGAGTCCTTCAGGATCGGGACGAGCAGGTCGACGACGTCCTTCTCGTCGATGCCTTCGAGCGACAGCACGGCCTCGACGCGCGTCGGCGTGTCCGTGTACGTCTTGAAGTACTTCTTGAAGGCCTTCGTGGTCTCGTCGGCGTGCGCACCGGGGCCGATGGCGACGAGGCCGAGGAACACGAGAACGGCGAGGGCCAGCGCGGATCGAAGGTTCATTGTTGATGCCGGGGAGAGCGCGCACACGGCGCGCTCGAGCATCCTAGCCCCTCGAGCGCTCGGGGTTATCGAATGCTTCCGGCGCCCTCGTCCGGCGCGCGGCGTCTCGTCGTCTGCGCGACGCCCCAGACCTGATTCAGCCGCCCATTTCGGCGTCGGTGATCTCTTCCGCCTCGACGGTGACCCGCGTTCCGGCGTCGGTGATCATCGTCACCGTCTGTCCGTCCCGCGCCAGGACGCGGCCGAAGAACACACCGCCGGCGGTGCGGACTCGCATGCGTTCGGGCGCACGCGGCGGCGCGACGGTGACTTCGCGATCGGAGATCTGCTCGAGACCGCGCATCGTCGCGGAATCGACCTCGATCGATCCCGCGTCCGTGTCGATCCAGACGCGACCGCGGCCGATCGCCGTGAGTCGTCCTTCCTCGATCTCCCCACCGGCGAGTCGTACGCGCACACGGCCCACGCTCGGCGTCGCGAGGCGCAAGCCGCCCGCGAGCGCTTCGACCGGGATCGTCGCGCCTTCCCACACGCCGGTCGCCGTGGACACGAGCGCCGGACCTGAAGCGTCGACGACCGCTGCTGCGCCGACGTTCCCGGCATCCGCGATCGGCGCGGCGATGCGGCTCTGTTCGGCCAACCAACGCTCCACGCTCGCGGGATCCGTGTCGGCCGAAGCCGCCGGTGTCGTGTTCGACGGCGGGGCCGCGGGGATGTCGTAGACGGCGAGCACCGAGGCCTGCGCGGCCGCGGGACCTTGCGGGCGCGTCGGTCCCGTCTGCGCGATGCCCGGACGACCGCTGTCGAGCGACCCGGATCGATCCGGAGCCGCGAGCTCACCGGACTTCGGCGTGGAGCGCGCGATCGGCTGCACCGGTTCCTGATCCGCGAGCGGCGCGCGCTCGTGCTTCGCGATGATCGTCTGCGTGATCACCGCGCACAGGAACAGGCCGGCGAAGACGAGCAGCGACCGCACGAGCCAAGGCGCGACGCGGTGCGCGACTTCGGTGCCGTCGCGGAACGACGCGTTCGTCGGCGCGCTCGTCGGAACGAAAGCGGGGTGCGCGGGCGGGATCGAGGCGTCGTCCAGTTCGAGCAGCCAACTCGGATGCTCGGGCGCGACGGGCGCCCGGGGTTGCACGCGCCACGTGTTCGGCGTGACGGTCGGCCAGTTCGCTTGGAGGCTTTCACCGGGCGCGAGGATCTCGTGCTCCGGCGCCGTCTCCGGGACGAGCGGTTGCGGCAGCAGCACCTGCACGCTGCGCGGCCTGGGCGGAGTCGCCCGCCGGACGAGTTCGTCCTCCAGGCCGAGGAAGTCCTCGGAAGACCCGCGCGGCATCGCCGGCGGTCGGTATGAAGTGGCCTGCGTCCTGTCGAACCCCGGCTGCATGTTGACGATCTCCCCGATATCTCCAGTGGGACATCGACGCCGGCCCTGACCGGGGTTGAGAACGGAGTGCCGGAAATGCGTTCCGGCAGGCAATGTTTGCGTTCAGCGGCGCCGCAGCACGCGGTTGGCGCCCTGACGGATCGTGATGCCGGCCGTGTCGAAGTGTTCCAGCAGGGGGATCAGGAACTTCCGCGTGGTCTGCAGCTCGTCACGCAGTGTGGGGATGTCGAGCGAGCGGTTTTTCTCGCAGTTGGCGATCACCGAGGCCTTCGCGGCCGTGTAGGTCGCGTGGGCCAGGTAGATCTCGCCCGCCTGGATCGCGTGGATCTCACCGCGGTCGAGCAGCAGCTCCAGCGCGCGCTGCACGGACTTGGGCGGGACCTTGAGGCGTTCGGCGAGTTCTGTCGGCGACGGTGGTTGGTAGCGACCGCCTTCGAGTTCGGCGTGCGCGCGCGCGAGCAGTTCCTCGAGCGCCGGATCGAGCGCGGCGCGTCCGCTCGTGCGGCGCACCAGTCCGCCGGTCTCGACCTTCACGCGACCGGACCTCTCGAGTTCGCCCAGCAGGGCGGCCAGGAAGTCCGCGGCGAAGCCCGTCGTGCGGCGCAGCTCGCGGACGTCGACGACCTCGCGGTGGCTGTGCTCGCCCTCGAACCAGGCCGCGAGGGACGCCTCGACCTTCGCGAGCGCCGCGGTCAGCCGCTCGGCGTGGATCCAACGCGGCGGGCTGCCCAGGCGCAGCACTCTTTTCTGCGAGCCGAGGTCGTTGAGCAGGCGCTCCGTCTCGGCGTGCGAGCGCTTGATCTCGATCGCGAGATCCTCCGGGCCGAGCAAGCCCGGTCGCGCGCGGGACATCACGGTGTCGAGCAAATCGCGCGGCGACGCGAGGCTCTGCGACGCGCGCGAGAGCTCCTCGATCACGAACTTCTTGAAGCGCTTGAGGCGGTGCTTGCTCTCCTCGAGCACGACGCCGCCGCCCAGTACGTAGGCCGGCGACGCGAGCCGCAACACGAAACGATCGCCGGGCGCGACCACGACGGGATCCTCGAGGCGCAGTTGCGCGAGGCATTCCGCGCCCGGCGCGAGCTCTTCGCAGTCGAGCAGCACGAGTTCGCCCAAGACTTCCGCCGTCCCGGCGTGGAAGCGGACCTGCGTGCGGTCGGCGACCGGACGGTCGAGGTCGGCCAGTGCGCGCACGCTGGCACCGAGCATCGTCGCGCTGCGGAAATACCCCGGCGTGGCCACGACCATGCCGCGCGAGACCGAGTGTTGGTCGACGTCGGCGACGTTCATCGCGCTCGAGTGGCCGGCGCGCACCGTATCCACCGACTGCGAATAGGCCTGCAGACCGCGCACTTTCGTCGTGAGGCCGACGGGCAGGATCTCGAGCGCGTCGCCGAGCTTCGCCGAGCCCGAGATCGGAATGCCGGTGAGGATCGTGCCGTGTCCGTGCGAGCTGAACACGCGCTGGATCGGCATGCGGAACACGCCCTCCGCACTGCGCGGTTTGGTCTCGGCGGCCAAGCGGAACAGCACGGACTTGAACTCCTCCATGCCGGCGCCGGTCAACGCGGAGACGGGGACGATCGGCGCGTCCTCCAGGAATGTGCCCACGATCGCGGCGCGCACGTCCTCCAGGGCGAGTTCCACGAGCGCAGGTTCGACCGCGTCGACCTTCGTCAACGCGATCATCCCGCGCTGGAGCCCGAGCAACGTCATGATCGCGAGGTGTTCGCGCGTCTGCGGCATCACGCCGTCGTCCGCCGCGACGACGAGCAGCGCGACGTCGATGCCGCTCGCGCCCGCGACCATGTTCTTCACGAATCGCTCGTGCCCGGGCACGTCGATCACGCCGACCGTGCGGCCGTCGGGCAACTGAAACCGTGCGAAGCCGAGGTCGATCGTCATCCCGCGCAGGGCCTCTTCCTTGAGTCGATCGGGATCGATGCCCGTCAGCGCCTTCACCAGCGTCGACTTGCCGTGGTCGATGTGCCCGGCAGTGCCGACGACGATGGGCTGGATGTGCATGGGGCGCGCAGTCTAGCGCGATCGACCGGGGATCCAGATCGGATCGGGGCGCCTCGTGTGCGCGGCGCGGGTACGATCGCCCCGTGACGCTCCCCTTCCGCACGCTGCAACCGTGGCTACGCGAGCGCTTCGGCCGCGCGGTCCACCGCGTCGCGCTCGACGCCGGGTCCACGTGCCCGAACCGCGACGGCACGAAGGGTTTCGGCGGTTGCACCTACTGCGACGTCGAGGGTTCGGGCACCGGCGCGCTGAAGAGCGGCGCCGAGCTCGCGATCCAGCTCGAGCACGGTCTCGCGCGCGTCGCGCGCCGTGGACCGGGCGTCGGCGCGATCGCCTACTTCCAGTCGTACTCGAACACGTACGTCGAGATCGCGCGCCTGCGCGAAGTGCTCGCCGTACTCGACCCGGTGCTGGACTCTCCCGGCAATCCGCTCGTCGCGGTCGCGCTGGCGACGCGGCCGGACACGTTGCCGGAGGATGCGCTCGACGTGTTGGCCGAGTTGGCGCAGCGCGTCGAAGTCTGGGTCGAGCTCGGACTCGAGACCGCGGACGACGCGGTCCAGCGCACCATCCGACGCTTCCACACGCTGGCCGAGTTCGAAGACGCCGTGCGCCGCGTGCACGCGCGCGGCCTCCTGTGCGTCGGGCACGCGATCCTCGGACTACCGGGCGACGGGCGGGAGGGCGCGCACCGCACGGCCGACGCGCTGGCGCGATCGGGCCTGGCCGGCGTGAAGGTGCACAACCTCATGATCTTGCGGCGCACGCAGATGGAAAAAGCTTGGCGCGCGGGCGAGATCGCGACGCTCGATGTCGACGAGTACGTCGATTGGCTCGCCGACTTCGTCGAGCGACTCGGGCCCGAGCAGGTGCTGCACCG
>JBBQCC010000075.1:0-15585 GCA_038318285.1 Planctomycetota bacterium | reverse complement strand
AGCGCGCCGACGAGCGGCAGGAAGACGAGGACGGAGAGTGTCATCTCGAACATGGCGCTCAGGACCCGTGCTTCCAGAGGAACAGGAAGGCCATCAACGCGGTGACCGCGCCCATCCACAGGCCGTACGTCGCGATGTTGCCGTCGGCCATCTTGCGGACGCGTGCGCCCGTGCCGCGCGTGAACGCCGCGGCGCCGTTGACGAGCCCGTCGATCGCGAAGGCGTCTACGACGACGGCGATCACGAAGGCGAGGAGCTTCACGGGGCCGACGATCAAACTCGTGTACTTCGTGTCGATCGTCCAGGCGTCAGAAAGGAACGCTGAGAGATGCGGGCTCTTCGTCTCGCGCTCGACGTCGCGTTGCACGCCGCCCGAGTAGGCGCGGAAGCCGCGCACGGCGAAGACGATCGCGATGAGGGAACCGAGGCCGAGCAAGACCCACTCGAGCGTGTGCGACATCTCGTGCTCACCATGGGCGGCCAGCAAGATCTGCGTTCCGCTCGCCGTCACCGGCGCCAGCCATTCGGCCAGAAGGTGCGGTGCGTGGAGCACGACCGGCAGGCCGAGCGCGCCGCCGACGACCGACAGCACAGCGAGCACCATCAGCGGCGCGGTCATGACGATCGGGGACTCGTGCGGGTGCACCTTCGCGACGTCGAAGCGTTCCTTGCCGAAGAACGTCAGCGCGACCATGCGCCACGTGTAGAACGCCGTCAGCGCGGCCGTGACGATCCCGACGGCCCACAGCGCGAAATAGAGAGGCGTGCCCTGCGCGAACGTGTGCGCGAGGATCTCGTCCTTCGAGAAGAAGCCCGACATCAGCGGCAGGCCCGACAGCGCGGCCGATCCGGCCAGGAACGTCAGGAACGTCGCCGGCATGTGGCGCTTGAGGCCGCCCATCTTGTGCATGTCCTGCTCCTCGTGCATGCCGTGGATCACCGATCCGGCACCCAAGAAGAGGAGAGCCTTGAAGAAGGCGTGCGTGACGAGGTGGAACACGGCCGCGGCCCACGCACCAGTCGCGAGACCGAGGAACATGTAGCCGAGCTGCGAGACCGTCGAGTACGCGAGCACCTTCTTGATGTCGCGTTGCACCAGGGCCGTCGTGCCGGCGACGAACGCGGTCGTCGCCGCGACGATGCCGATGATCGCGAGCAACGTGGGGCTCGCCGCGAACAGCGGATTCAAGCGCACCACCAAGTACACGCCAGCCGTGACCATGGTGGCCGCGTGAATGAGTGCCGAGACCGGCGTCGGGCCGGCCATGGCGTCGGGCAGCCACGTGAACAGCGGGATCTGCGCCGACTTGCCGCACGCGCCGCCGAACAGGAACAGGCCAGCGACGAAGAGCTCCGTCGTGTGTCCGGCCATCGCGCCGGGAACCCCGGCGACGACCGCGGCCATGTCGAGCGAACCGAAGAGGCGCGCCAGGAGGAACGACCCGAGCAGGAAGCTCGCGTCGCCGATCCGGTTCATGATGAACGCCTTCTGACCCGCCTCGGCCGGCCAGCCCTTCTCGTACCAGAACCCGATCAGGAGGTACGAGCAGAGCCCGACGCCTTCCCAACCGACGAAGAGACCGATGAGGCTCGACGACAGGACGAGCATCAGCATCGAGAACGCGAACAGCGCCAGGTACCCGAAGAACTTGGCGTACCCCGGGTCGCCCTTCATGTAGCCCGCGGCGTACGTGAAGATCAGCGCGCCGATGCCCGTGACGACGAGCGTCATGACGCTCGACAGGGGATCGAGGTGCATCGCGACGTCGATGCCGAACGTGCCGGTGTCGATCCAGGACCAGGCGGTCGAGCGGATGACACGCGCGGCTTCGGGCAGGTCGCGCAGGAGCATGAAGCCCTTCAGCGACAGCGCGAACGCAGCGTACATGGACAGCGCGGCGAGCCAGGGCGCGAGTGCGCCGATGCCGGCAGAGACCTTGGCGTGACCATGATCGACAGCGTGGGCGTCGGCAGCGTGTGCGTCGGCGTGCGCGTCATGACCGTGCGCAGCGTGAGCGTGCGCAGCGTGAGCGTGCGCAGCGTGACCGTGACCGTCATTACCGTGCGGAACCGCCGACTTCTTCCACGCTCCGCGCGAGCGCAGCGTCAGGAAGTGCAGGATCCCGGCGAGCGCCGCTGCGGCGAGCGGCAGGGCCGGGATCAGCCACAGCCAGTCGAAGGCGGGCGATCCGGCGGGGATCAGGGGGGCTTGTTGGAGCATGAGGCCTTCTCAGTCCTTCAAGTCGGTCAACGCTTCGAGCGTGACCGTCTGGCGATTGCGGTAGAGGGCGATGACGAGCGCGAGTCCGACGGCGGCCTCGATGGCGGCGACGACGATCACGAACAGCGCGAAGGTCGGACCTTCGAGGCTGGGTCCGGTCGAGTCCGCAGCCAGCGCGTGCATGCGGCTCGCCGCGAGGAACGACAGGTTGGCGGCGTTGAGCATGAGCTCGACGCACATCAGGACCACGATCACGTTGCGGCGCAGGAAGAAGCCCGCGGCTCCGACCGAGAACAGCACCGCTGCGAGGACGAGGAGGTGTTCGGAGGGGACGTTCACGCTTGGTTGCTCCCCGGCGAGCGGTTCTCGCGCTTGGCCAGCACCATGACAGCGACGGCGGTCGCGAGCAGCAGCACGGAGATCGCCTCGAACGGCAGCAAGTAGCGACCGAACATCTGCTCGGCGAGGCCCGGAATCGGGTCGAGGCCCTGCTTGGGCAGTGCTTGCGAAACCGGCATCGGTCCCGCGTAGCGGATCGCGAGCGCCGACACGAACAGCAGCGCCGCCGCGACGAGGACCATCAGGCCGGCGTTCGCGCGCGAGAACATGCGCACGTCCGTCGGATCCTCCGAACCCGGATTGCCCAGGTTCAGCAGCATGATCACGAACAGGAACAGCACCATGATCGCGCCGGCGTACACGAGGATCTGCGCGGCGGCGAGGAACTGGAATCCCGCGAGCAGGTAGATCATCGACAACGCGAAGAAGCACCCGAGCAGCGACAGGACGCACTGCATCGGATTCTTCGCCAGCACGACGCCGAGCGCGGCCATCACGGCCGCGATCGCCATCACGTAGAAGAGGGCGTCTGCCATCGATTGTTGATCCGTTTCACGTAGTCGATGCGCTTCTGCAGCGCCGCTTTCGGGCGCTTCAGCTTGTCCATGTCGTAGATCAGCGCGTCGCGCGAGTAGTCAGCGAGCTCGAGCTCGTCGGACATGTAGATCGCTTCCTTCGGGCAGGCCTCTTCGCAGAAGCCGCACAGGATGCAACGCAGCATGTCGATGTCGAAGCGCACGGGTTCGCGTTCGATCGCGCGGTCGGTCTCGCCGCCGTCGATGGTGATCGCGTAGGCCGGGCAGGCCGCCTCGCACAGGCCGCAGGACACGCACGCGATCGTGTCGTCCTCGCGCACGACGAGGCGCGGCTGCCCGCGCGTGACCTCGGTCTTCGGCAGCGGTTCTTCCGGGTACTGCCGCGTGATCTTGGGCTCGAACATCTTTCGGAAGGTGATGCTCAGGCCGCGGAACACTTCCGGCAGGTACAGGCGCTCGAGGAGCGACAGCTCCTTCCGCTTGACGATCACCATGGCAGCAGGCTCCACAGATCCCAGCCGAACGCCTTGAACATCCCCGTGAGGAGGAGGTTCAGGAGCGACAACGGGAGGAAGACCTTCCAGCCCATGCGCATGAGCTGGTCGAAGCGGAAGCGCGGCAAGGTCCAGCGCACCCACAGGAAGAGGAACAGGAAGAACCCCGTCTTCGCGAGCATCGCGGCCAGGCCGACGTACCAGGGCGCGTCAGGCCAGAACGGCACCGACCAGCCGCCGAGGTACAGGACGACCGTCAGCGCCGACATCATCGTCATCGCCGAATACTCGCCGATGTAGAACATCGCCCACTTCATCGCCGAGTACTCGGTGTGGAAGCCGCCGACGAGTTCGGGCTCGCACTCGGAGAAGTCGAACGGGTGGCGGTTCGTCTCGGCGAACGTCGCGATGACGAACATGACGAAGGCGAGCGGCTGGCTGAAGATGTGCCAGTCGAGCAGGTTGGGCTGCGACTCGACGATCGTGCGCAGATTCAGCGAGCCCGAAAGCACGACGACCGCCAGGATCGTGAGGATCAGCGTCAGCTCGTAGCTGATCATCTGCGCCGACGCGCGCAGTGCGCCGAGCAGCGAGTACTTCGAGTTGCTGGCCCAGCCGCCGAGGATCACGCCGTAGATCGAGATCCCACCCAGCGCGAGGATGTAGAGGATCCCGACGTCGAGCTCGGCGACGGCGAACGTGCCGTAGTTGCGGTTGCCGATGATCACGTCCGGCGCGAACGGGATGACGGCGATCGTCATCATCGCCGGCAAAGCCGCGATCACCGGGGCGGCGCGGAAAAGCCAGCGGTTCGCGCCGTCGGGCACGAGCTCTTCCTTGAAGATGAACTTCACACCATCGGCGAGCGGTTGCAGCAGGCCGAACGGACCGACGCGGTTGGGGCCGATGCGGTACTGCATCCAGGCCGAGAACCGTCGCTCGGCCAGCGTCATCAGCGCCGCCACTTGGACGACGGTGCCGAAGATCAGCAGCGTCTTGACCAGCGCGACGAGGAAGTCCTGGAACGTGCTCATCGAGCAGCGGCCTCCCGACGCGGCGACAGGCGCGCGAGGTCCTCGAGGTGGCGAGTCAGCGCGCGCACGCTGCGCGGCGCGGGCTTCGCGGCGGCGAGCGGTCCACGCACGCCGTCGACGTTGACGATCGTGCCCATGCGCTCGACGTGGTTCGCGATGCCGATCTCCGCGCGCAACGCGCCAGACTGGACCGGGTGACACTCGAAGGCGTACAGCGCCACCGTACTGGGCAGGTTCTTCACCGCGTCCGCGCCGAGCAGTTCGACGACGCGCTCGCCCGCGACGACGACGAGCTTCGCGGCCGAGATGCGCTTCACCAGTGCATCCGGGCTCTCGCCGACGATCCCGAGGTCGGTCAAACCGCGCCTGTTGGGGCACGGATCGCCGGTGTGCAGGAGGTCGTCCTTCAGCGCGTTCGGCGCGGGGGAGACGAACGCGATCTCGGCCTGGTGTCGCCGCGCGAGATCTTGCAGAGCCGCGCCCTCCTCGACCGTGCAGAACGGCGACACGACGATCAGTCCGCCTTTCGTGGCCATCAGCGCATCGCGCACGGCGCACAGGCCGGTCTCGATGGGCGTCTGCACCGGGGCGATGCCCTCGATCACGCGCGCGCCCTCCAGGCGACCTTCGGCGTTGGCGTGACCGAACGCGAAGCGACCGACGTCGCACATCCAGTAGCCGTTGACCTTTTCGTTCGCGCGCGGGCGGAAGCGCTTCACGTCGGAACCGCGTAGCACTTCGACCTGGATCGAGCAGCCACGGCTGCACTCGACGCACGTCGACGCCATCTTCACGAGGTTCCAGACGCGCGCGCGGAAGCGGAACTTCTTGAGCGTCAGCGCGCCGACTGGGCACAGATCCGCGATGTTGCCCTGGTAGTTGCCCGACAACGGGCGATCCAGGAACGTCGAGATGATCGAGCGTGAACCCAGGTCGCTGACCGTCAGCTGCGCCTTCTTGGGCACTTCCTCGAAGAAGCGCACGCAGCGGCTGCACAGGATGCAGCGCTCCTCGTCGAGCACGATGACTTCACCGAGCGATTTCCGCTTCTCCATCGGGCGGCGCGGCTCGTTCGAGCGACCTGCCGCTTGGCCTTCGTCGTACGTGTAGTCCTGCAGGTCGCACTCGCCGGCCTTGTCGCAAATCGGACAGTCGAGCGGGTGGTTCTTCAGCAGGAACTCGAGGCATTCGCGCCGCGTGGAGTGCGCCTTCGGGCTTTCCGTGTCGACGATCATCCCTTCGACCGGCGCCGTGCGGCACGCGACCATGACGCGGCCGGGCGCATCGCCCTGCCTCACTTCGACCTGGCAGATGCGGCAGCTGCCGACCGGCGTCAGGCCCGGGTGGTAGCAGTACATCGGCACGTCCACGTCGTTGTCGTGGCAGGCGCGGATGAGCGGCTTCGTCGGATCCGCGTCGACGACGCGTCCGTTCACGGTGATCTTGACCAACGTCAGTGCGCTCCCACGCTCGCGTACTTCGGGGCCGGGATTCCGAGCGGATCCCGCTTCTGGCGGATGCACTCGATCAGTTCTTCTTTGAACAGCTTGATCGCGCTGAGCGTCGGGATCGCGGCCGCGTCGGACAGCGCACAGATCGTCTTGCCCGGCGCCATGCCCTTCGCTAGCGCTTCGATCGTCGCCACGTCGTCGTCCTGGCCCTTGCCGTGAGCGATGCGGCGGAAGATCTGCGACAGCCACTGCGTGCCTTCGCGGCACTGACTGCACTGTCCACAGCTTTCGTGTTCGTAGAAGCGCGCGATGACTTCCATCACGCGTGCGATGGACGTCTGGTCGTCCATCATCACCATCGCCGCGGTGCCCAGCGAGCTGCCGCGCGCGCGCAACGAGTCGTGGTCGAGCACGACGTCGACGTCAGCGCCGGTGAGCAATGCGCACGAGCTGCCGCCCGGAAACCAGGCCTTCAGCTGGCGTCCCTTCCACATGCCGCCGGCCTTCTCGTCGAGGATCTCACGCGCCGTGGTGCCGAAGGGCAGCTCGTACACGCCCGGTCGGTTCACGTGGCCCGAGATGCCGCAGAGGAAGTTGCCCTTGCTGTTCTGCGTGCCGATGCCCGCGTGCCACGCGGCGCCGCGCTGCACGATGAATGGGGCGTTGAACACCGTCTCGACGTTGTTGACCGTCGTGGGGGAGTTCCACAGACCCGATTGCGCGGGGAAAGGCGGCTTTTGACGCGGGTGACCGCGCTTGCCCTCGAGGCTTTCCATCAGCCCCGTTTCCTCGCCGCAGATGTAGGCGCCCGCACCCTTGTGCAGGAACACTTCGCAGCTGAAGTCGGAGTCGAGGATGTTCTTCCCCACGAACTTGGCCGCGCGCGCTTCCTTCACGGCGGCGAGCAAGCGGTCGTGCGACAAGCGGTACTCGCCGCGCACGTAGATGTAGACGGCCGAAGCGCGGATCGCGAAGGCCGCGATCAGCGAGCCCTCGATCACGCCGTGCGGATCCTTCTCCATCAGCACGCGGTCTTTGCACGTGCCGGGCTCGGACTCGTCGGCGTTGATCGCCAAGTACCTGACGCGCGGGTCCTTCGTGATGTCGGGCATGAAGCTCCACTTCATGCCGGTCGAGAATCCGGCGCCGCCGCGGCCGCGCAGACCCGACTTCTTCATCTCGTCCACGACCTGCGCGGGCGTCATGCCGCTCTTCAGGACCTGTTCGAGGCCCTTGTAGCCGCCGAGCTTCTGGAACGTGGCCAGCTGGTGCGCGCCCGCGACGTTCGCGCGGTCGAGCAAGTACGTTTCGTACGGCTTCATCGCACGCCTCCGAGGATCTGCGCGACCTTTTCGACCGTCAGGTCCTCGTGGTAGACGCCGTCGAGGTCGAACATCGGCGCGTTCGCGCACGCGCCCTGGCACTCGACGTGGCGCACGGTCCACTTGCCGTCCTTCGACGTGCCGCCCAGCGGCGCGCCGGTCACTTCGCAGGCTTTCGCGATCACGTCCTGCGCGCCGCGCAGATCACACGAGATGTTGTGGCAGACCGAGACGACGTGCTTGCCGACCGGTCGCAGGTTGAACATCGGGTAGAAGCTCGCGACGCCGAATACTTCGACTGGTTCCAGTTCGAAGTAGGCGCCCAGGTCTTCCATGACCTCGGGCGAGATCCAGCCGCCGAGTTCCTCTTGGCAGCGGTGCAGTGCGACGATCAGCGCCGCGCGACGCTCGGGGTAGTTCTTGACGAGCTCGTCGAACTCGTCGGTGAGTTTCTTCGGGAGAGCCATCAGCTTGTTCGGAACAGCCATCAGCGATCCACCTCGCCCATCACGAAGTCGAGCGACCCGATGATCGAGACCATGTCGGAGAAGAGGCGTCCCTCCGCGATGACGGGAATCGCCTGCACGTTCATCAATCCCGGTGCGCGGATGTGACAACGCAACGGGTGGCTCGTGCCGTCGGAGGCGATGAAGAAGCCCAGCTCGCCCTTGCTGGCTTCGACCGCGTGGTAGGCCTCGCCCTTCGGCAACGCCATGTCCGTCACGATCTTGAACTGGTGGATGAGCTCTTCCATCGACGAGTGCACCAGCCCCTTGGGCGGCAGCACATAGCGCCGGTCGTCGGCCAGGAATTCACCGCCGCGCGTCACGGCCAAGCGATCGAGCGCCTGCTGGCAGATCTTCACCGACTGACGCATCTCCTCGATGCGCACGGCGTAGCGGTCGTAGCAGTCGCCGATCGTGCCCACGGGGATGTCGAAGTCGTACGACTCGTAGCCGGAGTAGGGCTGCTTCTTGCGCAGGTCCCACTCGACGCCGGATCCGCGCAGGTTGGGGCCCGTCAGCGACCACGCCTTGCACTGCTCGGGCGTCAGCGCGCCGACGTTGCGGTTGCGGTCGAACCAGATGCGGTTCCCCGTCAACATCTTCTCGAACTCGTCGATCTTCGCCGGGAACTGGTTCAGCCAGGCGCGCACTTCGCGCTCGACCTCCGGCTCGACGTCGGCGTACACGCCGCCCATGCGGATGTACGTGTTGTTCATCCGGTGACCGGTGTACGCGTCGAGCAGCGAGTAGATGCGTTCGCGCTCGCTGAACGTGAAGAAGAACATCGTCACCGCGCCCAGGTCGATCGACGTCGTGCCCAGGTAGATCAGGTGCGCCATCACGCGGCTGAGTTCCATCAGCAGCACGCGGATCGTCTGGCCGCGCTCGGGCACCTGCATGCCGGCGAGCTTCTCCAGCGCCAACGCATAGGCGCAGTTGTTCATCAACGGCTGCAGGTAGTCGAGCCGGTCCGTGTGAACGAAGAACTTGCGCCAGCCGAGCGACTCGCAGGTCTTCTCCTTGCCGCGGTGCAGGAAGCCGACGTCGGGATCGGCCTTCACGATGCGCTCGCCGTCGAGCACGACCGCGATGCGCAGTACACCGTGCGTCGCCGGGTGCTGCGGGCCCATGTTGAGCTCCATGAGCTCGCCATGCAGCGGATCGTCGCGGTCGATCTCGCCCGGCGCGTACTCGAACGTGCGCGTGCTGGTCCCACCGGCAGGGGGAGTCATTCCGGCGGGCAAACTCATCCCGGCGGGGATACGCGTGCTCATACTTGCGACTCCGAGCGCAGCGGCGACCGTTCGCGACGGGCCCGGTCCCACTCGCGGTAGAGACGATCGGGCTCGATGCCCTGGTGCGGGAATTCCTTCCGCAGCGGGAAGTGGTCGTAGCCCTGCGGCATCAAGAGTCGGCGCAGTCCGACGTGACCGTCGAAGAGGATGCCGAACATGTCGAAGCACTCGCGCTCCGAGTAGGCCGTGCCGGGCCAGAGGCTGGTGATGCTGGGGACGTGCACGTTTTCGACGGCGACGCGGGCTTGAATGCGCACGCGGTCGTTGTGCGTCGTCGACAGGAACGCCCACTGGACCGTGAAGCGCGGCTCGGCCGGGTAGCGGTCGATCGCCGTGACGAAGACGTTCGTGTCGAAGCCCGCACGATCCTTCAGCGCCGTCATGACCGTGAGCGCCGCGGCGGCGTCGATCTCGACGACCAGCGCGTCGTCACGTTGCGGAACGATCTTGTGCGCGATGCCGCCGAGTGCCACGGCGACGCGTTCCTGCGTGCTCATGTGCGATCCCGTCCGGCCCCCGAGGGCGGCAGGACTTCGTGGCTGCGCGTCGTCGCGACGCCATGGTTCGGCGCGCGCAGGAAGCGCTTCGTGCCCGAGTCGTACTCGTCCACGACGTCGCCGCCGAGCAGGAGTTCGAACGGATGCTCGCGCTCGATCTTCTTCTGCAGCTTGAGGATCGCGTCGATGACCGCATCCGGACGCGGCGGGCATCCGGGGACGTACAGATCGACCGGCAGGATCATGTCGATGCCCTGCACGACGCTGTAGCTGTCGTACATGCCGCCCGAACTCGAGCACACGCCCATCGCGATGACCCATTTCGGGTCCGGCATCTGGTCATAGATGAGGCGCGCGGCCTCGGCCATCTTCCAGGTCAGCGTGCCGGCGACGACCATGAGGTCGCATTGGCGCGGGCTGAAGCGCGCCGCTTCGGCGCCGAAGCGCGCGATGTCGAACTTGGGCCCGATCATGGCCATCAGCTCGATACCGCAACACGACAGGCCCAGTGGCATCGGCCACAGGCTGTTCTTGCGGCCCCAGTTGACGACCCAGTCGACCTGGGTGACGAAAAAGCCGGTCTCGGACGCGTGTCCGTCGGCGGGTTTCAGCGATCCCATTCGAGACCTCCCTTGCGCCACACGTAGACGAGCGCGAGTCCGAGGATGAAGACGAACGCGGCGATCTCGGCGAAGACGAACAGCGCCATTCCGTTCGCCTGGAAGCCCTCTGCGGCGACCGCCCACAGCACGAGGAAGACGGACTCGACGTCGAAGAGGATGAACAGGACGGCGATGAGGTAGTAGTGGATCGAGAGGCGGATCCGCGCTCCCCCGACCGGTGCCATGCCGCATTCGTAGGGGTCGCCTTTGCCCACGTTCTTCCGACGGCGTCCGGCGACCTCACTGAGGACCACCTGCGACACGGAGAAACCCAGCGCGAGGGCCAGGAGGATCAGGAGCGGGGCGTATTTCTCGAGCATCGGGGACCGGGCTCGGGCCGCGCCTGCGCGCAGGAGCGCGTCAGCGGCGACCGTTCGGTGAGCGGCCTTCGGCGGGGCGCGGACCCGCTGCGTTGGCCGGAAAAATGTCGCGGGAGTGTAGCGGCGAGGTGAGGTGGTCGGAAGAACGAGTCAGAAGGACGGCGAGCCGCTTCGGTCGTGCACGGCGACGGTGCCCGTGCGCTGCGAAGCCGGGCGCAGGACGTGCGTTGTGAACGCGAATGGGAGCGCCGACGGTGTGACGTGCGCCTTGAGAGCAGGGCAGGAGGCGCTCGCGCACCGCTTCTGGTTACCAGATGTACCCACTGAGCTCGGTGGCCGTGGACGGCGTTCCTTCGACCCCGGAAGCGACCTCGGGGTGATTCCGTAAGTGTATTGATTCCAATGGCTTGAGGCGATTGAATCGAACGGCGAGGCGGCCCTCAGCCGGGAATCTGGACGAACTCGCCCCCGCTGCCCTCGGCCAGCGCCTGCAGCGTCCCGTCCCCGCTGCCCCCGATCTGCACGCCGTAGAACGCGATGCGCGTCACGGCGTTGATCTCCGCCAGAAACGGCGCGACCCAGGCCGCGCCCTCGTTCGTGTCGCCGTCGCACAAGAGGATCACCGTGTCGGCTTCGAGCTTCTCGATCTGCAGGCCGCGGTTCGGATCGATCTGCAGCGCCGCTTCGACGCCGCGCCGCAGCGCCGTGCTGCCGTTCGGCACCTGCACCTTCAGCCACTCGCGCACCTTCGCGCGCTGCTTCTCGTCGGCCGGGACCAGGGCGCCGCCGTGCCAGGACTCGGCGTAGTCGTGGAACAGCACGACGTCGAAGCGGCTCTCGGGCCCGATCGCCTCGAGGAAGCTGTCGAGCTGCTTCACCGCCTCGTCCCAGCGCCGACCGATGCCGCTCGTGCCGGCCGGGCCGAAGCCGATCTCCATGCTCTTCGAGCGGTCGAGCACGAACACGATCCGGTCGCTGGTCGGTTGCAGGCCGAAGAACCCGGCCGTCGTGCGCTCCGAGGGCGCTCCGGCGTACTCGCCCGTGTGCGGGATCTCGCCGCGACGCATCGCGGCGTACCAGCGCCGCCACGGGTCGGCATCGATGCCCAGCGCGCGTCCCGTTCGCTGGCGCAACTCACGCTCGATCTCGAGCTGCATGCGCAGCGCGTGGCCGAACTGCGCGCCGCGCGTCTTCCACAGACTCATCGCCTCGATGAGGTGGGGGACGATCGCCTCGTTGCTGAACGGACGCGACAGGTGGACGGCGCGCACGGCGACGCGCCAATCCGTGGCGATCAGCCCGCCTTTCACGATCGGTTCGAGTTCGGGCAGGAAGCGCTTCGTCGGATCCGACGATACCTGCCGGAAGTGCACCTCGGCGATGCCGCCCTCCGCAGTCGGGTCCCCGGCGATCTCACGCTGCAATTCCCGCAGGAAAATGGCGTGGACGGCCGGGTCGTACCAGCCCGCGAGGTTGTTCAGGACCTCGCGGCGGATGCGCGGCTCCTTCTCTTGCGTGGCCGAGAGCAGCGCGAGCTTCACTGCCGGTTGCGTCTGGTCCTTCAGCAACCGGACGGCCGCGAGACGCCGGTCGAAGGGCTGCGTCGGCGCCGGCACGACCTCGCGCGCCAGCCAGATCGCGAACGGCGAATCGAGGTGCGCGCGCAACGTGTCGAGCGCCGCGTCGCGCAGTTTCGCAGCGGCTGCCTGGTCTTCACCCTGTTTGGGATCCGCCTCGGCGAACGAGCCGGCGACGTCGAGGAGCGCGATCGCGATCTCCGTCGAGCGTCCGGGATCGATGGCCCAGACCAGACGCGCATCGGCGACGAGGCCGCTCAATTCCGTGGCGACCTTCGGATCGAAGCGCAGTTCCGCGCGGCGCAGGCGCTGCATGCGCTGCGCGAGCTTTGCGATCGGATCGACCTCGGGGCTGGAACGTGTCGCGGTCGCGAGCGCGGGGGAAGGATTCGTGCTCGCCGTCGCGGACGCCGCGAGGAGAACCGCGATCGCGGTGCAAGTCGCTGCGAGTTCGTAGAGCCAGCGTGTGCGCATCGTTCTCCGCACGATATCCGCTGGAGCGCCTCGCGTTTCGTTCGGCTCGGCTTCCTACGCCGATGGAACGCGCCGCCGTGCGGACGGCGTGGACTTCAGGGCAAGGGGAAGCGACGGTCGAGGAAGCGCGACTCGTCGGGCAGCGCGGGCGACTCGTGGACGCCGACGAGGTGCACGACGGCGCCGCGCACCAGGGCACCGGCACCGTGCAGCGTCATCTCGATCGCGCCGTCCGCGGGCAGGGTCCTCTTGCTCTCGATCGTGTGCCGCGCGGTCGCGAGCACCTGGTCGTCACCGTCGAGGAGGGTCGCTTCGAGCGCGAACGTACGCCCCAGCCGCCCGGGCACACGGTGGCCGCACGCGTTCGCGACGCGCACGACGACGTCGTCGGCCCGGCGTTCGACGGTGATCTGGAACGCGCGCGCCAGGAAGGTCGGATCGCGCGGCGTCTGCAGCGCGTGGCTACGGCCCGAGCGCGCAGGAAAGGCCGGTTTTCCCGCCTGTTCCGCGGCCGGGCGCTGCACCGGCGCCATGTGACAGCCGACGCACGAGAGTCCGTTCGCCGCCGGCTCCACGTCCGCGAAGCCCTTCGCGATGCCGATCACAGGTCCGACGGTCGTCGCGTGGCAGGCGATGCACAGCGCGCTGTTCGACTCCGGCAGGAACGACGCGTGCTTCACCGACACGTGCGCTGCGCTCTTCGCACCGTACGGCCCGAGGATCGTGCCCTCGGGACCGCGGTGACACGTCTCGCACGAAACGCCGAAGTGCGCATCCACGTCCGGCAGCGGCGCGTCGTGCGGCGTCGCATCGCGCGGCTTCGGCTTCTGCGGCAGCGCGCCGTCCGCACCGACAGCAAGGTGCAGCGGCTCGGGAATGTGGCAGTTGTGACAGCTCTCCTGCCGGCGCACGTCGGCGAGCTCTTCGCGGAACGCCTCGTCGACCCAGGCGCGCGCGTGCAGCGTCGTCGCCCACTCGGCGACGATGTCGGCGTGACACTCCGAGCACGTGATGCGGCTCGTCCCGTCGAGCGCGATGCCGCGTTCGTCCGCCGGCTGCGGGGCGGCGAGGTCCTCGAATCCGGCCGGTGCGCCGGTCGCCTGCCAGAGCGCGAGCGCCGCGACCACGATCCACAGGTTGCGCATGGCGCCATGGGACTGCGGCGGGTCCGCGCGGTCAAGCCGCGTGAACCCGCCGCAGTCCAGCCTTCCCACGCGCACGCCGATGCGCAACCCGTGGCTCGTCGTGGTGGCTCGTCGTGGCGGCTCGGGCGCTCAGCGGACCTCGATCATCTCGACGTCGAGCGCGAGACCTTCCGACGGTTCGTTGCGATCACCCAGCCGGACTGTGCGCACCCCGGCCGCAGCGTCGAAGACGAGACGTTCGGAGAGGCGGAGTTCGTCTGCCGACGTCAACTGCAGAGTCGGCAAGAACTCGGAGCCCGACGCGAACTCGCGCGTCGCGCCGCGTGAGAGACGCGCGGAACCGGAGATTCCGAGTGAAATGGCGCCCGATCGCGCGACGCGCGGCTCGAGGTGGACGACCAGGCCGTCGATCTCGATCTGCGTCACGGGATCGGCGACCGTGGCCGATTGCGCGACCTCGACGTCGCTGTCCGCGAGCACCAATTCTTCGGCGGCGAGCACGATCGACGATTGCGCACCCGTCCGGATCGGCACCGTACAGCGCGCGCCCATCTCGCCGCGTCGGGACAAGGTCAACGTGACCTGGAACACGCGCGGCGTCGCGCGTAGTCGTTCCATCACCGCCAGCGGATCTTGCGGCGTGCGCTTGCCGATGCCGATCTCCCCTAAACCGTGCAAACCCGTGAGGACGGCCCATGTGCCGACTTGGTGGATCTCGACGTCGTTCGAGTTGTTCAGGGTCGTTCCCGCGGCCTCGACGATCTCCTCCAGTGGGCTGTCGAGATCGCCGGTCGTGATGTTGGCGGTCAACCAGTCGGTCTCGGACGAGCACGGGTTCAGTCGGAAGGCTTTCGGGTCCTCGACGTGCGCTGTCGGCGGCTGCGCCGAACTCAAGTCGATCGCGAACATCTCGGGGCGCGCCGAGGTCGTGTCTGCGGACGAGAAGCGGTTCACGCCGTGCTCGTCGGGACGGAATCCCGCGTGCAGCGGCAGCGCGGACGCACCGCGTCGTACGACGAGCGCGCGCGTTCCGCGGGCCATACGCGCGTTCAATCCGGTCGTCAACACGAGCGCACGACCTTCGGGCAGAAACGTGTTCAGCACGAACGAACGATCCTGGGCACTCAGCGTCTGAAGCTTCTTCGGGCCGGCCACGCTGCGCGGCGACGTGGAACCGAGGAACTTGCTCTGCCCGCTGTTCGCCTTCTCTTCGATGCTCGTGCCGACGAGGCCGGAGAGCGCAACGTCGAAGTCGCGCACGTCTCCCAACGGATCCGAGGAAACGATCACGAGCGCCAGCCACGTGCCCTGCGGCGCCGGCGCGGCCGCGGCGGAGATGCGCATGCCGACCGACGCATTCAGCACGACCGGGTCGTAGGCGATCGAGGCCTGTGCGATCTCGACGTTGTAGTCGGCGATGAGCGGGATCGAGCGCGAACTCGAGATCGAACCGTGTCGGCTCGGAGAGACGCGCGTGCGCCAACTGCCGAGTTTCGTTTCCGCCCCGGCGACCAGTTGATCGGCTTCTTCGAGCGGTACGACGCTGCTGGACGACGCGCGGCCTTTGGGCAGGACGATGCTGTCGAACTGCAACTCGATCTCGCCACCGAGGACGGTGTTCAGGTACTCGAACGTGCCCGCCGCGAGTTCCTGGACCGCCGTCGGTGCGCGCATGCGCAGCAGGCCGTCCGTCTCCGAGATGCTGCGCCCCT